>JAAYYB010000381.1 GCA_012515615.1 Fibrobacter sp.
ACAGCAACCGCAAGGCCGTTTCCAAAGTCTTTACGCTTCTTTGAAGTGATCATGATGATGATGCCCATGATCGTAATCGACAGCGTAAGTACAAGCGGCCACAGATCCTCAATACCCTTTATCACGCGCCCTAAAGAGGAAGCGATCATGTCATAGATGTTGATCTGTATCAGCTTAAGATACGCCTCAAAAATAGTATCCAAAACCTTCCCTAAACCAATAAGGATCCACCATCCGATTTGACGAATGGGATCCAGCCACATTTGCGCCAGTTGAAGGTACTGTGCAATCCACGGCATATCCTTATATATTTCTTTTGATTCCATTAGTTGAATCCTCCTTTAGGCTACCCGGAAGAGCTCATATACTCTTCCGGGTAGACAGGATGGTTATGCCAAAAATGCAACGAGCCAGGAAACCAAAGATGTGGCTAAACTCACGATAAGGACGCCCTCAATCGCGCCCATTGCTACTTCTTTTCCCTCTTCGCGTTTCTTTCGACCGAGCATAAACATGACACCGGCAATGACCAGGCACACTATTGCCAGACCGGTAGCGATCGGCTTAATGGTATCCGGCAGCTTGTCTAAAAAGTCTTGAAGTTTTTGCATTGTTTTAGTCCTCCTTTTTTGTCGGGACGTTTGTCCCCTTCCGTTTTTTTCTATCTTTAAGCAGACTTTCTTTTTCTGCCTCAAGACGCTTCTGATAGAGTTCCTTAAGGAGTATTTCCTGTTCGGTCAGTGTCGCTTTTTTCCGGAATAGACGGGCGATCATTTTCTGCGGCACTCTTTTTTTTATGAGAAATAAGATCAAGGCCAGGGCGCCGATCGGAATACAAACGAAAAGAATAGTCTTAGGATCAATCCGGATGGATCGTCCCGGTGGTTTGGTTTGATCCGGATCATCCGGCGCATATCCTTCCGACCACCCCCATTCATCGCCGGTTGTTGAATTGGTTTCACTTTCGATCCTTTCTGCATGGTTTGTTGTCTCGATTGTGATATCCGACTCTGATTGTTCTGGGTTTTCGATCACCGATGCTGTCGCCGACGTCCCCTCTGTTTCGGATGAGTTCGGTACCATTGTTGGTACAGATGGTGTCGGTCCGGATGATGGGTTTTGAGTTGGAATCGCTGTCACCGTTGGAGTAGATGGTTGCGTCGGGGTCGGGGTTGATGTTGGTGTGTGCGTCGGGGTAGGCGTACTGGTTGGTATCGGCGTGGGCGTTTTGGTGGGCGTTGGGGTTGGCGTGCTGGTCGGAGTCGGTGTCGGAGTTCCAGTCGGAGCGCTGTTCCCGATAATGACCGGAGCAAGGGTGGTAAATGACCCGTGCAAGGTCAGCTTATACGTTCCGGCCGGAGCATCCCCCAAATACACCGATGCCGTGCCAGAGCCGTTTGATGATCCATATAACGATCGTCCGTCCGGAGTAACGACCGTAATCCCCGTAATATCTCCGGAATAGGTAACCACCATGGTTGCATCGGTTTTCGGTAGCCCTTTGGGGGTAATGCTTACCGTCGCATCGGCACGCACGATCACCGATGTAATGAGGATCATGATTACGATCGATAACATTGAGGTTACTTTTTTCGACACGCCAGATTCTCCCTTTGGGCCTTTTCTTGATTCTTCGTGAGTTGCTCCAGAACCTGATCGCTGATTGCTCTTGATGTATCTGCAATAATCTGAAGGGATTTTTTAAGTTCCGGTAATTCTTTGTCCTTGGACCATCCGGCTATGTACCCAAAACTGTTTTGAGAGGTATCGAGGCCCAAACGCTCACAAACGACAAAAGACACCGATTCGGCCTCCACTTCTCGCGTGCTCTTATTCGCGTCTCGAGCCTTAATTTGTTCCAGGTCATCATGGAGCTTTGCATGTGCGATTTCGTGTACCAATACGTTGATCGTCTGAGCCGGGCTTAGCGATTCGCTGATGTGAATGTCTTTGGTTTGCCGACTAAAAAAACCGAGCGGACCGTCCTTCTTCATCGGCTCAAAGACAACCGGACAGTCTGCGGTTTTTATAAGAGCATCCCGGAGTCCCTCAAACTTCTCGACCGTTCCATCCAGGTGATGTACCGTAAAGGGATTGAGCGTAAGTTCTTTTCCACTAGTTTGCGCAACATCAAAAACGGTTACCGGAAAGAAATATCGCTGGACGCCCTCTTTTTCCACTCCGTTCGCGTCCGTTTCCTTAATTTTCTTTTCGCCACATGCGATGATCTTGATCCCGGTCTCGCCTTTGTTCACGGATCGGCCGAGTTCTTTCCATTTATTGAACCCGGCAACGTATGTTGCATCCGGCTGTTGAAGAAGGATCAATATCGTGTTGTTAAAGCTATAGTCGTGAAATCGAGAAACCGTTTTCAGGTATTCCTTATACTGCGCCGTTTCAAAAAGCGGTCGAACGCCCTCTTCCAGGCGTTTCATGATGTCCTCCTTAAGGTGCTCGGTTTTTTCAAATCGGAAGCCTTTGGAAGCGGTTTCATTAATGTGAGGGTGTGCAAGCATTGAAGCTTTCTGATCTTTAATTTCCGATTCGCTTAATTCTTCGCGACGCCCCATTTTTCCTTCAAGGAAATATTTGTGCGTTAGTGTTTCTCCAAAATCATAGGGCTCTCCGTCTTTATCCCTGCCCACAGAGAATATTTCGTGTGCAACAAGTTGCATTCCCTCTTTCACGGCCATCTTGTATTCGTGTGCTTCAACGTATGTTTCTTCGTCGTTTTGTTCGTCGTACAGTTTGGTTACATCCTCGTCCCACAGTTCGCCTACCGGGGCATTGTCGTACTCGTGAAACGCACCAGACAAATCGAGGATCTCTTCTTCTCCCTGATTGTTTTGGAGGGTCTCCTCCTTCGCATGATCCTTGGCTAGATTCCAAAATCCTCTTTCACTCATATCTTTTCCTCCTCGAAGTGATGAAGAGCTGCATCCTTGCATGCGCTTAAAAATGACGCTACGTCGGTCTTTTCAAGCTGCTCAAGAAGTGCATTTCGAATCCGATCAATATCCGGATCCGAATCCGGAATAGATAATGCACTTATCGCCTCTTCGCGCCTCATTCCGTTCGGCCGATTTTTCATCATGTGATAAAGTAGCGTTCTGCATTCAATGTTCATTCCCTGAACCCCCCTTTATTTTTGTCAAATATATTTAAGGGACATTTGTCCCTACTTTTCTTATTTCCACGCATCCTACGTGGCCATAATATGAATAGGACAGCGAAAACGGTGAGACCCACGATAGCGATTGCCGAAGCAACCGGTAAGATGTGGCCCGGATTGTTCTGAAAATAGTTGAATAGATTTTGCATCTGTTGACCTCCCT
>JAAYYB010000054.1 GCA_012515615.1 Fibrobacter sp.
ACACTTTCGAGACTTTCCGTGACATTGTTCATCAGTGCAGCCAGCAGTTTGATCTGGTTGTGATTGACTGCCCGCCGGCCAATTCACATGTAAATATCGCATCAATTTACGCCAGTACCGATATTTTCGTCGTTTCAACGACTTCATCAGACTCAATCGAAAAGATTAACTTAGTCAATCAGATGATTGACAATATTTCTTCTGTAATAGAAAGCAACGTGTCCCCTGAAGAACTGGCTGGAGTCATAAAGCCGCAGCTTAAGGGAATAGTGCTTACAATGGGTGTGGAGAATACCGTGGGCCTCGATGTGGCTAAAGAGCACGTAAAACATTCCTGGGGAAATCTGTTTATGGATCCGATTATCCCCAGAGCTGTCGTGGCAACCTATTCGGTAGGGGAGTGCGTGCCTGTCATTAAATCAAAGCCGCAGGAAAAAATATCCCGTCGATATACCGAACTTTTTAAGGAGGTTCTGTCTCGTGTCAAATAACACTCGTCAGAAATTAATGTCCGGTCTACAGAAACGGGATAGCTCAATAATTGTCGATCCTCAACTTCAGAACCTTGGAGCAGCGATAAGAAAGAGCCAGGATAAAATATCAAAAGATAGAATTTTCGAGATCCCGATTGATCAGATTCTGGATAATCCATTCCAGTACAGGCATGAGGACAGTTTAGATAACAGTGAGCTGGAAAGCCTGGCCCATTCAATCGCCGAACACGGGCTCAGAACCCCGATCCAGTTGCGCAGAAAAGACGACAAGCTCTATCTGGTAGCCGGCTGGAGAAGACTGACTTCTATCAGGCGTTTTTTGAAATCCATGACATCGGTGAAGGCGACTATTGATGACAACATGGATGATTCGGTACATCGCCTGATTACAATCATAGAGAATGAGCAGAGAAAAGATTTCACTCTCTTTGAGCGGGCAAAAGCCTACAAGGACCTTATCGAAATAGATGGTTTGACACAGGAGGAAGTCGCAAAACTGGTAGGATCATCGACCAGTCGCATTTCACGCATGCTTAAGGCCCTGGAACTTCCTGAGAATCTTCTAAGCGAGCTCCGCAGCGCAAAGTTAAAGGGGCTCTCAGATGGTCATGTAGATGAGCTGGTTTCAGGATATTTCAAGCGTCAGGGCAGGGGAGAGGATGGCGAGAGTTGGCTTTTATCTACTCTTAACCAGATCATGATCGAGAATTTGTCTATCGAGAATATACGAGATCTTAACCGGAATTTTGTTAAAGATGCCAAAGATGACAAGGCCAGGGATAAAAAGCCGATTAAGAAATGGGTTATCGAGGGGGATCTCTGGAAACGTTTTGAGGTCAGCACACGTAACAAGGTAACTCTTGAGTTCACCTTGCCTGAAGAGATTCAGTACAATGACACAAACCAGATAATTCGGTTCATTAAATCCACACTGTTAAAATCGATGGGAAATTCATCTGGAAAAGTATCGGGATAATAACCGAGTTTTATGGAATAAATTATCCTGAATAATGTGAATTTGTTGTTCATAACGGGGTTGTTCTTTAAAAAAAGGGGTATCGGGATAACAACCGAGTTTTAACGGGATTAAAACCGAGAATTGGCGGGATATTAAACCGGCTTTTACGGGATAATAAACTGGTTAATAGGGATATCAACCGAGTTTTGTGGCGTTTTAACCGGGTTTTTCTTTGTAAGATATTGATTTTACGGCAGTTAGAGTTTTACCTAATCTCCTATTCACAATAAACACAGGAATGTGTTGTTTTGCGTACACTTTTAATTAAATCAAAAGACTCAATTCCTACAATCTGGAGTGAGACCAACTTTGTAGAATACCCTTACTTCCGCCTGGGAAAAAAGAACAGTTCAGAAAAAGAGATCAGAATCATTATTCAGACCTCATCCGGAACTGGTTTATGGCTGGTCGAAAACAATAAAGGGCTTCCAGGAATCTTATCATACGAGATATTTACCGCTTTAGAGCTTCTTGTGGACCGCAACGGAATAACCTCTGACGGGAAGCTTTATTTCAGTGTGAAGGATATCATATCTATCCTTGGGTGGAAAAATGCTGGGGGTACTGAATACCGGGTTATAAGAGATGCTATAGATAAGATAGTAGATACTAAAATTGTCACAGATATGCTTCTTTTTGATAAAGAGACCGGGAAAAAGACCTATCACAAAAATTTCAGGCTTCTTACCAGTTTTGAAACAGTGAATATCGAATACAATGATGGGCGGAGTACTGATATTTCGATGGTCACTTTTAATAATGCGTACCTTGCGAACCGCAAAAACGGGTATGTTACTCCTGTATCCACCGATACTTTCTTTAAGAAACTGAATAATTCTCTGTCCCGGAGGCTCTATCAGTTTTTGAACCGCAGGGCATATTATATGGCCAAAAGAGGGGAGTGTTTCGTGGTTGATTGCCAGGAGATAGGATCATTAATGGGAATCAGCCAGAAGTATGTTTCAGATATCAATAAGGTGTTTTCCAAGGCACACAAAAAACTGATAGAGATAGGGTTTCTGAAGAGTGTTGAAATGAGGAAGGACCGCCCAAGGAAATACAGTTATGTTTACCTGTTCAGCCAGGAGTTCCAGGAACAGGAGTTATTGGAGAGAAAACTCTCTACAAAGGAGATTAAGAGGGAAGAGGGTCAATTACTTCAGCAGCTTGTGAATCTTGGGTTGAGCCATGATAAAGCTAATGAGCTTATCGAGCGAAATGAATACGGTGTAAAGATGGTTCTTCAGCAGCTTGAGTATGACAAATCGCATGGTAATAAGATTAAAAATCCGGCCGGATATGTGGTGAAGTTTGTAGAGGATGGCTGGATAGTTCCGGAGTATGTTGAGGCTGAAGTCAAGTACCATAAAAACAGATCCATTGATGAAAAACCGGAATGTGAGCTTCCGTTAAATGTAGAAGCAGATACTGAGATTTCTCATGAGGAGATCAGGGATTATGTAGATAAGCTGAGCAAAGACTGCCTTCTGCAGATTTATAAACAGATATTCGAAATGGCCCGGATAAAACAAACGGAGATTATACGGCCTGAGAATTTTAATTATACGGAACAGGGTGCCTTGGATTCGTTTAATTTTACAAGGTTGAGGATGATTTTTGATGGGGTGATATCTGAGAAAATTATCAAAGAGAGAGATGAAAAATAGAGAATAATTCTGGACAATACATTTTTATTCTATCAACAGTCTTAGAAAAAATTGTGATAAAGCTGTGATACTAAACGGGAAAAATCTCCTGGCGAGAGAAGGCCTGTTAAAATGGTCCTGAATTGAAAGAAGAATGAATTGAAGAATAGATCCACCAAGGACAAAATTCGAGCTTCTTTGCGAGAAGTGGCAATGATTAATTGGCAGTTTCAGGGGCCTGGGCCAATAAAGGTAATGATGTTGCGTTTCCGAATGTGGCATGAAAAGCATGGCTGGAGTTATGAAGAGATGCAGGAATGTGTAGATGAAATTTCTCAAACTGGTGCGATTAAAAGGCACGGGGAAATATCGAACAGTACTAGTGATGAATCAATTGTAATTGAGATTTTAAAGAAGTTCTTTCCAAATTGAAATTAATTGAAATGTTGTTTATAGAAATGGGGTAAATTCCTAAACAGCCTGAAAGGCTGAATTATCCCAGCGAAGGGCAACGCCCTGGTAAATAAAACAAAACATGCACATTCATAAAGCACTGAAAGTGCGTACTAACAGATTGTTTAATCCCAGATATACCGTTCATCATATTCCACACCGTAATTATTCAAGAATTCCCGCAATTCTTCCTGAAAAGATTTCTTCCTGTGATGTAATTCCTGCTGCTCGATATATCGGACCAATTGTTCCAATTGTGACTGGCTGACAGAGAATGCCGCGTACCCGCACTGCCATGCAAATCCGCGTATCCGTTCGTCTTTTTCTTTGAACCATTTGGACGATCCCTTTTTTATTTCCTCCAATAATTTACTGATTGTGACAGTTCGAGGGAGTGTAGCTGCAATATGAATATGGTCAGATGTACCGCCGATTTTTATGGGATGACTCTTATTTGTTTTGCAGATTGTGGCAATATAGGAATACATTTCATCCTGGAGTTCTTTGAGGATCAGGGGATTTCTGTTTTGGGTGCTGAATACGATATGGAGAATAACCTTTGAAAGAGATTGTGGCATATAAGACTCCTTTAATGCGCTCTTTCAGAGCTGAATGATATTCTTTCCGGTTTTCTGTTCACCACCAGGGCGTTGCCCTTCGCTGATATAGAATGCCCTTTCAGGGCTGTTCGGGATTAAAAGCAGGGAAAATTAGATAACAGGAATGAGAATACTTCGCAAGGAAAAAACTGGTGCGTTCAGATCGGATATCGCGAAAACTATGGTAATAATATAAATGGACCATACTTCGTTTTTAGAGATAATTATAAACTCATCCTTGAATGACGAACATTATGTTTGGGATTGAGTTACGCCCATTCAGGGCTGGCTGTTTTCTGTTTTAATTCCCCAGGGGCGGGTGCCCCTGGCTGTTGAAGTATGCGCCTTCGGTGCGAAAGAATCGGGTGCATTATAATTGTGAATGAGAAATCGGTTACACACATATTGGTGTACAAAAGAATTGTGCACCTTTGGTGCGTATGAATAGGATTACATTTCTATTTAGAAAATAATGGCAATCGGCAACACTTATTTAGAGTTCATAGACAACATTCATATGCATCCAAATATCATGACCACACTAAATCTATTTACAATGAATTCATTTCACCATAGAGATCTTATTACATGTGAAACCCCTTTATTAAGGGGGGTGGGGGATTCTATTTCTCTGCTAATAAATTGCAAATAAATATTATTCAAAACTTAGATACCTCTCTCCCGGATAGCCCTTCTCCCGCTTCGCCACACCTAACGTACCAAAGGTAGTTCAAATACCAAGGTTGACAGCCTTAAGATCATGATATATATACCAGATAGAACCATGTTGACAGGATATAATATACTAATTTAGGCTGGAAAAATATCCTCTGATGAAAACTGATTATTTTGAATAAACAGGAGGAATTTATATGGCAAAGGTTACCAAGACACTTTCAACCGATTTAGATTTAAAGGTCCATAAAAAAATCAAAGAAATAATTAATAGAACAGGGGAGCGGAAGGTCGAATTGATTGAAAGGCTCATATCTTCGGAGCATGAGAGAATTACGAACGGTTCATCTGAAAGCGGGGAAAATAAACTGCAATCAGAAAGCTTTTCGCAAATGATATCTGAATTATCTAACCTTATCAAAAA
>JAAYYB010000055.1 GCA_012515615.1 Fibrobacter sp.
CAGTCCGGGAAATCCATTACAGCAGAATATCTCAGAAAAAAACCGATCTGTAAAGAGGGCCCCGGAGATCTCTCTACAGACATCAGTTTTATATCTGTAAAAAAAGCATCTCAGCATAACCTCCGGAGCATCGATGTAGATATACCCTTGAACAGAATCGTCTGCATTACTGGTGTGAGCGGTTCAGGCAAATCAACTCTTATAAAGGATGTCCTCTATAACGGTCTAAGAAGGCTCAAAGGTAAACCGGCGGATAACCCTGGCAGTCATGAATCAATCTGCGGTCACGAGTTTATAAATGATGTAATGATGATTGATCAGGCTCCTATAGGCAAAACAACCAGATCCAATCCGGTTTCCTATGTCGGATGTTTCGATTTAATAAGGAAGCTCTTCGCATCTCACCCTCTTTCAAAAAAACGGGGCTACACGCCGGGAACTTTCAGTTTTAATTCAGGCGCCGGCAGATGTCCGACATGCGGCGGCAACGGATTCGAACATATCGAGATGCAGTTTCTCAGTGATGTATACCTCAGGTGCCCCGATTGTGACGGATTGAGGTACCGTCCCGAAATACTTGAAATAAAGCTGGACATAAAAGGAGATCAGAAGTCAATTGCTGATGTGCTGGAGATGACTGCAGAGCAGGCCTGCGACTATTTTTCCGATTACCGTTCCATTACTTCCAGACTACAGGTACTTAAAGATGTTGGCCTGGCCTATATAAAACTAGGGCAACCGCTTCCAACTCTCAGTGCAGGTGAAGCGCAGAGGTTAAAGCTCGCCGGATTTCTGGCCGACAGCAGTTCCTCAGGAAAAAAAGGAATGCTGTTTCTCTTTGATGAGCCTACAACAGGACTTCACTTCTCAGACATTGAAGTCCTCATGAAAGCTTTCAAAAACCTTGTAGATTCCGGACATTCTGTAGTCATAATCGAACACAATCTCGATGTTATAGGGGGTTGCGACTGGATAATCGACCTTGGTCCTGAGGGAGGAGAGGGAGGCGGACAGGTTGTATTCACCGGATCACCCGGCCAGATTATTAATTGCAAAGAGAGTTACACCGGTGCGGCGCTCTCAGGATATCTGTCATATTCTGAAGACAGGTTAAAAAAGGGCCAAAAGGTAATACCCCAGAAACAATTTGAAAAAAGCATCATAAACATTCAAAAAGCCCGTGAACACAACCTGCGCAATATCGATCTTGAGATTCCGCGTGACACACTCACAGTAATTACCGGAGTCAGCGGAAGCGGCAAGAGTACAATCGCCTTTGACATTCTCTTTGCAGAAGGGCAGAGACGGTACCTTGAGTCACTGAACGCCTACGCGCGTCAGTTTGTTCAGCCGGCATCCAGACCCGATATCGATTCTGTCTCGGGAATACCTCCGACTGTTGCTATCGCACAGCGGACAAGCAGAGGCGGACGGAAGAGCACAGTGGCTACCGTAACTGAGATCTATCATTTTTTAAGATTGCTGTTCGTCAAAACCGGAACACGCTACTGTCCCGACTGCCGCCTTCCTATCGCCCCGAAACATCCGGATGCCATCGTGGCCGAAATCTTGAGAGACTTCGCAGGCCGTAAAGTTGCCTTCTATGCGCCGCTTGTCATAAACAGAAAAGGAATCTACACCGATCTTGCCAGGTGGGCACAGAACAAGGGATATTCAAATCTCAGAGTCGATAGTGAACTGAAGCCGGTCAACAAGTGGCCGGTGCTTGATAGATACAAAGAGCATTCCATCGAACTCCCAGCCGGAGAACTGAAAATCAGCGCGGATAATGAAGATGATCTGCGGGAGCTGATTCAAAAAGCCCTTACATTCGGCAAAGGGAGCCTTATAGCAGGAACTGGTAACAGCCTGAGGCTGTTTTCCACTCAGCAGTCCTGTCCCAGATGCTCAAGAAGTTTCGGTGAGCTTGACCCGCGCCTCTTCTCTTTCAATTCAAAGCATGGCTGGTGCCCGGAGTGTTTCGGCACAGGAATGGAACTGATCGGGTTTGACCAGGAACAGACCGGAGAGGAAATCTGGTGGAACGACTGGTTTGAGGGAACAGAAAAGGTCTGCAGCGGATGCGGCGGAAAGAGACTCAACAGTGAAGCACTTTCGGTTCTTCTTAACGGTAAGTCTATCAGTGAGTACACTGCAATTACCGTTGATGATGCAGGGGAACTTTTCAGGAACATAAGTCTTGAAAAAAGAGACGCTGAAATTGCCGGGAGTATTATTTCCGAACTCCTTTCGAGACTTGACTTTCTTAAACAGGTCGGCCTGGGATACATAACCCTTGACAGGGCAGCCCCCACCCTCAGCGGCGGTGAAGCGCAGAGAATCAGACTTGCCGCTCAGCTGGGATCAAACCTCCGCGGTATCTGCTACATCCTCGATGAGCCTACTATCGGACTGCACGCAAGAGACAACAGAATGCTTCTTGACACTCTTTTTGACCTCAGACACAAGGGTAATACGGTGCTTGTGGTTGAGCACGATGAGGAAACCATACGGAGAGCCGAACACATAATTGATCTTGGGCCCGGAGGCGGCAAAAACGGAGGAAATCTGCTTGCTCAGGGTACTATTAAAGATATTATCAATAGTAAAAACTCCATAACAGGAAAATATCTGCGGGAACCACTGTCCCACGGCCTCTTCAGGCGTTCAGTCACCGATGCACAATGGCTTGAGATCAAGTCCGCAAACATGCACAACCTTAAAGACATAGATATACGATTTCCACTTGGTAAAATCGTATGCGTAACAGGAGTAAGTGGAAGCGGGAAAAGCACACTGGTAAGAGATATACTGTACCACAATGTCAAAGAAAAGCTTTCATCCGGCAAGGGACCATTCATTGGGTGCAGAGAGATAACCGGGTGGGATGCTGCATCAAGAATCCTTGAAGTCGATCAGCGTCCGATCGGTAAAACCCCGCGCTCCTGCCCTGCCACCTATGTGGGTTTCATGGATGAAATCCGCAAGCTCTTCGCACGCACACCTGAGGCCGTGATGAGAGGATACTCTGCCAGCAGGTTCTCCTTTAATGTTGAGCAGGGACGATGCAGTGCCTGTCAGGGGCAGGGAATAAAAACTGTCGAAATGAGTTTTTTACCTGATGTTAACATTACCTGTGAAGAGTGCGGAGGAAATCGGTTTAACTCTGAGACTCTTGAGGTCCGCTTTAAAGGAAAGACTATTTCCGAGGTGCTTAACATGAACGTTGATGAGGCTCTTGAGTTTTTCGCCGCTCACAGCTCTATCCACAACTCTCTCAAACTGCTTCAGGAAACCGGTCTTGGTTACCTTACCCTGGGACAGCAAAGCCCGACTCTCAGCGGAGGTGAAGCCCAGAGAATAAAACTCGTTACTGAGCTGGGAAAAGCTACAACTCCGGCACGGTTTCGGAAGGCCGGAAAATCCGCAAACCATACCATATATGTTCTCGACGAACCCACAGTGGGCCTCCATATGGCCGATATCGATAAACTGATACTGGTTCTGCACCGGCTCGTTGATACAGGAAATTCTGTGATTATAATAGAACACAACATGGACGTTATTGCTGAGGCCGACTGGATTGTAGACCTTGGTCCTGAAGGCGGCGCAGGAGGAGGAAAAATAGTCGCTCAGGGAACCCCTCAGCAGATTCTGAAAAACAAGAAGTCACATACTGCAAGATTTTTGGGGGCGTTTCTAAAGTCACAAGTCACAAGTCGCAAGTAGCAAGTAGCAAGTCGCAAGTCAGGAGTTCCAAAGGGCGCTTTTTGGTTTTGTAAGAAAGTTACAAAACCGTGGCACGTCACCCTTATTTACTAATTAGAATTAAAATGTTACCACTCCAGATGCCAGTTTGCAAAGCCCCTCTCCAGCGCTCCAGCTGGAGAGGGGTGCCGACAGGCGGGGTGAGGCAAAGCAAAACCACCAAACGACAACGTTGTTAATTTATTTCGCCCCCCCTCGTTTCTCACCTCTCAGGGTGTGAGAAGAAGCCCTCCCTTACGGTCAGGCCTCGGAATAGGAACCAGAGGATGAGCTCGACCAGAGCGTTTTTCTTAAAAACTACTATAAATTTTAACCTGCCACCAGTTCGCCAGTGCGGCCGCAATGACGTTTGCAAATGTGATAACCTGACCTGCCTGCACAACTGGTGGACAACACGGGGTGATAGCGGAAGACCGGTTTCCTAACCGGGCTGGAGCGCAAGAGGGGACGCCCTCTTCCAAAAACTCCTGATTCTAAAGAATCCTTTATATCGGGGACGCCCTCTTCCAAATAACTCCTGGTTCTAAAGTTATTTCGCCCCTTCAAGGGCTCGAAGATACCAACCTTACTTGTCTAATTCCGGGAGGCTACAACAATTTTAATCTACCTATAGTTCGTCTGTGCGTTGAAACGGACAGACAAGACCGCGAAGATGGTAACTGCCTCCACAACCGGTGGACAGCACCAGGGGATAGCGGAAGACTGGCGTCCGCGACAGGCTGAAGCGCAAGGGGGAACGCCCCCTTTCAAAAAATCTTTCCTCTTACTCTTATACTTTTACATAAAGCAAGGGAACGTTCCCTTCTAATAACTCTAAATGATGGTCCGCAGGTAATGGAGCTGAGGAGATCTATCTGCATCACTGATGGAAATATAGTCGCAAAGTCTGTTGTACTTTTTGTAAACCGGAATGATCTTTGGGGAAGAGAATCCATGAATCGTAGTAACTACCGGAGTCTTGACAAAGCTGCTGAAGGGAAGCGGAGCAAAATCGAACTGATTGTGAATCAGATCAAAATGCCCAGCTTTCTCAAAGCAGTTTGCTATGTGCAGATACTCGGAAACTTTGGCATCAATCGATCTATCCTCCTCATAACCTGCAGAGCAGACCGCATCCAGCTTACCTCTGGTAACTGAATCTGCAGTGGCAAAAAGCGTGACATCGATTCACTCTTTGACAAGAGCCTCTGTAAGAAGCGAAGAAACCCCTTCCCAGGGGCTCGTAATGCCGTGGAGGCGTGCGCCATGAAACCGCAGAGAGCATCGCTACCCGCATTATTCAGCTCTGGGTTTATAATGTTTCATCGCCTCTGGAAGATACTCTTTGAGACTCTCAATCCGTGCCTGATCTGAAGGGTGTGTGCTGAGGAATTCAGGCACCTCCGGGCCCTCTCTTTTCTGCATCCGCTGCCAGAACTCTATCGCCGCTTCAGGGTTATATCCCGCCATGGCCATGAAAGTTATCCCAAGCTGGTCCGCTTCCTTCTCATGGACCCTGCTGTAAGGAAGCAGAACCCCAATCTGTGCTCCCACACCGAACGCCGTAAGTGCAAGCTGTTTTGTCAGTTGCGGCTGTGAAGACAACGCTTCTGAAAGAGCTATTCCTCCAAGCTGCATCAAAAGAAGCTGGCTCATGCGCTCATTTCCATGGTTTGCAACCGCATGCGCGATCTCATGACCCATCACTGCAGCCAGTCCCTCTTCATTCATTGTCAAAGGCAGAATTCCTGTAAAGACCGCGACCTTGCCTCCGGGCATGGCAAAGGCATTGACCAGCGTATCCTGTATCAGGTTGTACTCCCATTGAAAGCCTCTCAAATGCGAAAGATTCCTTCTCTCCCGGAAATACTGCTCTACAGCCATCTGAATATTTCTGCCAACCCTTGTGACCATCTCTGCATCAGCGGTCCCTTTCACAACCTTGCTACTGTCAAGGAAATTATCGTAAGATTCATAACTTAACGACAATATCTGTGATTCAGGAATAAGATTAAGCTGCTTTCTTCCGGTGACCGGAACCGGCGCGCATTGCAAAAAGATAAACAGACCCGTGATTATCAGCATAAATGATTTTCTCATGAATTTTCCCTCCTCTGTTCATGTTCAGTTTTCATCTTTTCAGTTTTAACAATGCATCTTAGCACTTCTGCCACGCTCCAGGCCTGCGCTATGCATCCCCGCGGTGTAAAGGGCGGTTCAGCATCGAAAATTTCACTGATCGACCCCACACACGCCTCACCCATATGAGCCCTGAAACCATCGAGAAATTTCCGTGCACCATCGGTATCAGATGGGTAACATCTCAACCAGGCATCTATAAAGGGACCGATAAGCCAGGCCCAGACAGTCCCCTGATGATAGGCTGCATCACGGGCCCGCAGATCTCCAAAATATTCCGGCTTATATTGAGGGTCCCCTGGTGCAAGGGAACGCAGTCCATAAGGAGTGAGCAGGTTTTCCTTTACTTTATTGACAACTGCTTGCCATTTTATTTTTTCCAGCACAGGATAATCGAGCGAAACCGCCAGAACCTGATTGGGTCTAAGCGCCTTGTCCGCCCCTGATTCTCCGTCAATTACATCGTA
Source organism: Fibrobacter sp. (assembly GCA_012515615.1). Taxonomy (GTDB): domain Bacteria; phylum Fibrobacterota; class Chitinivibrionia; order Chitinivibrionales; family Chitinispirillaceae; genus JAAYIG01. The sequence goes on from JAAYYB010000055.1 coordinate 6,354, forward strand.
AAGATATCCGCCCTTTTCATACCAGAATCTTTCGTTAAAAGAGCGACGGGCTTTTTGGGCAGCCTCTGCAAGAAAACCCGATGCAGCCCCTCCCCGTTCACTTCTTACCCACCCCTCAAGAAGCATAAGCGCGTTGTACCACAATGCGTTTATCTCTACAGCCTTACCCCTTCGGGGCGTCACTACCCATCCATCCACCAGGGCATCCATCCACGTAAGCTGAACACCCTCCTCTCCCTGGTATAGAAGCCCGTCGGAGTTGTCTACTCTTATGCCGTAAATGGTGCCTTCAAGATGGTGCTTCACTATGTCAAGCATGGGGTCAAGGAGCTTTAAAAGGGTGGCATGATCATTTGTGTACTGGATATAGCGATGAACCGCATGGAAAAACCACAGTGTGGCATCAGCCGTATTATACCGCCCATCGTCTTTACCCTCCGGAAAAAGGTTTGGGATGAGCCCGTTACGGATATAGCGAGCGAATGTCTTCAGTATCCACCCCGCTTCAGTAAACCTCCCGGTGGTCAGTGTCAGCCCCTCAAGGCTTATCATCGTGTCCCGCCCCCAATCTGTAAACCAGTGATAGCCGGCAATTACAGACCGCGCTTCATCTCCCGATACATGCGTGCGTACTGCATCGTTAGCCCTGACAGGGGTGATTATAAACTGATCCGCAGCAATAACCAGTTCTGCGGCAATGCCCTTTCTTGCCTCCGGGACTGAACTATCCAGAAGTTGTGACATGCGGGCCTGCTCTGTTTTAAGAGCCTGTTGGGGAGTGAGCGCAAGAATTGTCTCCCAGGGCTCACAGGAGGCGCTTAGTGTAAATGTTGAACCCTGCCGCATATTTAAGCTTATTACTCCAGGAGTCCAAAGCCACTGCAGAGATTCATATCCCCGCTGCTCCTCAAGACAGTGATGAACCCTGCACTCTGATTTTCCGTCAAGTTCAAATTCCCACTCTTTACCCCACGGAAGAAGTTTTAAAACCGGGTACTTCTCCTCACCACTTATTTCAAAGCGGTTCTCCCTTGTGCTTATACTGTAGCATCCGCAGAGATTCTCATTTAGAGACTCATCGTGGGAACAAAACTGGAGAAAAGGCCGAAGCTCAATCGAACAGCCCGAAGGGGCGGAAACCAGGGTGTAGGTGAGATGAACTGTGTTTTGAAGATGAGGCATGAAAACACGTTTCTCAAGAACGTATCCCTCAACACTGTATCTCCATACCGGTATCCCGGCTTCCAGAGAAAATTCGGTGATATGGTAAGCTCCGTTAATTTTTCTATCCGGCTCTTCATTCAGTTCTGCCCCCAGTAAGATCCTTCTCTCTTTGTCAAGTTTAACAGATTCAACGAGCCGGTTCAGAAGAACAACTCTTCCAGGTACTGAGGGAAGCGCGGCTACAAGCAGGGCATGGTAGCGGCGATCGAGGGTCCCGTCTATGGTCCCGGATGCATACCCGCCGAGACCATTTGTGACCAACCACTCCCGTCTTAACAGTTGATAGTCATCGGCACGGTCCTCTTCATCAAATATTATCCTGCGAATCGGCTCCAGTGCAGACCTCCTTTTTTTATTTCTCAGTTCACACTGCTTATTTCCCTCCGATGCGCGGGTGATGATGGCGTCTTTTCCGGTAAGATTCATATAGAAGAGATGGGGGCAAATCGAGTGCCAGTAGAGTGGAACGCCACCCCTGCCCCACTTTGTCATTCTCTAAAGATTAACCGCGAAAATCACGAAAGATGAGAGGGGCCTGGATGCCGTTCTTCTACGGCATGACGAAACCGCGTCATTCCGGCGAAAGCCGGAAACCATCTTACCCTGCTCCGGCCATTCCTGTATGCTGTTCTTCAACGGGTGACAAAACCGTAACGGTTTTGCAAAAAAGAATACTCCCGTATATACCGTAATATCCATTTACCTAATTAAAAATTCCTCCTACGCAACACCACTCACGCCCCCCCCTGTATTATGTCCGCCGGTGTATCCATCTCTGCAAGCGGGTAAACTTTGTAGCGGGAAAAGTTATACACAGGAGAAACCGCAAGCAGCCTCTCAAGCTCCTCATTTGAGCTCACCTCATAGATCCACGCTCCCCCGTGCCTGCCCACCATATGGTACCGCTCAACAAGCTTCCCCTGGGATTTGATCTTCGATGCATACTGGGGCATGCCTGCGACCGCTTTAATGAGATCATTCTTTAACAGCCCTAAATCGAGCTCCCAGATCACCAGAAATTTCATCTCTCACCTCCTGAACCAGTAAAGAAATCTGCAAGTTCCGTACCGGTTTTAAAGGTACCAATATTGCATACAGAAAAGTTCCGGGCAGTTAACAGGAGCGGAAATTGGAAATCGTCACGCCAGGTAAAAGGGTAGCAGACAAGGATCTTTTCTCCACGGACCACCTCAAAAAAGATCTTAAAAGAAGAGCCGTAAGGGGTGGAGGGTTTGCGATCTTTGCCCGAAGCACCGATTTTTTCATTCAACTGGTTGGAACAATGTTTCTGGCCAGAATTCTCACTCCTGAAGATTTCGGTCTGGTGGCGATGGTGACCACGGTGACAGGTTTTTTCCTCATCTTTAAAGACATGGGTCTCTCTGAGGCCACAATTCAAAGTGAAAAAATCAGCCATGAACAGGTCAGCACTCTTTTCTGGATAAATATCGTTTTCAGTCTGCTTATCACCATTCTTGTGTGTGCTCTTGCCCCTCTTATCTCCTATTTCTATAAAGATCCCCGCCTGACCATGATCACCGTGGTTTCATCGGTGAGCTTTCTGGTGGCGGGGTTTCTTACCCAGCACATGGCTCTGATGAAACGCAGCATGCAGTTCTCGTTTATCGCGATTATAGAGGTCGTTTCCGCTCTGTTAAGTCTGATAATCACGATTCTGCTTGCAGTAAGGGGCGCCTCCTACTGGGCGCTTGTAATAAGGCCTATAATAATGAGCCTCTTTATGGCCGCAGGTGTCTGGATCGTCTGCGGATGGAGGCCGGGAATACCGGTGCGTGGTTCCGGAGTAAAGGGGCTCCTTAAGTTCGGGGCAAATGCCCTGGGATACTATATTGTCAACTACTTTGCCCGCAACATCGATAAGGCCCTGATCGGGTGGAGAAGCGGGGCGGGGCCGCTGGGCTTCTACAATAAGGCGTTTCAGCTTTTTATCGTCCCCATAAATCAGTTTTCCATTCCGCTTCATGGCGTGGCTGTGACCACTCTCTCCAAGCTCAAAAATGAACCCGAGCAGTACCGGAATTTTTTCATGAAAGCTTTAGGTGCGGTCTCATTTCTGGCCATGCCGTTAAGCACTTTTCTGGCATCTGTCAGCCATGATCTGATCCTTTTTCTTCTTGGCCCCCAATGGATCCCGGCCACCCGGATTTTCTCTGTTCTGGGTCTTAGCGCCGGTTTCCAGATTGTCTATTCCACAAAGAGCTGGCTTCATGTGTCACTGGGGCGCACCGACAGGTGGCTTCGCTGGGGGATATGGGCCTCGGTAATTACCACGATATTTTTCTTTGCGGGTCTGCCTTTTGGAATAATGGGCATCGCCGCAGGCTACACAATTTCCCTCATGACCCTTACGATCCCGGGACTTCTTTACGCAGGAAAACCGGCACAGTTTACAGCTATATATCTCATTGCCGGTATCTGGAGATACTACGCCGCCGCGGTCATTGCAGGCATAACAAGCTTTATTCTGGCCCGTCAAATCCTCCTTGACAGCCTCATCCTCAAACTCTCTATCTGTTTTGGAGCCTTTTCAGCCTGCTATCTTCTGTTAATAATCATCCTTTACCGCGGAGTCGCTCCCTTAAGGGAGTTTATCGGGCTTATGGGGAACATGTTGCCGGAGAAAAGAAGAGTAAGGGTGAGATAATAGTGCTTTTGGAAAGGGACGCGTTCTGCGACTTGCGAATCCGTTTCTGGAGAGATGTCCGCCGGACGTCTCTTCCGGAATGTGACTTGTGACTCTCCAGCACATGCTTGAATTCTCCCAGGCTATAATAATTTTAAGCTACCACCAGTTCGTCTCTGCGGCTGCAAAGGTGTTTGAAAATGTGATAGCCATACCTGCCTGCACAACTGGTGGACAACAAGGGGTGATAGCGCAAGACCGGCGTCTTCGACGGGCTTGCGCGAAAGAGGGGGCACCCTCTTCCAAAAGATTCTTATTCTTGATCATTACCTGGGGCAACTCACTCTTTCCCATACGATAAAGACATACTTGCGAGAATCCGGCGTTGATGTAGCAGAGAGGCACCAGTCTCCACTCTTAAGGAATATTTTAATGTGGAGTTTGTGTTTTTATCAAAATCTGAGCTGAAAGGATATTGGACGTCAATTGTATCAACTATACTATTGATGCTGAAGGCACCATGTACAATGCTGGTTGAAAACGAATTATCACCATTATTGAAACTCATGGTAAAATAGTAGCGTTTACTGCCTGAAGTATCCATATCTGATAATTCAACACGGATTTTTGCAATTAATGTATCTGATGAAGCGACTTTTGAATCATTCTGGTGATTTGTTGAAATAATTGAAATAGATGCACCATCATCAGATTCTTTTGGAAAAAAAGGATTACAGGAAATAAGTACCTGTGAAAGTAAAAAAGCAACAAACAGTATTCGGTAAGAGTAGATTTTAGTATTCATAACACCTCAAGACGTATACGGGTATAATTTACCTTGCTTTACGAAATAATTCAGGAATAAAAAACAGCTTCATGGAAAAAACAGGCTTGCAGCCCTGACTTATCCGCTTGACATTCACCCCACGATGACTGGTGCAGTTGATGCGACCCATTAACTCCAGAATATCCTTAAAATATCCTGAATCTGCCGGGTATGCAAATCAGATAGATGAGAAAAGGGTTTAAAGTCACAATGTAAGTGAAAAAAGAAAAAAAGCTTTTTCAGATTAATATCTGAAAATGCCACAGAAAAACATTCTAACAACTTCTATCTTACTCCCTCTATCTTCTGTCCTCTGCCCTCTGGCTTCTGGCACATGGCACAATTCTTGAACACTCGAGTTATATCGGATTGGAGTTGCTCTCACCGGGGATCACGCTCCTGGCGCGCACCCCGATGAGAATATGCTCATATCTATCAGATGTCAGAAGGAGGTTTCATGGCCAAAGATGAAAGGTCATTTTCAAAGCAGTTAATTCCACCGGCTAAAGTGATGAGTAATAACATCGACTGCACTTCTTCTATCCCTGAGTGCGGCCCTGCAGCCCATGAGTCTTCATCCGGCATGCAGCCGGTGGAGTCTATAGGAGCAACAAGCGTCGCTTCCGATGTGGCCGCTCTGCTTGCTGCCGTAGGTGGGGAACAGATGCAATATATCGAGTTTAGCAGCGTGCGCCGCGAGCTTGAGGCCCGGAAACGGTGGCCTTTGTTGAATCTGGTCTCCAAACTGCTTAACAAAAAGGAAATGCCAGCCGATGTCACCAAACCCGTTGCCTTGCACAAGGAAGGGGTCACTATATGAAGTTCATCGCCTTTGTCTCGGCCAAAGGGGGTACCGGCCGCACCACTTTAGCAGCCAACCTGAGCGACATTCTATCCCGTGAGGGCCATCGTGTGCTTGCGCTGGACTGTGATCCCCAAAACGCGCTCGGGACACACCTGGGAATGGTGCCCGGGTTGCGGGTAGGTATATCCGAAGGCTCCACATCCGATGAAATCATCGAGTACCTGTCAGCGCAACAAGGGGGGGTACCCTACATTCCATTTGGGGCCCGTGACCGCGATGAGCTGCTGCACGCCGAGAGTACTCTTATGGCTGATCCGGGTTGGCTTCTGCGCCGTGTACTGGAGGTTGTCCCTCCCGCCATCGAGCTTGTCTTTATCGACACACCGGCCGGAGAGCGAATCTGGACCGAGCGGGTGCTCGAGATGGCGCATGCCGTTGTGAGCGTGCACCTTCCCGATGCCGCCTGCTTCGCCACGCTTCCGGTTATGACAGCCATGCTGGAGCGTCGGGGCCGTGGCAGTGAGCCGGCGCCGCTGGTCAGGCATCTGCTCAATCAGATGGAGTCCCGCA
>JAAYYB010000056.1 GCA_012515615.1 Fibrobacter sp.
CGGTGCCGGAGAAGACGATCCACACCCTCAAGGAGGATCAAAAATGGCTGAAAAGAGAACATTAACAGAAAACAGAGAACAGGTGGGTTTCCACGAATGGTCACCTGTTAATGAAAACGGAAAACCCAAGAGCTCAGGCGAAATTGAAATGGATATTGAACAAACTAGAGAAGAGATGAATCAACTGCTTGATACTCTGGCTTATCGGATGAGCCCCGGACGGGTTGTAAGCAAAGTAAGACAAAAATCCGTAAAGGCTGTTAAATCCAACAAACTGCCTCTTCTGCTTATGGCCTCTGGCGCTGCCTGGATGTTGTGGGAGATTGGGCATCAGGATGGAAAGAGAAATGAGAAGTTCTACCAAAGAGAACCTGAAGAGGAACACAGCAGATATATCCGGGGGCGTGACGAGCACATAATAGAACCCGGGAAGGAGTATAGAACAGGTTTTAACGAAAGTTCCAGTGAAACTCCAGGAATGAAGGAAAAATTTCAGGGTGGAATAGAGAGCGCCAGAAACAAAAAAGAAGAAATTCAGTCTGGTTTTCAGGAAAAAAGAGAGCAGATCCAGTCAAATGTCCAGCAGAAAGGACAGGAATTAAAGGAAAAAGCTCAGTCCGGATATGAATCCGCCAGACAGAGGGCTTCCTACTATTCCGGTGAAGTAAGAGGCCGTTCACGCGAGATGCTTGACAGGACAGATAAGACGATGCGCGAAAATCCTATGATGGCAGGCTTGGCTGCTGCACTGGCAGGCATCTTTGTAGGACTTCTGCTGCCTGTTTCACAAACAGAAAAAAGAAGCATCGGTAGAAATGTACGTGAAGCTTTTGAACAGGCAAAAGAAAAGGGAAAAGAGGCTCTTGAGACCGGAAAAGAGATCGCCGGATCAGTTGCACAAGCAGCTAAAGAGGAATCTCAAAAACAGGGGCTGCAGGAAAAGGCATCCGAAAGCATTAAAGGAGGGAGCTCCAGCGGTTTGAACAACAAAATTGCGGAGACCACCAGAGCTGCAGCAGAGAAAGCAGAAGAGAAGATTAATGAGAAACAGCAAAGACGTAAGGCAGCATAAGACCTGAGTTATGCACAAGGGGTAAGTGCAATTCGCCATGATCCGGGAGCATAAGTTAGGTTCTATAGATTACATGCATTTTCCGGGGCAAATGGAGTTGATGTGGGGCAGTTTGCAGGAATATTCCACTGACTGCTCCCGATCAACTCGCTTAGAAAAAACGGGAAAGTCCTGAAACGGCCCTGAATAGTTTTGGTTTGCCAGAGACTTCTCTTGACTGGTCTTGCAGAATCAGACTATATTTAATAAATTTATATCCCAGTTTTTCTTGAACGGTAAATTCATGATTATTGCAATCGATGGCCCGGCCGGATCTGGCAAGAGTACAACAGCAAAGGCTGTGGCGGCACGTCTGGGAATTACATACCTTGACACCGGAGCAATGTACCGGGTTATCACGCTCAAGTCGCTCCGTACAGGAGTCGCTGCCTGTGATGAACCGGCATTGGCCGAATTGACTGCAAATACCATTATTAGTTTTACCGGCGTGCTTCCGGACACTAAAGTCTGGATGGACGGCGAGGATGTGACAGATGCAATAAGGGGCAGTGAGGTTACTAAATATGTTTCTGATTACTGTGCACCCTCAGTGGTAAGAGATGCTCTGGTAGAGCAGCAGCGGCGCATCGCACAAGGTAATTCTGTAGTGTGTGAAGGAAGAGATATTGGGACAGTTGTCTTTCCCGATGCAGATCTGAAATTCTTCATGACTGCATCTGTTGAGGAACGAGCCAGAAGAAGGCAGAAGGACTTTGAAAAGCTGGGTGTATCAAAAACGGTTGAAGAACTTGTAAAAGAGATCTCTTTGAGGGACCACAAGGATTCAACACGCGCCAACAGCCCCCTACGTAAAGCTCAGGATGCTGTCGAGATTGATACGACATCTTTGGATTTAGAGATGCAGGTAAAGTTCATAATAGAAAGGGCATTACCGCTTCTTAAACAGTAAAAATAGAATTTTTGCACCGCGGTGGTGCTTGAAATAAACAGTTCTTATTAACCTTAACCCAAATTTACAGGAGTGCAAACAATATGTCTGATGCACTTACAGAGAAGAAACCCGCCAAAGGGTTCGATGCTTCAGGAAATGAAATCGACCTCTCGGAATTCGAGGAAAGCTACTACAAACCCGGCCAGGTGCAGGATGACCTGGAGCAGGTCTACAACAAATCACTTGAAGGAATTGAGGAAGGCGAGGTTGTCGAAGGTAAAATTCTGCGCATCAACGAAAGAGAAGTGATTGTTGATGTTAACTTTAAGTCGGAAGGTATTATACCGATCTCCGAATTTAAAAATGTTCAGGATTTCAAACCCGGCGATAAAATAGATGTTTTCCTGGAACAGGTTGAAGATAGTGAGGGACAGATAATTCTCTCAAAGTCCAGAGCCGATTTTCTTAAGGTATGGGACCGTATCTACAAATCATACGAGGATCAGGAAACCGTCGAGGGAAGGCTTGTGCGCCGCATTAAAGGCGGGGTGGTCGTTGATCTCTTCGGTGTTGATGCATTCCTCCCAGGTTCTCAGATTGACCTCAGGCAGATTCCGGACATGGATGCCATTATCGGGCAGTCTTTCAAATTCAGGGTCATAAAAGTCAATAAAGCCAGACGGAATATTGTCGTGTCAAGGCGTGTCATTCTTGAAGAAGACCGTTCCGCAATGCGCGAAAAGATTCTTGTAGAACTGGAAAAAGGACAGGTCAGAGAAGGAACAGTCAAGAACATCACCGACTTTGGCGCATTTATCGATCTTGGCGGTGTCGATGGGCTTCTTCATATTACCGATATGTCATGGGGCCGCGTTAATCACCCGTCCGAAATTGTCGCTATCGGCGATAAATTGAATATTAAAGTGCTCGATTTCAATGAAAATAAAGAGCGCATTTCCCTGGGACTAAAGCAGCTTACCGAACATCCATGGAAAGGCATCGAGGAGAAATATCCCGAAGGTTCAAGAGTTCTCGGGAAAATCGTCTCGATCACCGATTATGGAGCCTTTATGGAACTGGAGAAGGGAATCGAAGGGCTCATTCATATCTCTGAGATGTCCTGGACACAGCACATTAAGCATCCTTCAAAAATCGTGGGAATTGGTGATATCGTGGAAGCGGTTGTGCTCAAAATCGACAAGGACAACCAGAAAATATCACTTGGTTTCAAGCAGCTTGAACCGGATCCCTGGGAAAAAGTCCCTGCCGAGTTTCCAATCGGAACCATTATTAAGGGTAAAGTTCGTAACATTGCCGCTTTTGGCGCCTTTATAGAGCTCAAAGAGGGTGTAGACGGCCTAATTCATATTTCTGATATGTCATGGACAAAGAAAATCAATCATCCCGGTGAAATGCTCAAGAAGGGCGATACTGTGGAGGTCAAGGTTCTTGATATCGATCAGGAAAAACGCCGTATTTCTCTGGGTATAAAGCAGCTCACTGATGATCCATGGGAAGATCTTGCAAAAGATTTCTCCGTGGGAACAGAGATTGCTGAATGTGAAGTGGCAAGAATTCTTGACCGCGGCATAATAGTAAATCTGACCAGTGATCTGGAAGGTTTTATCCCGCTCAATCAGCTCGGTCAGGATGTCAATCATCCGTCCAGAATTTACAAGGTCGGAGATAAAACACCTGCAAAAGTGATAGAGTTTGATCTTGAGGGAAGAAAAATAGTCCTGAGTGTTTCAGAATACTTCAAGGATAAGGACGAAAATCTCCTGAAAGAGTATCTTGATAAGTTCCCGGTTAAACCGGCTGCCGAAGTTAAACCGGCAAAAGGTAAAGGGAAGAAATCAGAAGAAGGTGGAGAAGAATCTGCTGAAGAGGGTACAGAGGAAACTGCGGAAGCAGATGAATCTTCAAAACCTCAGGCTGATGAATCACCCGAAGCTTCTGAGTAAATTACCGTTCAGATTTGCATACAGGGACAATCCTCAGGGATTGTCCTTTTTTTTTCATCATCTGCCAATAGTTAAAATTGTAATTGGGCGAAAGTCGCAGTAGTTTTTCCTTTCGGGGTCGGTATCAACATCGAAGTGTATTCACTTCAGGGTATCTCTAAAGGAACCCTTCAACCTAAAAGTCGCAGATGGGGAGAGCAAAAAACCGTAAGATGTTGGGATGATAAGGCTTGAAGGCGGCGCAGGTCTTATCGACAAGGTGATAAGATCAAGACGCCTGAAAGCCTTAGCGCTCAACA
>JAAYYB010000380.1 GCA_012515615.1 Fibrobacter sp.
AGCTCGAGTGCCCGCGCGGACCATCGCACCAGAAACAGAGCCGGCACAATCATCATCGGAAAAAGCAGGATCCAGTGAGTCGCAACGAACCAGCGTTCCCTGCGCCACAACGGCATCTCTCCACGGGTAGTGCGCGGCCCGAGAACGAATGCACCGCGGCGGTCGGAGCCGGCAAGCAGAAGATCCCCGCCGCCAAGCGACGCTTCCGCGTGACCCATCGCGTCGGCCAGGGCCGGTGCCTGACTGTTTTCAGTTGCAAGCAGAAGGACGGCACCGCGCTTAGCAGCCCAGGGCGATTCGACACCGGCAACACCCAGAACGGGCGAGACAGTCTGTGCGAAACGGCGGGCCTGTGACAACTGGACAAAAGCGGCAAATCCGGTCAGGTAGTTAAGCAGCACACCAGGGCGAAACGGAAGACGCGGTGCAAGGCCGCCGGGGGTGTAGGCAAAAGGCAGCCTGTCTGCATGACTCTGAAGCCATGGGTGCCAGGGTCCACCGGCCACTACCAGCAGATCCCTGTCACGCCCCGCCTTTTCGTAGGAACTTTCTGAGTTCGCGAACACCGCACGCCCGGGAAGCTCGCCTGTAATCGCGGAAAGGTGCGCCAGCGCGGAGAACAGCAGACTGAACTCCTTGGGATGGGGCTGCGGGGAAAGCAGTACGGCAGTCTCCCGCAAGTCGGCGAAACGGGTGAAAGGAAAGCCGTCATAGACAAATAGCTTTACATCCGGCATAACGGCAAAATGATGTAGATTTTCGACGTGCAGAGCACTGCTCTCCTCGATCACAACACGTGGGAGCACTGGTCCCGAAGGCTCACAACCCTTTCCATCAGGACTGAAGTCGGCATGCAGACGCAGTTTGTTGTAGCCTGACAGCAGACTCGGGTGGATATCGAAGCGGACGCGCCGGGACCTGGGACGCTGAGCCGCTCCGGGTACCTCCAGCCTGCCGATGACACGGTGATTCAGCTCGACCACCACCTCAGGGGGAACAGACCCGGGCGGTACACTCACCAGGTAGTCGATAACAAGCGGAACCGGCCGGCTGAGCTCTGCAAAAAGATCGGGCGCCAGCCTGAAGGAGACCGCCTGGGTCACCTCTTTCTCCCCCTCCAGCACGAGGCCGGCTCCATCAGTCAAGTCACCCAGACGAATCTCCCTGTCAATCTTTACCCAGCGGGGCGCCTCGTAAGGCCGGTAATCACTCTGGTTAGCTGGAAGAACACCGCCACGATCAATATTACCCTCCGCAAACCGCTGCGCGACCCCCAACAGCTCCCCGGGTGTTGCCGCGGTGATGAGGAGCAACCTGGCTGTTTTACCGGCATCGTTGGGGTGGTCGACCAGACGCACCGTCGGGCCTTCGCCCTCGATCAGGCCGGCCGTAAGCTTTGATTGCCCTGACGCAAATACAACGGCGTTTCCAACGGGCAACTCATCGAAGAAAACCGCAAAACGCAGCCGCGAGCCGCCCTGAAGCCCGAAATAACCTGCAACCAGGCCCGCTGCCCGTGCCATCTCAAGTGTGCGCTCGCCTAAGAGGGCTACCTGGATGGTGACCGGTTCCTCCACACGGGGGTCGAAAAAGGGCAACGGCAGTGAAGCCAGGTCTTTGGCGATCGGCAGCGCGGCCTGCTCAAACTCAAGCTCAGCGGCTTCGAGCACCCGAAGAAGCTCCTTGCCCGCGGACCCGCAGGGGTCGGCTCCAGGCCGGCTCAGTGCCAAAACATTTTCATCAGAGAGCAGGGACGGGTCTATGTCTAAAACCTCAGCGTGCCCCGCGCTCAGCCCGATCCGGCCGGCAGTGCTGCCATTGATAGACACCTCGATATCGAGCGTCCCCTCCTTTTGGCTGGTGGTGCTCAGTTGAAGCCGTGCCGCGGTCACCAGACGGTCAACGCGTAACCTGAAGAAGAAGCGAATTTCGGGTCCGGAAGCACTGAACCCTGAAGCTTCCTGACCTTGCTTTACGATCGAAATGGTACGCCGGAGTGCATCCTCAGGGAGCCCGGGTACACGACCGGAAGATTCCGCATAGGCCTCTAAACCACCGCCGGTGACCGCAACCACTGCCAGCCATCCTGCAGTCCAGAAAAATCTACCAAATCTCTTTTCCATGGTCATGTATACCGCCTTTGGGCCGTTGAGCTGATGAGAAGCTGTGCCATGCCCCGCAGACCGCACAGCCAGATTCCAAGAAATGAACGCACCGGCTGGTCCGGCGCGCGATCGTCGGCCCAGCGGATCCAGGCGTCTGCCCTGCAGAAAAGCGCCCTCACCAGAAAACGCTCTCGCTCAGGGGAAAGTGTTGCGAGCTCAAGTCGCAAGACTCCTGATCCCGCGCTCACGACCCGGGCCGGAAGCGGCAGGCTCTCTTCACCCAGACGCAGAGTCAGATGGAGCGCCTCATTACACTCGATATGGTCGCCGACATGACAAAGAGACGCTCCGGAGAGCGATAAATCATTGAGCTCACAGGCAATCGGGTACCCGTATGAGCGCTCTACTATGGCCGGATGATTCAAGGCGATACGGGCGTGTCTGCGTCGTTGCCGGTGCTCGAAGGCGGCGGCAATGGCGGCCGAGAGGATAACAAGGTTATAGACGGCCCAGCAAACATTGATAAGTACGGCATCGGGCTGCTGACGGCCGGTACCTGCGGACCACAGCCCGGCTGCGATACCGGTAAGATTAAGGCCAAAAAGCACCAGGAACGGCATCGCGATACGCCAGTCGAAATAGCTTCTGGCAATGAGCCCGCCCTTGGCCGTGACATTGAAACTCCCGAGCCGGGGATTGATCAGAGCCAGAACCGTCGGTAAAATGATATAGACGGAGAGAACCGTTTCATACAACTCGCCCCAGAACGATCGCCGGAAACTGCCCTGAATGCGGGATGTCGCCATGAGCGTAAAGGTCAGGTGCGGCAAGGCATAGCTGAGCACCATAAGAGGCGCGGCTGCAAAGATATGGGCATTGAACAGCAGGAAAACAAGCGGCGCCGTGAGGAAGACAAGACGCGGAATCCCGGAGAGAAAATGGAGCAGCCCGTTTAGATAGCAGAGCCTCTGGGGCCAGGTCAGTCCCGGCCCAAAGAGCGGGTTATCAACCCTGAGGATCTGCACCATTCCCCTGGCCCAGCGGACCCGTTGGCGTATGTGGCCGGAGAGAGACTCGGTGGCAAGACCTCCCGCCTGGCGTACTCCAAGAAAAGCTGTTCGCCACCCGCGGCGATGCATTCTGAGAGCCGTGTGTGCATCCTCGGTCACAGTTTCCTCGGCAATGCCGCCCACCTCAAGAAGGGCCGCCCGTCGAATCACCGCGCAGGAGCCGCAGAAAAAGACGGCGTTCCAGAGGTCGTTGCCGGGTTGAATAAGACCATAAAACAGATAGCCTTCGTTCGGAAAGGTCTTGAATATATGCAGGTTCCGCTCGAGAGGGTCTGGAGAGTAGAAGTGGTGCGGTGTCTGCACCATTGCCAGTTTGTGATCCTTGACCATCCATCCCATCGTGAGCTGCAAAAAAGAGCGGGTCGGGATATGGTCACAGTCAAAGATCGCTACGAAAGGGGCATCGGTGCGTGCCAGCGCCGCATTGATGTTACCAGCCTTGGCGCCACGATTATCCCGACGACTGAAATAGCCGACTCCCGCCTCCTTTGTGAAACGCTGAAAATCCTCACGGTTGCCATCGTCCAGCACAAATATACGCAGCTTCTCCTGAGGCCAGTCCAGTGCCTGAGCGGCCAGAACTGTGGCGCGTACAACCTCCAGCGGCTCGTTGTAAGTGGGGATGAGCACATCCACCGCAGGCCAGTTTTTTACATCAGCGGGCAACGCCAAGGGCTTGCGTACTACAGGCCGCGAGATCTGAAAGTAACCCAGAGCCAGGATCAGGAAGGCATAAAGCTCGGCGAGCAGCATTGCCGCGCTCAGCAGAAAGTCAAATGACCCTACGCTCATGGTGGCACTGATACGCCAGACCAGGTAGCGCGCCGACATCGTTATCGCCATCACCATCAGCATCAGCGTGCTTACACGGCGGCGCGAACGGGAGACAAGTAAAGCCACAACAAACAAAATCCCGCTGAGATTCACCTGCTCGCGCATCCCCAGAGGCGTGAGCACCACCAGCGAAAGCGCCGCTACGGCCGCTACCATTGCCCCCAGGCGCACTACACGCGCAAATCCACCGGCAAACGGGGTGGAAGACACTTGATACAACTTTTCTGAACTCATGATTCCCCCGCCTGCTGCAAGCCCGAAGACGTGTTTCGTTGAAGATCGACAAGCAGCGCCGCCTGAAGGATCTCGCTGATCTCACGGAAAGCGGCCATCGCCCCGGTAGTGGGGCCGTGCTGGGCGACCGAAAGCTGTTTGGCCCATGCCTCGCTGACAACGGGATCGCGCGGCACCGAACAGGGCAATAGCCGCTCACCGAGGTGCCGCCGCAGCAGAAACTCCGCATCACAGGCAAGCTTGCTGCGGGACTCCATCTGATTGAGCAGATGCCTGACCAGCGGCGCCGGCTCACTGCCACGGCCCCGACGCTCCAGCATGGCTGTCATAACCGGAAGCGTGGCGAAGCAGGCGGCATCGGGAAGGTGCAC
>JAAYYB010000057.1 GCA_012515615.1 Fibrobacter sp.
CTGCTCAACCGACGATCCGGACACGTTCTTCTTTGACATGAATGGCTCCTTGTTGGTAACTGAATATACCGTAAAGAACCACCTAAAAACACACCTTTAAACTGTTCGAAAAAATAGATCCATCACAGGAGTGTAGGCAAACCCGAATGTGCCGCCGTCTGATGTAGTTTTCTTGATTAGCTGACCAAGAGTATTGTAAGTGTATCTTGTATCGGCTATTGTGTTGGTGGGCTTTGGCGCCTCTTCGGTGAGAAGATTACCAAGTACATCATAATAGTATCGTGAGATAATCTCATTTCCCGCGACTATTGCCCGGGTCGCTTCGGTTTTTCCGAACAAATTTTTAAGTTCCTGGGTGTAATTGCCCCGTGGATCTTTAGATACGGTGAGAAAATAAGTGGGGTCGTTAGTAAAGGCGTCATCATGCGACAATAGATAATCTGAAACCTCACTGAGTATACTATCAAAAGGAGTTCCATTCATGTCGGTAACAATAAAGCCATCATTAAATTCGCAAAGAGTATTACCTTGTACGTTTCTGACGAGTAAATTATCTTTTGAAACCCCAAAATACCACGTTTTCACCGCATTGCCTTGAAACTGCTCTCCTGGCCCGTTCTGCTCAATAACCCTGCTGAGCGGGTCGCTGGAATATTTTGTGTAGGAATAAGCCATGGAGTCGTTATATATAGATTGGAGTGGACCGCCGGTGATGTTGATATCCTCTAAAGTACCCGGCAGGTATAGTCCTGGTCTTGTTCCATCAATGAACGTGTTTGTTGAAGTATCCGGCCGCCCTGCGTCATCATAAAAAGTACACACCGTCCGGTCGCGGGTGTCATCAATTTTTACTTTCGTTTGTATCTGCCTTCCCAGACCATCACTGTAATCAGTGGTCACGAGGTTGTTATCGACCCCGTCTTTTTTTCCAACATTATATATAGTACTTCTAACAAAGTTAGGTTCTACAGCATTGATATGCGTAGCACCGAAAATCACTAAGCCCAAACTAAATACAATCAGTTTCATACCTGGTCCCGTTTAAGTGCTTAACACAGATACAGAAAGTGAAGCAATCGTTTTTTATTCTACCGCAGTTTATTAGCTTTTTAAAAAATCAACTTTTTATTATAAATGGAAACTAAAATAGCCTTAATTTGTGCGGCACGTGAAGCTTTTTCGAGCGATTCAGAAAGCAAGCTTTTCTCTTTGCTCCATGGGCAACTGTCCCGAATTTATCAGGATAATATATAATAAAATATTCCACTTTAACCAGTCAAGTTAAAAGTTCAGAAATGTTTCTTTTTAGTAAAATCTCCCGGTCTTTCTTTTGTAAGCGAATGATAATAAAGGCATAGAATATTGTGATATTCTAAAAAGAGACAGGGATTGCAGTGGAAATGAACGTGAAAATTAGCTAAATGTGAGAAACTATACCACTTTGAGGATAATTGACAGAGATATTTATATCGCGTGAATCATTGGAACTGGTGAACAAGAAATACTTTTATTGTCAAGCTTAGTGTTTGCTTTCACCATAATAACGCCGATCTGTAAGTTCTTTGACTATATACAGACCAAGAACCAGTTTCACCCTTTGGTCATGAAGGCAAAAACCATAGATCTCGTTTCAATTCTGGGCCTCTAAGCTATCACCTATGCTGATACAAATAATGATGAACTGCTATACTCTCCCATCCCTTCAAGACTTTATCGTTCGAATCAAATATTTTTACAAAAATTCCATTTAAATCGTTTCCACAAAAAGCGTTATAACCATAACGTCCAAACGATAACAAAAAATATGCGACCTCCTCATGACCTTTACCTGAAGGGGATTTACGGGTAAACTGATACTTTCCATAATGCGATTCCCAGACTATTGGGGTATAGTTCGTATCATGGTATTGAACTGTATCGGGGGAACCACAACATGTGCATGCCCCATCAAAAACAATCTTTGTCTGAGATAAGTTAGTACCAACTACAGCACCTACTATAAGAACGGGTGGTTCTGATGTCCATACCATTTCACTATCAACAGGACGAATCCACGACTCGAATCCGTTAAACGTAAAGTGTAAATCTATAGAATCAGTCAGTAAAGTGTCTGTAGTAGAGAGTATGGCCCCGGTTTCTGTCCATGGTATCCCATAAAGGAAATGAATTGATTTGATATCAGGAGATGATAAATTTGTTGGCATCGACGTACAATGCAAGCAGCTCACCATTAATGTAAAAACAAGCAATAACACTGGCAATGATATTTGAATCACGGATTTCATATGTTCTCCAGTTCGAATCTGATGAGTGCTTCCCCCATTACCTCAAAACTCCGGAAAAACCAAAGTAAATTCAGAGCCCTTATTCAGCTCTGATTTCACATTTATTCTGATTCCCAGTCGCTCGGCGAGCTCTTTGACAATATACAGGCCAAGACCAGTTCCACCGCTTTCTCTTTTGGTCGAAAAGGCCAGCTCGAATATTTTGGACAGATTTTGCTGAGGAATTCCGCTTCCTGTATCAGTAATAATTATTGCTTTTGATAAGCCGTTTTTACCAGAAATGGTGACTTTTCCACCATGGACAATAGAATCAGTCGCATTTGAGATAAGATTCATAAGAATATGCGTGAAAGCACTCTTTTTTGTCTTGACCTGCATTCCAGATGGTAAATCAATTTTATAGGATATTTCGCCGGCAGACCGATCTTCAAATATTTTAACGATAGATTCAATAACAGTCGAGACTTCGACTTTTTCCATGGAATATCCTTCACCGTGAAATAAAGATCTCATCGTACTGACAATGTTGGATATTCTGGTTACATTTGTCTTTATGTGATTGATTCCTTCTGTAAATTTAGTCGCGTCTTTTCCTGCATTCTGCTCAATAACATAGAGAGGCCCTTCGATCCCGGACAATGGATTAATAATCTCATGACAAATACTTGCAGTTATCATTCCCACAGAGTGGAATTTCTCCAGCTCAAATGCCCTGTGTTTCAGATGATTAAAGGCAATCAGAGCACCTATCCTGGCTTTTAAGATTTCCATAGAAAAAGGCTTCTGAATGTATTCGACAGCTCCGTATTTTAAACCTCTAATTTCTTCACTGGTGCCTGTTCGTGCGGTGATAAACACAAAAGGGATTTCCTTCAATTGATCACTTTTACGCACCTCTTCAAGGAGTGCATACCCATCCATTTCATCCATCATTATGTCAGATATTATAGCACTTATAGAATGTCTTTCTAATAGGTTAAGAGCCTCTTTTCCGTTCCCGGCACAAAGAACATTGTATGTTTCATTAAGAGTTTCCCGCATTGATAGTATCAGTTTTCGATTATCCTCAACAATAAGAACTGTCTCTTTTCTCTCTTCTACAGGCGTATTAGCAACTGGCAAATCATTATTCATTGAATTAACAGGTGCAGTCAATGTGGCCTCAGATAAAGACAGGAACTCACCGCCCGAGTCGTTAGGAAGTTTTACTGTGAAACATGTCCCCTTTTCACTGCTATCAAAAAAGATTTTACCTCCAAGCCCCTCAATGATGCCTTTTACGATATAAAGCCCCATACCCATTCCCTGGGTGTTCCCCTTGGTATGTGATACCTGGTAAAATTTATCGAATACATATTTTTTCATCTCATCCGGAATACCGACTCCTGTATCAGATATCAATATCGTGATATCACCATTTTCATCAACAGGCTTAAGTATCATACTGATACTCCCGCCTCTTCTGGTATACCGCATTGCATTATCAAGCAGATTGTTGAAAATTCGATCCAGGGCGTAAACACTTGAAGTAATGTTTACATTCTCAGATATTGCCCGATTTATCTTGATACCACAGCTTTCTGCTGTAGGGGTTATCAAATCCGCTTTCTTATTCATAAATTCTGTTAAGCTGAACTGTTTCTTATCTTCGTAAGTAAGCCGACCCTGTTCAATCTTTTCAGAGTCCAGAAAATTCACCATATCTCGAACAAGTTTATCTACATTATCCTTTACAATGGCCAGGTCAACATCTTCTGGATATTTATAACGGCACTTTTCAAGGTAATTCTGTATGAGCATCGCAGGGGTTCGGGTTTCATGTGCAAGATTTATGAAATATGCAGTTTTCTCACGGCTCTGTAATTCTATCTGATCTTTAGCGGATTGTAGATCTCTGGTCCGATCAATTATCCTTGCTTCCAGATCCCTTTTTGTTTCAGCCAGTTCTTTGTGCTCATTATTAAACCTGACTGCGAGACTGAATGCTGATAGCGAAGAAAGGAAGAATGCGCCCACATTCAATGTCAAAGCCTGAATATAAGCAGGGTAACCCATAGATTTAAGTGGTATAGCAGTGAAAAAGCCGATGGTATAAACCACAGTCCCGATAAAAATCCAGAACCTCCATTGCTCTTTGTACAATTGATTGGGATTTTTGAAGAAATATGCAATCATTCTCGATGACAGAAATATTGCCGCAGGAACAATCATAACGGTAGTTGCCGTAATCATTAAAGAGTACTGTGTACTCGGGTCAAAAATTAGAGTAGACAGAGAGCAGATGATTACCGAATACACGAGAAATATTTTTGTCGATTTTGAATGTTGTCCAGCTGTAAGTGTAATATTTACAAACACAATTAAACTCAATCCCACAACGTTCAAAGAATTAAAAGACAGATATGGCGCAAGAAATGCATTATACCTTTCAATATGCACATACAATCCCTTTACGAAGATTGATAATGTTAATGAAAGAAGCAGAATTGAATAGGATAAAATCGTAGGATCGGATTTTCTGCCCGAATAAATTACAAAATGATAAAAAGCGAGTGATAAATAGTAGCCAATTGAGATATAAAAAACAATTTCAATGCCCAATCTCTCTAACCTCTAAAAAGGAATCTTTACCCATTATCATCTCTAATAAAAACTTCTCTTCTCCTTCAAATATTTGCCTGTCGATATTCCTGAATCCCAGTAATGTATATGCATTTAATCTTCTTAAAGAGCATGTGCCATACAGGTATTTGATTCCTCTCGCATTGATCTCTTTCATAAGCTGCGCGGATAGTATCTGCAATGGAGAAACACCTCCAATATAATCAGCAAGGCTGAACATGTACAGGACTTCACAGGTAGAAGACCTTGACTTATCTATCTTAAATCCCATCTGCTCCAGTTGCATATGATTTAAATCGTAGTTAATACTCATTCCTGCGAGGTACTTCTCACTGCCATCAATTTTCAATGCGATTATCTGCTGAAAATCATACGGCACCACTGTCTTTATCCGCTTATTTTTATGATCTATGTTCCAGATTCGATCTAACGTTTTTATATAGCTATTGGAGAAAGCTCTATAAAGGGCATTCTCATACTTTGCAACCACAGATTCATCTCTAGCATTAATTATTTCAAAACTTGTTTTGTTATTCATATCGATTCATTCAGTTTCAGCATCTTATTGCTCAATTCATCAAGATCTCTCCCGCTATCTGGAAAATTGGCAATAAAGTGTTTAAAAATCAGATTAAGAGTAAAGATGCACTTATCCGGTAAATGCAGTTCCTTTGGTTCTTCTTGTTCCCCCGATATAAGATTAAGCATATACTCTACAATAAAGATAAAAGAAATATCCCTGGCTTTTCCTATCGGATTGCAAGTCAAATCGTTTCTGTCTATATCGTCCAGATAATGGGCGAGTACTTTTTCCAGTTTAACCCTCTCCTCTTTATCGAGGATAACTTTCATTTTCTTAAGCTCCATTTGTTCCCCTGAGGTTAAATTAACTGATTCTTATACTGCAGCAAGCTGATTTTTGATGCTCCTTACCGAAATCCCCATCCCTTTCAATTTCCTGGAAAGATTGCTTACTTCAACACCAAGCACCCGGGCTGTTTCAGTCAGGCTATACTCGTTTTTTTCAAGCTGTGACTGTATATACCTCTTTTCCAGTTCATCAAGAGTCATCGAGTTCTCTAAAAAATCATCACTCCTTCTTATATGTCCGCGGACTACGTCTTCAATATCCTCTTTTCTTATCATATTGTCTTCGGTAAGGATAAAAACCCTGTAAATCAGATTTTTAAACTCCCGGACATTTCCAGTGAACTCCAATTGACTTAGATAATCCATTGCTTCTTTATCCATTTTCTTGCTGATCTGCCCCTCCCTGTTCGCTATTTCTGCGAGAAAATAGCAGGCAAGCAATGGAATATCATCTCTTCTCTCTTTCAGAGACGGGATATAAAGATTTAATACATTCAACCTGAAGAGGAGGTCCTTTCTGAATTCGCCCCGGTTTACAGCCTCCTGCAGGTTCTTATTTGTTGCACTTATTATCCGTACATCCACTTTTTCACACACTGTTGATCCAAGAGGAGAAATCTCAAGATCCTCTATCGCTCTGAGGAGTTTTGTCTGCTGATGAAGCGGCAGCTCCCCTATCTCATCCAGAAACAGAGTGCCGCCGTTTGCAAGCTGAAATTTGCCCGGTTTGTCGCAATTGGCTCCTGTAAATGCACCTTTTTTGTACCCGAACAGTTCCGATTCGAATAAATGCTCAGGTATTGAAGAGCAGTTTAGTTTTATCAGTGGCTTTTCTGACCTGGGGCTCTCTTCATGCAGGAGGTTGGTTATCACCTCTTTACCTACACCACTCTCCCCCTCAATCAGAATATTTGCATTTGATTTTGCATACTTTTTTATCGTTTCCAGTAACTCTTTCATTTTCCTGCATGAATGCACGAAAACAAACTTTGAACGTCCGGAGGAACTGACCATCGATACCATCTGGTTTTCCAGTATCGAATAATAATCCTTTTCCTTGCGTTCACTATCTAAATGGATTGAGGCCTCTTCTACTATCTTTCTGATATCATCCGGTTTTATCGGTTTATTTACTATGCGGTAGATCAAATCATTATTGATCACTTTTTCCAGAAGTTCCCTGTTTGAAAAGGCTGTGATCAGAATTGCCCGATAGGACACCAGTTTCTGTTTGGCTTCAAACAAGATATCAAGGCCGGTTATTCCCTGCATTCGGAAATCAATCAGTAGAATATCATGTCTCTCACCGGACCGGATTGACTCCAGCGCTTCGCCTGGCTTGGTAAACGCTTTTACTTCATAATCTTTGAATACTTCTTTTAATGTGAAGACAATAGCGTCTTCATCATCTACTATCATTATCCTTGCTTTATTCATAGAGCACCTTTGATGGGGTTCAGCGGTGTTATAAGCTAAAAAGTAGATTTCAATTTACAGATCAATTTCTCTAGTGAATTGCTCTTTACCTCCATTTAGTTCAGGACTTTTTGAAAGGGTCCGGTTGTGTGGTGAATACCTGTCAATATAATTCCTGATGTTAAGCGAGTCATCACCTTGTCTGAGAAGAGTTTCCCAGCGGGTCCTGGTTTTCTCCGGGACAGCTACATTTTTCCCGGCTGCATAGATAACAAGCTCTCTTAGAGCCGTTTGTATGTAAGATTCCTGAGGGGTTTTATTTTTGTCTGGGGGCTCTCTCAGGCTGCTCCCGTTTCCTTCCCGAAGATTGTCTTGTTCTCTAGCCGCCAGGCCTGGTACCGGCGAATCTCTCTTAGTTCCTCGGTTGAGAAATCCGGTTTCATTCTCTTGCCCTGGTTGTACTCTCTGAGGATCTTCAATTTCTCTTCTAATTCTTCCTGCTTCGCTTTTGATAAATGCATAGAATACCCCCCTACTCCTTTTCTTCCATTTATTTTCGCCTGTGATTTCTCTTTCCAGAGTGTTTAGCCGGTGCTTTAGAGAACCTTTGAAAACAAGGCTAATATCTGCCTCAAGTTCCTTATCATCGGGAAAATCTGCCGAGACTTTATCATAAACCCGCTTAAGATCCCTCTCATTTGCCAGTCTTTTTTCTGACTGCCCCAGAGCCAGCACTCCGCTTACAATGATACCATCTCTTTCCAGACTCTTTCTCAGGGCATCTACGCTTGTTCCGGTAGTAACTACATCATCAACGATGAAAACATCCTTACCCCTCACCATTTCCCAAGTGATTTTATCACCGTAGATTTCGTAAATTCTGGGTTCTTTAAGCTTCCCTATTGCCCCCAGGTTTGCGCTCCTGGTCTCATGCATGGCACCGGCAAAGCCTTTTATTACCTCACCCCCGTAGGTCATCTCAAGAAGCTCGGCAATACCGAGAGGTATAGTATTATCACCTCGGGTTGAGGGCATCACCAGGTAAACCGGCGTTTTATCGGCAAGGATATCTTTGTACTTTCCCGGCTTGAAATACTTTTTAACAAATGCAGCAACTTCCTCACGGATATATCCCCGGTCAGCAAGGATCTCTTTTTCTTTTCTAATCTCTTTTGTATCTTTGCTCGACCAGGCGTAATCCATCTTTTTCCGTCTATACTTTCTCAGAGTGGGTATCGATGTTTTGGGAGCGCTTTTTGTCAGAAAAACTTAATATAAATTAGTGGTAAAAATACCTATCAGAGTTAGTTTCAGATTTCCATTTTTAGATTATTTTATGGAAATTTCAAGTGATTATTATTTTCCATATTGTATCAACATATTGTTGTCTAAGATTCTTAAAATACAATATGTTGTTATTAATTGATTTTATGAGCATCTTATTTATCCCATTTTAATTACTTTAATCTGACTTCTTGCGAGCTCGCAAGTTTTGTGTATTATTCTATTATCCGGCAAATATACCTCCAAAGATTATACCGGGTTATATGCAGAAGTGATACACACAGGAGCGAGTGATATTTGATCACGTTAAGATAGGATTTTGGTTTAGCCGGAGGCTCTTTATTGGTGACTTTTCAGCCTTCGAGAACCTCCCGGTTGAATGCGAACAAATTTGCCTTTAAGAACGTCAACACATGCCTGCCGGCGGCGGAGGAGATTTCTTCAGTAATACTTAGATTTCTACAGGTTCATTACATATATATGTTAACACTGGTGGAACTGCAGCAGAAGATTTGGTGTATAAATGGATAGCGCCCAGGCAGTGTTCCTTAATGATTGAAATGAAAGAAACCACTACCCCACTCCCCCGACGACCTAAAATTGCGAGCTCGCAAGTCCAGATCAACTACTTTGCGAATGCGGCCTTTTCAGATTTTCATCACCCTTCACAATGGCCACCTGATCCCCATTCAGATGCGCTATCAAACCAGATTAGAACTTTCTCGAGTTTTTGAAGAATGTTTTGGAACTTGCGAGCTCGCAAGTTTTTCATGTTTGTACAAAAATGTTGCAAAAATATTAATGTGGGTCTTCAGTCGCAATCGACCCTTTATACCACTCCGGAATACAATGACATAGTTTCTTCTTCCACCAGTAAAGACGGTAGCTGGGGCGGATTTCACCAGAATTGTACAGAGCCTCTGCAATTGAAGATATCCCGTCAACACAGAGGGGGTAGCGCAAGACCGGAGTCCCCGACGGGCTGGAGAGAGGGAGAGGGACTTCCCACGGCTGAAAATCATCCTCTAAATCTATCATATCAGTCTGCCTCTCCCCTGCTTCAGCCGGTTTTGCGAGCTCGCAAGATACTGGTTTCACCCGAATCTATCCACCCCCTTCACCCCCGGGGGATTTTAAAAAACCGATCGGCAGGTTGACCCAATACGGTGTGAGTTTAAACTTTTAAATTCTATCAAATTTGCGAGCTCGCAAATATCTAATCTAATAACCGCAGATAACCGTATCTTATATCTATTTTTTTATTGCATTTTAATAAATTCCAATTTAAGTTATAGACGATGTCATTCTCGTGTAATTCGTTAAACTCGTACAACTTGAACAACTCATATTCGGGAGTGTCTGAGTGGATGAAGTAAAAATGTACAAAACAAGCCAGATCTGCGACAAGGTAAAAGTCAGCAAAAACACCCTTCTAAAGTGGTTGGACAGAGGTTTTATCGATCCTCCCGCAGAAAGAACTGTTTATCAGTTTTTGTGGTCTGAGGAAAATCTCTCCAATATCCAATCTTATGTTAACCGGAGGACCAGAGGTGAAGCAAAACAACAGGGTTAAACTGAAGAAACCTGCTGTGGTTTCCTTTCTAAACTACAAAGGCGGGGTAGGGAAGACCAACGTTTCGGTCAATTTCGCCTACTATGCGGCATCCTGCAAACTTTCCACTCTCCTTATAGACTGGGACCCCCAGGGTGATGCAACCGAATATATCGGCTATGGACGAGAGAATGTGAAACTCACCATGTTCGATTTTCTCGTGGATAACCTTCCGATTGAAATCGATAAAACGATCATGCGTACATCCTTCGATAATCTCTTTATAATCGGTGCCAACTCATCGCTTAAAAACGTGGAAAACCTGGTCGCAAGAAGCGAAGACAC
>JAAYYB010000058.1 GCA_012515615.1 Fibrobacter sp.
CAATGTTAACAGGCAGCAATTCAAATTACTAACAGGCAGATTGTAGATACAGTGCATAATAATCCAGAAAATTTGCCAGATTTAAAATCCGCTCTACTATTTGAAGAGGGCTCCTTCCGGTTCAGCTCAGATATAATTTACATAGATCTTGTAAATAAAGATAACAATGGAGAGAAATGCGCATGCCCTGTAAAAATCATCCAGAAACAGAATCGATAGCCCGATGCTTTGGTTGTCAAGAATCTTTTTGTGAAAACTGTCTTGTTGAAATCAGTGGACAGCGTTATTGCGGTTCATGTAAAGTAATAGCATTGGAAGATGTTACACCAGTACTGGAACCTCAGGGCACAACACCATGTAATGAAGCTAATGATGCTTTAATATATGCGATAATCAGCATTTTCTGTTTTGGTATCTTTTTGGGTCCCATGGCCATATCAACAGCAAATACCGCCAAAAGAAAGATTGCTGCAGATCACAGCCTTACCGGTACTGGTAAAGCGAATGCCGCTATAATCATTGGAACAATAGCTCTCATTTTCTGGATCCTGGGTCTGGCAGCCAGAATTTTACAAAATTAAAAAGGTGAATTATTCTAAAAGGGATAACCATGCAATGTACGATGTGCGATAAACCAATCAATTCACTTCAAAATTACGGAGAGGATATAATGCCTCTCTGTTATGCATGTAAGATCATATACGACCGGGAGCAAGAAAGAAAAGAAACAGAATGCCGTGAACAGATGCGATATAAAAACGAGAATCTCTTGAAGCAAAATACCTTATATGACCCAGCGATACCTGAAGGCATTACTTATAATATATGTAGAGCAGATTTTCTATCCTGCGATTCAGATAATATCGATACTGAAAACATCCGTAAGGAATGCAATTCTGATGAAAGCAATGAAAAACCGAATAGTTCAATAGCTACATTTGAAGTACCAAATTTAAATTCTTCCTGCATTAATCATCCACAAGTAACCGCACAATTCAAATGTATTCATTGTAATGCTGCTTTATGTCCAACATGTGCATTTTCTTTTCCTGGAGATATTCATCTATGTCCTGTCTGCATCAGGAAAAAACCCTCAGAATTAAATCCTAAAATCAAAAGAAACGCTTGCATCTCAATATTCACTGCAGCATTCAGCTTTTTTTCCTGGTTTTTTTTAGTTATAACACAAGATAAGCTTGAGGACACATTATATCCCGCTGCCATTGGTTTGATAACATTACTTTTCACGCTTTTTCCAGCGATTACAGGTTACGCAATGGGAGTAGGAGTGTTGCCTAAAAAGGGTAAAAAGCCGATTTTATTGCTCATTGGAATAATTTGTAATTCAATACTGATCGCATTTTTTATTCTATTCGCAATTATAGGAATTTTCATGGCATGAGGAGATTGTATGGGACTGGTTCAGATAAAAGTAAGTGATGTCTCCGGGAGCAGGAGCTCTATAGTAGAGGCTCCGGATGATATTCCGGTATTCCGGATTATTTTGTTGCTAGTGGAAAAGCTTAACCTACCTCTTAACAGTCCTGATGGGCAAATTCTTAGCTACAAACTACATCACCGCCGTTCTGCATCGCAGTTGATTGATGAACAAACATTATTTGAGGGAAATGTACGCGATGGAGATGAATTACGATTACAACCTGAAATAACAGCAGGATAAGGTTACTAAACATGCGACAGCGGCAAGAGTCTCTTTCCATTAGTGCTGTTGAACACCGTTTTTCAAGGCTCGAAACAATTCAATGGTGGAATCAGTCGCTTTTAAAGCAATCGGTGGTACTCATTATTGGTGCTGGTGCTTTGGGTAATGAAGTAATAAAAAACTGCAGCCTGCTGGGTATTGGAACCTGTATTATCGTAGATAATGACCAGATCGAACAAAGCAATCTCAGTCGTTCTGTTCTGTTCAGAACCATGGATGAAAATAAAAATAAAGCAGAGTGCGCTGCAAAGGCCGCACATTCTATCTATCCCGATATTACCTGTATACCTATTGCAGGTAATATTATTGGAGATGTCGGACTAGGTTGGTTCAACAGAGCCGATATGGTTATTTCTGCAGTGGACAACAGGGAAGCCAGACTGTTTATAAATAAAATATGTGCAATGCTTGGAAAACCATGGATCGATGGTGGCATAGATGTTCTTAATGGTATAGTTCGTGGTTTCCATGCACCAGAAACAGCCTGTTACGAATGTACGATGAGTAAAACTGACTGGAACCTTATCAACAAACGGCGCTCCTGTTCACTTCTTGCCAGACATGCCGCAACTGAGGGGGGGATTCCCACAACCCCAACGACAGCTTCGGTAATCGGCGCGCTACAGGTACAGGAAATGATCAAGTACTTTCACAATAAAAAATGGTTAAAAGGAGAAGGCTTTCTCTTTGAAGGTTTAAATCATTCTTCTTATACCGTTACCTATCGGATAAATCCAAACTGTTTGCACCATGAAAATCCTTTGAAAGTAAAAAAAACTGAAGAGTTATCCAAGAACTCAACCCTCGAAGAAGTGTGGAGGTCTGCTAAACAGTATCTTGGAGGATGTGATGCAC
>JAAYYB010000059.1 GCA_012515615.1 Fibrobacter sp.
TGCTGCCCTGAAGAGATATCTAAAGAGGCCAGATCGCTGGAGGTTGTTTTGCAGGCGGTGTTTGTTACGCTTGCCGATCCGGAGGTGTCTTGTACTGAAAATATGATTGTTTTTCCGTCAGGAGAAAAATGCGGATCCGATTCGTACTGAATGTTATCGGTTAACCTTGAGATGGAGCCGTTTTCAAGAGTGCAGAGGTATAGATCGCTCTTTCCTGCCTGGTCAATCCCTGAAAAAACGATCATCTTTCCGCAATGGGACCAGTCGGGATTTGAAAGGCTGGCTGCAGGGGCGCTGATTTTCTTGAAAAGTCGTTTTTGATCTACTTCTATAATTCTTATTTCATCTCTGCCGTTGCTTTTTGTTACAAAGGCCAGTTTTGAACCACTCGGCGACCAGCAGATCCCGCTTCGGAATGGATGAAACGATTCAAAATATCCTCCGTAACCGTTCTGGCTTATTGTCTGGAGTATTTTTCCTTTTGGATCAGTGATCAGTATACTGGTGTAATCTTTCCTGTCGCTGAAGAATGCTATTTTTTTCCCATCAGGGGAGATTCTTGGCTGCAGGTTATAATTATCCCTGGTCTTAAGATGAGATGTGATGGCCAGGGCGTTAACTGTGGGTGAAATCCGTTTCCCGATTTCCGGCCAATAGATACGTTTAAGCTCCTGAATCCATTCTTTCCCAAGTTCCTCGACAGGTTTCCCGTAAATTTTTTTAATTGTATTTTCAACTGATCTGGTTTTGCGGAATTCACGCAGAAACCTGTCAAAAGCGTTTTGGCCACGGCTTGAATTCAGAAAAAACAGGAATGATTGTCCGCCTTTGTATGCAAGATATCCGCCAAGCTCCGGTCCAGGCATCGGGACTGTAGAGTTGATCGTTTGATCCATCATGAACATATCTGCTTCGGTATCCCATCCGGATGAAAGAAACTCCGCGCTTCCCTCCATAAACCAGAAAGGGATCTGTGCGCTGTTGAAAAGAAGATTGCTTCCAGCCTGCTCATAAAGTATACCCAGAACAAATGCGTGCACAAGTTCGTGGTGCAGAACATGTCTGAGCTCGGTGTAGGAGCCATTAAACGGGATGGCTATTCTGGTTTTGAAGAGCTCGGTAAAACCGCCGACCTCCTCTGGAATGATCTCTGTTATTATGTTTGTTTGAGAAAAGAGGTTCGGTGTTCCATAAATAATAAGTGGCAGGCGATCCTTGCGGATGAAATTGAACTGGTTTTGAAGGCTGCTGCAGGCATTTTCAATCCATACAGTGGAAATACGGGGCAAAACTTCATCTTTTTGATGGTTATAGATATAGAAATGAGGGGTGGTTATATAGTTCCATTGCAGTTGTTCATATTGCACTTTGTTTTTGCCAAATCCCCAGGCCTGAGATCCACATAACAGGATGAAGATGATAAAAAATGTCTTTACTGGGAGAAACAAAGGTGTTAACATATTACTTTTCCGATTTTTTGGTATATATTATGTGGGGTCAGGTATTATTTACCTGAAATATTTATGCCTGAAGTATTAAGATACTACATGGAAAAAATAAGGAAAAAGAGAATAGAGCTGTTTTTGATCTGGACATTGTCAAAAACTTCTTGCATTTATGAGAGCCTTAAATTTTTTTAGAATAGATTTGGAGATGACCCAGAAGTGCATTTCAGGGGGGAGAGACTTGACACCATCTATGGGCAGAGATATTTTCTTCCTACCCTCTTCTGTACTGCATTGGGGGTTCCTCTATCTACGTTTAATTTAAGCCCTTAAAAATCGGGTCCTATGAAGAAAAAAACAATAATTACCGTTCTGATTCTTCTGGTAAACACTTTAAGTGTTTCCTATGCCGGCAGGAAAATCGTTGTTCCACATGACTTTCCTACAATTCATGCTGCACTGGGTGAAGCTGACGAAGGGGATACAGTCTACGTCAGCAAGGGTGTTTACTATGAGAATGTCGCCATGGCCGATAATGTTGTGCTTATGGGACAGGACATGCTGCGAACTGTTATAGACGGCAGACGAATCGGTCCGTGTGTAACCGGTGCTGATGGTGCTACGG
This sequence comes from Fibrobacter sp., assembly GCA_012515615.1. Lineage (GTDB taxonomy): Bacteria > Fibrobacterota > Chitinivibrionia > Chitinivibrionales > Chitinispirillaceae > JAAYIG01. The sequence continues at coordinate 2,071 of JAAYYB010000059.1, forward strand.
TCATGAACTTTACAATCCGCAACGGAACAACAGGTGTTCTTTGTAAAAATACCCGCCCTATTATTAAACGCAATTTCATTGTCGACAATAAAGGCGCCGGCATTCACGCTCTTATCTCTCTTCCCGAAATCAACAACAATGTGATTTACAGAAACGAGTGGACCGGTATCTTCCTTGAATCTTGCAGAGGTACCAGAACCTCAATTGATCATAATGTCATTCTCGAGAACGCTTACTGCGGAATTTTCTGCGCGCATCGCACAGAGGTTCTTGTCAGGAATAATATTCTCTCCGCAAATAAGCAGTATGGAATTTTCATCGCACCTGAAGCCAGAAAAACAAGAATAATCAATAATAACATCTTCAATAACCGTCTTCCTTTTAACGGTAATGCTGTGGTGCACCAGAGCAACATCTCCAAAGAACCGATTTATATCTCCCCCGCTCATCCCGAGTACAATTACTTTGTCAAGTCTGTATCCCCCTGTAAAGGAACCGGTGAGAACGGAACCGATATCGGTCTGATTACCGAACAGATGATTGAAACGATGGATACCGATAAAGATGGCGATGGTATACCCGATGATGTTGATCAGTGTCCGGAGGTTCCTGAAGATATGGACGGCTTCGAGGATGTTGACGGGTGTCCTGATTTCGATAATGACAAAGATGGAATTTATGATGCCCAGGATCAGTGTCCCAACGAACCTGAAGACCGGGACGGATTCCAGGATACTGACGGCTGTCCTGACAATGACAACGATAAAGACGGTATTTTGGATAAGAATGATGCCTGTCCGAATAATCCCGAGACAGTAAACGGTTACAAAGATGAGGATGGCTGTCCGGATGAGAAGCCTCAGGAAATCAAGCAGTCCCTTATTCTCCGTGGTGTCAATTTCAAAACTGCCAGTGCGGAACTGCTTGAAGAGTCCTACTATGTTCTAGAGCAGGTATTCAACAGTCTTGAAGCTTATCCAAATATCAGAATAGAGGTCAGCGGTCATACCGACGATCAGGGATCAAATGATTATAACCTGGCTCTCTCCTATGACAGGGCTAAATCGGTTGTGGAGTATCTTGTTATGAGAGGAGTCGCGGCTGATAGGATGGTTGCCAGAGGATATGGTGAGGACAAGCCTATTGCTCCTAATACATCAGCAGAGGGTCGGGCTAAAAACAGGCGGGTAGAAGTTGTTCCGCTTAACTAACAACTTTCGGGAGGCTGGTAAACTGTGAAGTATCAATCCATTTGTGCAACAAGTATAGTCAAGCTATGCCTGGTGCTGCTTCTTTCTGGTACAGGGTTTCTTACCAGGGCAGTTCCTGCCGGGGGTTATGCTTCCGGGGGTTATGATGCTCCCTATTTTCAGGCTGACTTTACCGAAAACCTTTCGGAGTGGACTGCCGCACTGGTTAACCCGGCACTGCTTTATCGTGTCAATCAGATGCATTTCGATCTGTTCAACTTTTACCGATGGTCTCTGGGAAATGAGTCCATGGGTTACGGGCATATAGGGGCGCTTTTCCCTATACGCAAAAACCATACTCTCGGTCTTACTCTCCTTACTTCCAGAAGCACGGTGCAGAGAACAGAAATAGATGGCATGGGAAATAAGTCAGATCTCGGTCTGGCTGGTTTTCAGGATTTATGGGTAATCGGCAATTACGGGATAAGAGTTCTTCCCTGGCTGATGCTTGGGACGAATGTAAAGTTAAGAGTTCAGAATCAGTTCGGAAACTGGGCTGTATCTCATGTGCCGGGTCTTGACCTGGGTATCTATTTGAATCCTCTTGATCATTACAGATTCGGGGATCTGGGTTTGAGTCTGTGTGTTCAGGACCTGCTTCCTACACAAGTAAAGTGGGAGTATGCAGAGCATCCCGAAGTTACTATCAACAGGTTCCGCGCTGGTATCAGGTATGCTGCTCTCAATGACAACCTGGTCGGTGATGTGGAGTTTCTTGTAGATAATATGCTCGGAAAACTCTGGGAGAGTATCAACTGGAAAAGTTATGTAGATATGTTTAAAGGAGAGGGCACAGATTCTCTTTCTGGCCTTGCTGGAAAAATACCGATTGCCTACCGTATGGGTGCGCATCTGAAGTACATGTTTATTCCGCAGTTATGGATAAAGATGGGATGGACCAATAATAATATCCCCTATTTAGGTTTTAATTATAATCTGCTCTATCCTCTGCCTGAAATGATAAATTATCTAAACGTAGATGCCAATTTTGGTTACAGTTTTATAGAGTTGCTGAATGACGGTGGCGACAAAAGAGACGAGAGAGGGTTCACGATTGCCTGTAAAGTGTCAACAGATTTCGGCCCGACCCGCGAGCAGCGTGAATCAAAACGCCTGTACGATAAGCTTATTCTGGCACCTATGGACGCCTATAATGAAGCTATGCGGCTTTATCTTGCAGGAAAATACTGGGAAGCCGGTTTCGCATTTGGAAAAGTTATATCCCTTTTCCCGAATTTCCATCTTAACGATAAGGCAAAATGGTATCTGGGGAACTCTTACAGGTTTCTTTATATGAACGACATCGCCCGCCAAGTATACAAAGAAGCTTTAGAGGAGTATACTACGTCTGAAATGCGTTCTAAATATCTTTACGGATTGCAGAGTCTCGATTACCGGGAAGGTAACCATGAAGAGGCGCTCAAAAACCATGCTTTTGTTATCAATCTTTACGGTGACAGTGATATACGCCCTGATGCCGATTACCTGGCGGGTGAGATTCACTTCCAGAGGAAAAATTACAATGTCGCCCAACAGCTCCTCAGCGGCATAGCCGAGGGTGATCCCAATTATCTTTACGCACAGTACACTTTGTCTATTATCAACATAGAAGACAATAAAGAGCAGGCTGCTGTTCAGAACCTTAAAAAAATCATTGAAGATACTACTGAGGAAGTATCTGACCAGCTTCTGCAGGATGCCGCCAATACAAAGCTTGGACATCTGTATTTTGAAATGGGTGATCAGCTGCGCCTTGCTGTCGAGGCTTATCAGAGAGTTCCCGACGGATCACCTTACCAGGACGAGGCGTTGCTTGGTACTGCGTGGGCATGGATAAAGGTAAACCAGCCCAATGTTGCATTGCAGACAATAGAGAGACTGATTTCAGCTTACCCGGAATCTCCGCTTGTGCCGGAAGCGTTTCTGGTCAAGGGCTACTCCCTAATGCTCCTGAAGAAGCATCCGGAAGCCATCACCTCTCTTGAACAGTGTGTCGCTGCATGCCAGAGGCCCTTTATTACAGATGAGGACCTGGGTAAGAGAAAAGCGCTGTATGAAGAGTATTCCTCAGAGTTTGCGCCTACGGCTGATTTGATTAAAAAGAATGCGTTGCGCAAGCCGACAAACAAAACTCTTGAAGAACGGCCGGGACTGCAGAAGGAGTTTGAGTCTTACGCGAAAGAATCTAAAGACTTCTTCAAGTATAATCTGCTGGCTAATTCACATAAGAAATTCTTCATGAGACAGGAAGAAATTCTCGCAGATGCTGAATATGCACTTGCAAAGGCCACAAAGATTGTAGGCGCCAAAAAAGAGGCCCAGATCATACAGGAACAGAAGAAAGAAGAAGGAAAGATTGATCAGGAGTTGGAAAAACTCCAGGAACAACTGGAAAATATAGAGCAGTAGCTTTGCGTTCAGAAAGAAGGAGAGCAGCAATAATGCGCAGAAATTACCGTTTTACCTTTTATGTAATTGCCGTACTATCCTCACTGGTGATTATTTTTCCTGATGTCTGCCATGCCCAGAAAGATAAACGGGCGGAACTTCTGGAGAAAATTAAAAAACTGGAGGCGGAACGTAACAAGATTCGTCAAGAAGCAACTAAAACTACTGCGGCCGTCAAGCCAAAAGGAGACAAGCTCGAAGAGATTGTTGCCCGCTACGAAAAGCTTCTTGCAAACTGCTCAGTCAAGAAAACCGAGCGATGCGCCGATGTAATCTACACTCTGGGCGGTTTGTACTATGATCAGGGCCGCGATGATTATGTGAATCGCCGTGAGAACTATGAAAAAGCGATGGATGATTACGAACGCAACCCGCGCGGACCCGAACCGGTAAACCCTGTTCCCGATTATTCAAAAGCTCTCTCCATGTATGAGAGACTTTCTGCTGAATATCCGGATTTCCCGAAACTGAGTGAAGCCCTTTACCAGATGGGTAACATTTATCTGCTTATGGGAGATCTTGACAAAACAAAAGATGTGTTCACAAAAATTGTAGAAAAATACCCCGGAAGCGTACGTGCATCAGGGGCGCATTTCCGTCTTTCAGATCTCTGCTATCTTGATAATGATCATGCCTGCGCGATTAAACATCTGGAAAAGATAAAACAAAATGAAATTGACCTTCAGAACTGGGAAATGGTTCACTATCGAAAAGCAGAAGTTTACTATAATATAGGTGAGCTTGATAAAGCAGTGAACCTGTTCCACACCTATGTGGAGCAGTGCGATGCCGGACTCTATCCAAAACGTGAATTTCGCGATATGGCTCTGGAATTCATGGCGATCTCTTTTTCCGATATGGAAAATGGAGCTCAGGAAGCAACCAACTTTTTCAAAAAAGTCGGAAAAAAACCCTACGAAGACTATGTTCTCTATACTGTCGGTTTGAAAAACAGAACCCATGGACAGTTTGATGCCGCCATTGGTGCACTCACGACCGCTTTAAAGAGGTTCCCCAATTATAAAGAAGCTCCTACTGCCCGGCAGGCTCTCATTGAATGCTATGTAGTAAAGAAAGAACATGAAAAAGCAAACCTGGAACGTGAAAGACTGGTTGATGATTATGGTCCTAACGGTGAATGGTACAGGTTCAACAGTAAAGAAGCGGTTGTTATTGATCAGTCAAGAAATGAAATTAAAAAAGCACTGGGTCACATAGCTATCTATTACCATGCCCTCGCTCAGAAAAAGAAAGACAAAGCAGCTTTTGAAAAAGCTCTGAAACGTTACCAGGAATATTTCCAGAAATTTCCGGAAGACAAATGGAAGAACTATGAGTTCAGGTACAATATCGCTGAAATCTACAGCGCGATGGGTGACTGTCAGAAAGCTGCGGAAAACTACGACTTTGTAGCGATGCAGGATCTGTCAACTTATCCGGAATTCAAAGCTGAGTTCGATACTCTTGGAATGGATCAGGATGAAGTCGAAAAGCAGAAGCAGACAGCAAATAAAGGTCCGGTCCTCATCTCTCAGGAAGATGCCGGTTATAACGTAATTGTTGCTCTGGACAACTGCCGTAAAAAATCCATGGCCAAAAGTGGTGTTTCTGATGAACAGTCGTATACACTGGCGGAAACCAAAAAACTGCTCGAGTACACAGAAAAATTCCAGGCCAGGTTCCCTAAGAGCTCAAATGCCGCCGATGTGCTCTATCTGGCAGGTAACATTCACTACACAGCAAAGTCTTATGAAAATGCGATAAGAGTTTTCAAGCAGGTATCGGATAGTTATCCGGATTCAAAGGTCACAGACAAGTCAATGCGTATGCTGGCCAACAGCTATTCAAATGCAGGGCAGTTCGATATGGCGATGGGTATCTATCGTCAACTGCTTTCAAAACAGGCATCAAATACACCTGAATATGCTGAAGTTCTGGACCTTGCTGCGGGTGCCATGTATAAGAGAGCTGAAGGAATTAAAAAAGGCGGCAACCAGATGGGGGCAGCCGATGCTTTCAAGGCTATCTACAACGAGTTCCCCAACAGCAAAATTGCTGACCGCGGATGGTTCGAAGCGGGTGTCTGCTATGAGGAAACCAAGAGTTTCGATGTAGCTGCTGCTGCTTTTGAAGAAATGGCAGTCAAATTCCCCAAATCAAGTCTGAGAGAAAAAGCATATCTCAGAGCTGCTGAAAACTACAAAAAGACTGAAAAATATGACAAGGCAGCTCAGGTATATCAGACTGCTGCTAACAACATAACAAAAGCCGAGTTCGCTATTCCCAGCTTGTCATCTGCATCGGAATGCTACCAGAAGATCAATCAGTTTGATATGGCTGGAAAAATGTTCGAGATGATCTACGAACGCTATTCAAACGATCCTAAAACACCACAGGCGCTCTATAATGCAGGTCTTATCTTTGAAAAAGGGAAGCTCTACTCGAATGCTATAAACGTTTATGATATCCTCTCAAAACGTTTTCCGGATTCTGAGTATGCTGCTGAAGCATTCTTCTCAATAGGTCTCTGCTATGAGAAGATGGATCAGAGCGATGATATGGCCCGGGTGTTTACCGAGTATGCTCAGAAATATGCAAATGACCGCTACAAACAGGTGCAGGCGCTTGTGAAGGCTGGTGATGCCTATTACAATATGAGTAAGTTTAGCGAGGCCCAGAAGAATTATCTGATGGCTACATCTGTTTATGAAAAGTTCAAGAAAGAATCTGATATCGACATTAACGGTATTGCTCAGGCCTATTTCAAACTTGGTGAAATCAGCTACAAGGAATTTACAAAAATCAAGCTGGTCGCAAAAAATGAAAAGACAATGAAAGACCTGATCAAGAATAAGACAAAAGCTCTTGAGGAACCGGCGAAGCAGTACGCCAAGGCAATCGAGCTTGGTGTTGCAGACTGGACCGTAAAAGCCACCTACATGATAGGTATGGGCTTTGTTGATATGGCAGAAGCTGTGGAAGGACAGTCACTGTTCGGGTCTGCTGAACAGAAGATCGCCTCAAAAATTAAGATTTTGTCAAGCCTCGATAAGTATTATGAAAAAGCACAGGAGTACTTCTTCAAGAATATCGACTGGGCACATACTCAGAATATTAAAGGTGAATACGTCGAAAAATCGATCGATCGCTTTACTGAAATGATGTTCAGACGTGGTTATATTATGGAACAGGTTGGTATCGAGTTCGCCAGTGCTCCTATTCCCAGAGACCTCTCTGAAGAGGAAAAAGAAGCGTATCGTCAGCTCCTTGAGGAGAAGAAACTCGAAGCTATGGATGCGGCTCTGCCCAAGTATGAAGAGGGTATAATGGCTGCTAAGGATCTTGGCATTGCAAACAGCCAGTGGATCGAAAAAATCAAAGAGCGTATCAGAGAGATCAATCCGGGATCTGATGCCCTGAATGTTCAGATTACTGAATGGACACCTTCACAGGCTGCTCAGGCCCAGGCGAAAGCTGGAACTCCGGGTAGTGCAGTTTCTCCTGACGGAAGCCCCTCAGCTGCCACGGGTGGACAGCGGGATGAAGAGTATGAACGCAGTATGCGCCGCATTCAGAATATTATAAGCATGGAGATCACTGTTGAGGAAAAAATAAAGCAGCTTAACAGAATCGAAATGGATGCGAAACGCAACATTGTCCTTGAAGAAGAGAGAATAAGCGAATTAAAAGGGCAGGCAGGTATGTAATATGAAAAGAAAGGAGTGCAAGAGCTGTTGTTAATACGAAAAAAAATTGTAACATTTTCCTATAACTGTACGTTCAATTTTATGAAAGGAGTTCCTGATGAATGAGTTTCAAATGTTGTTCAAGTTCATTATCGATGGATTCGTATCCCCTGGAAGCTTTTGTATGTGGGCTATTCTGTTCGTCGGATTCGGCATACTTGGCATGGTTGCAGAAAGAATATGGTACCTTTACTTCAAATGCGGTACAGGCAGCGGTACATTCATGGCTACCATTTCAAAATATCTGAAAGCCGGTGACTACGAAAAAGCAATCAAGTATTCTACATCAATTGTTACTCCTCTTGCAAAGAGCGTTTCTGCTATTCTTCAGAACCGCGGCAAGGGCGCCAAGGTCGTTCAGAAGTCAGTTGATGAAGTTTTCTTGACAGAAGCACCGAAGATCACCAGAAACATTCCGTTCTTTCCGACTCTTGCAAACCTTGCAACTCTGCTTGGTCTGATGGGAACAATCTATGGTCTGATGATCGCTTTTGACGCTATCGCTAACGTTCCTGCTGCACAGAGAGCCCAGGCTCTGGCAACTGGTATATCCGTCGCTATGTCAACCACTCTGTGGGGTCTGCTTGTTGCTATCCCGACACTGTTAATACATGGTATTCTGGCAAACAAAGCTGACAAGCTGGTTGAAGAGATGGACGAGAAGTCAGCAAAACTCATTAACCTTGTCGAAGAATAATCGTTAGAGGTCAAGAACTATGGCTAGAAAAAAGAAAAAGATAATGTCCAGCAGTGACATGGATCTCAAGCCATTCATGAATCTCATGGTGGTGCTGATTCCTATGCTGCTGGTGTCAGCCGAGTTCGCGAAAGTAGCGGTTATTGATATCAAGTTACCGGAAGCGAGAGGATCACAGACAAAACAGGCGGTGACATCACAGCCCACAGAAGATAAAAGCAACAAGCTTCTTCTTACAGCTATCATCACCGATTCTGTTGTGACTCTGGGTGCAAAAGGTGGTTTCATGCCCAGTCTGTTCTACCGTGAATATCATCGGTACGTCGCAAAAGACGACCAGACAGAATTTACGGTTGAGTTCGAACCGGGTAAAGTTCCAAAGCATCCAAAAACCGGCAGGGAAATGCAGATTTATGAACGCTATGACATTTATCTTCACACATGTGATGAGAACCGTAATGTTTATAATCGTCTTTACACCAAGAATGGTGAGATGGTGACAAATACATCCGGTGATCCTGTGGAAAGTGTAAATGTAGGCGATACTGTATATGCTCTGACCAACCCCAGACGGGTTATATTTGTCAAAGATCCCTCCGAGTTTGAGTCCAGGCCTCTTTCAGCATACGATGAGCTTCAGAACCGTCTGATGAAGGTTAAGGAGCGGTATCGTGATGCAGAAGATGGTGAAGATATCATTATCGCTGCTGAGAACCAGGTTATGTACGACAAAATCGTGCAGATCATGGATAAGGCGCGGGCTGCGGAATTTCCGAACATATCCATCGCGAAACTGAGGGGATGATATGGCTAAACATTCTAGAAGAGTTCCCAGGAGTTCTGATTTAAATATCACCTCCATGATGGACATGTTCACCATTATTCTTGTGTTCCTGTTGAAGAGCTTTTCTGCAGAAGGAAGTCTTCTTACCAATGCAGACAACCTGGTTCTTCCAAACTCGGAATCCAAGAAAAAGCCGCAGGAAGTCAACCTGCAGTGTGCAGTAACCAATGACATGATTCTGGTGGACAACCTGCCCATCGTTCCGACTGAGGATGTACGGAAGATTCCTTTTGATGATCCGGATCCTACTATTGGAAAGCTGGAGGAGAAGTTAAGGGCCTGCTATGCGCAGGAAGAAGAGATGGTCCGTCTGGGGGCACTTAATTCTGTTCAGGGAAAAATCGTTATTCAGGTAGATAAAAATATGGATTTCGATACCCTGTTCAAGATTATGAATACCTGCGGAAAAGTCGGTTACAATAACATGAACTTCGCAGTTATGGAAAGGGATGAGTAACCGTGAAATACAAGGTACTTATTAAAAAGTGCAGTGACCCTCAGATTGCCAGTCGCGTTTCAGAAGAAATTGCCCGCTGGTCCGGGAGCACGGCTGATGTGGTATATGGAGTAATCACACAGAAGCCGGTGTGTATCCGGAAAGAGGCCGAGAAGGAAGAAGCTTTGAGGCTCAAGGGGCAGTTTGAAGCGGTTGGAGCTGAGGTGGAACTCGTTGCTATTGGCGGCGCGGTTGCACCTGTACCTCAACAGGCTGCTAAACCGAGTGTAAAGGATGCTGACGATGCTGACGATGATGAATCAGGAAGAATTCTTACTGATGCAGAATATGCACAGAAACTGAAGGAGAGAGCTGACATCTTTATCCTCGATCGTGATACAAGACTCCGAAACATGGAGATCATCGCGATTATTCTGGCTATTCTCACAGGTGCTTTTCTCAGCACCAGGGAAATCGTCACTGTCGCTACCGATTTCTTCGAAAAAATCCCTGAGGAGCGGGTAGCCAAGCTGGTTAAGGATGCTGTTCCCGCTACATTAGAGAAAAAGAAGGAAGAGGAAAAGAAAGAGGAAGAGATTAAGACTGACAAAAAGAAACTCAAACCCAAGAACCAGGGTGCCGGAGGAATGCAGGGTGGTGGAGGAGATCCCCGTGCCCGCGTGACTCACAAAGGTGTGCTTGGTATCATTTCCGGACAGATTAAAGGTAAATCTGTTGCATCTGCTGATATATTCGGTAAAGGTGGTTTTGCCACAGATATCGATGCTATCCTGCAGGGTGTTGGCGGATTGAAGTCTGGCGGAAGTGGCGGGGTTGGCCGAAAAGGTGTTGCCGGTATCGGATATGGTGCAGGCTACGGAAGTGGTTTCGGCGGCAGTGGTTCCGGTGGCATCGATGACCTTATTGGAGGTCTGATGGGTGGAGATGGCGGCGGCGGGCTCGATCTTAAAAAGAGAGGTTCGCTCAAGATTTCCGCTCCTGAGTTCCTTAAAGGTGGTGCTCTTACCGGTGGCAGAAGTAAGGCAAGTATCATGAGGGTTGTTATGCAGAACATTGCTGCTTTACGTTATGCATACAATAAACGCCTGCGTGAGAAGCCGGGACTTAAAGGAAAGATCACAGTCAAGTTTGCTATCGATGAATTCGGAAAAGTCATCTTCGCCTCAGTGGTGGAATCTACAATGAGTGATCCCGAGCTTGAGGGAATCGTGGTTGACAAAATCAAAAGATGGGTTTTTGAAAAGATCGACAAGCCGGGTGATGTTACAGAAGTTGTGTACCCGTTTGTTTTTTCTCAATAAAACTCTTGCATAATTTGATTTGCAATGGTAGTATAGTATTTACTAAAAAAACGGGAATTCAGATGATGCGCCAGTCAGGGCGCATCCTGCATTCCCTGTTTAAATTTTAACTGCACTTCGTTACTGTTTTTGTGGCTCTTTAATGGGAGGATTCGATATGAGAAAGGCGCTGATGTGCATACTGGCAGCAGGCATTTTCGTTGGCAGCTACGCTACGGATGCACGAGTAGTCTCTATGGGAAGGCACGATGCTTTCTTTATGGATGAAGTAAGTATTTTCAGAAACCCGGCGAACATCAGTATTTATCCAAATATGGTTTATGGATCGTTTGGCTGGTTTATGCATGACAGTGCTCTTGATGGCAGCTCGAAAGATTATGCCGCAATGAGTAAGTCAAACCGTGATGCCGTTGATCCTTTCTTTGGTGCTGTTATCTCCTATTCCCTCGATCAGGACACAGAGGGTGGAAGTCAGTACCCGATGCTCTCTCTGGGAGCTATGTTCAACAGACGTGATGAAATGCTTGATTATGTATTACCCGGTACCTCAAAATATCTGGGATCTAAAGGCTATAAAATTCTTGAGCCGCTTGGCCGTGTCGACCTTCTTGCCGGTTACGTTTTGAAGAATGGCGGGATGCTCGGAGTTGGTGCATATGTCGCACACCAGAAACTGGAATACGATGGAGATATCCAGCAGACATCAATTTTCAAGGGTAATCTGGGTTTGAACTGGCCCGTTGCAAAGTCGATGGATCTTGAAGTATCTCTCACTGGTGGATCGATGACAGCTGTCGGCGACAGTGCCGGACATCTTGAAGTATTCGCTGATCACGATTACTTCGGTAAAGTTGAACTTCGTCTGTTTTCTGCTCTTGCAGCACTCAATGGAGATTTTGTTCCACACGTGAAAGCTGAAATGATGGAGTTTGATCGCGATGAAATGATGAAATTTGACATCGCAGCCGGAGTGGGACTCAATCTCAATATCGACAAAGGATTTTTCTGGGGTGGAATTGAATTTCTCTACGGCCAGAAGGATTCATCGAACATTTGTGCCAGAGAGCACGTTGGTGGAAGAGTCAGCTTTGGAATTGAGAGAAATATTTTCTGGGACTGGCTGGTCATAAGAGTTGGTGGACAGAAGCAGCTTGTCTATGTGACCGAAGCGAACAGAAAAGGTTACCTTGAAGAAAATCCTGCTTACACAAAGCCCACAAGCAGCATCAGTGATTCCGACAACGACCTGGTTGGGTTAGGTTTCGGGATCAATGTTGAAAATCGTCTGCGTATAGATTTTGTTGCAGCTGAAGATCTTGCGTATACATTTACAAATCTTTTCAGCGCACCTCAGCATCATCTGTTCAACAGAGTCAGTGCTACTTACAGCTTCTAAGCTGAATTCGAATCTTCCTGTGGCGGGAACCTGCAAGGTTTCCGCCTTATTTATTTTATCACAAGAGTATAATGAGCGGTATTCGACAGAATAATTACGCTGTTCCAGCGTTTTTGCTCGCTTTTATTTTCTGCGGTGCAATTGTTGGTGAAACAGTTTCGCTTTCACTGATTGTCACCACTGTCGGCTCTGGCATTTTAAGCAGGATGTATCTGATTAACGGGCTCATGCTGCTGGGGCTTCCGTTACTTTTCTTTAATCACATAGACAGAGTAGAACGAGGCAAGCTTCTTTCAGTTCAGCTGTTTACTGTAACGGTAATACTCTCTGCTATTTCACTTATACTCATGTTTTCAATCAGATCGGAATCGGTCTGGGTAAAATCTCTTCTTTTTATCCTCTACCCTCTCTCTTATCTGTCAAAAACGACACTTTTCCTGACATTCTGGACACTTGCAAATGATATCTTTACAACTAATGAATCTAAAAAAGCATTCCCGGTCATTTCCGCCTGGGGGTTTGCAGGAGGCCTTAGCGGCGCTTGTATGTCAAGGTTGCTTGTTGAAATTGCTCCAGCTGAGCTTGTGCTTGCTGTATGGACCGTTTCATACGGTGTAGCGTTTGTTTTTTCTCTCAAAACAAGGAGTCATTTCAGTAGAAAACTTCTGCACACAGAAGAAGTTCAAAATCATGCAAGCGGAATACTGGAGAATGTAGAGAGTGTCCTTACGTCCAAATTGGTCAGGCTCATAGCGGTCCTCTATTTCTTCATTTTTATTGCTGTGTTTTCAGTTGATTACCTTTTCTGGAACAAGAGTCATGAGTGGTTCACCACGTCTGCTTCGATTGCCTCATTCCAGTTTTCCTTCTATCTTGTTCATGCGATTATCACAATCGCCGGTTTGTGGTTTTTGCTTCCGGGTCTTATATCACGACTCGGGTTCTCACGCATTCTTTATGTTTTGCCAATGATACTGACAACAGGCGGAGTGATACTGCTGATATTACACAAGACAACTGGCGGGAAGACATTTTTTGCGCTTTTTGTACTATTTCAGATTTTGAGATATGTTGCATTTGAGAATGCATTTTCCCCTATTTACCAGATGTTTTTTGCTGCCATAGAAAAAGAGAAGAGGGGAAGGGCCAAAACAATGCTTGACGGCATAGTGAAGCCGGCAGCAATTATTGCAAGCGGTCTGATTCTGATTGTAATCGGTGGAAGTACTGAAATCATATTGTTTCTGATTCTGCTTTGTGGAATGGTCCTTCTATTCACCGCGTTCCAGATAAGGCGAACTTACAGTGCATCACTGATTCCAGTGAACAAAAGATATCTGGATTCTCAAA
>JAAYYB010000060.1 GCA_012515615.1 Fibrobacter sp.
AAGGTTGGCTTTCCAGACAGTGTTTTTAGTCTGGCTGACAAAGTTGCCGCTCCAGGATTGATACCATGGCATATACCAGGCCCAGATAGCACTGTCGGCCTGCATCAGGGATGCATCTGGAATGGGGCCATTTTCCGAAAGAGCGAAAATTTTGCCTGTGCCGAAATTTGTGACCATGTTCTTAAATGCAGAAGCATTGCTTTCATAGTTGAATGCTGTATTGTAGATATCGACACTGATCACATCGTAGTACGTAGAGCCGGGGTTCCATTCAGCTTGATTGAAAATAGGTGTTTGGGGGTTCCATACCCAGACAAGGTTCTTTATGTTGCCTGTTTCAGTTATGCGTGTGTAAATCAGACGGTAGAGTGCCGCATAGTATGCCGCAGGTTTAGTGTTCCACCAGAACCAGGCTCCACCGCATTCGTGCAGCGGTCGAAAGATTGCTGCAGCACCTGAATCCTGCAGAGTTTTGAATAGTGCGGAAATTTCATCGATGTCGGCCACTATCTGTTTGTAGGTGTCGGTAGTTGTGTCCCATTCTGTAGTGCCGGTCTTGAATGCTTTTGTAAAATCAAAAGTGGTATAAGACTCTGCGGCTCCCTGTACATAAAAAGCATCAACAGAGTCACTTGGATCTTTCCAGTGCCAGGAGAAAGCCGGGATGCCACCGTTTTTCCAAAGCTCTACAGCAAGAGAAATGGTTTTATTTGTGTACTCTTTATACCAGTTGTCATTGGCATTTTTGCCATTGGCAAACAGGAAATCAAAACCGACAAGTGCAGGGAATTTATTGCTGACTGAATCGACAGATTTCAGGTCCGGTTGCTCCGTGATATTTCCGGTGAAGTTGAGTTCCCCGGTTTGTATACCGGAAACGGTTTTACTTCCGTAATTTACAGCAAGGAAGTTGTAAAGTTTGGCGGCAGATTCGGTAGCGCCGACAGTAACAGGCGTGTAGCTTATATCTGCCTGTGAAATTGCTGCTGTGAGTGCAACTCCAATGAGGGCATGGATTAACTTCATGAAACAGGCCTCCTTTGTTATATAAAGAATTTTAAAGTAGTGTATATAATGAATAGTGTCAATAATTAAATAGAGATTACCGAGAAATGGTGTACTCAAAAGAGTACATTCTCCAGCTTGCTGCTACCGAAACGCCTTGGAGAGGGATAGCGGAATAAACCAGAATGGATTTAACAGGTTACAAATAATTTTCCTGATCAACCTTCCAGGAATAAGGTTGTGAAAATGTTTTCATCGTTTCTAATTTATCTATTTTGATAGTACTCCATACGGTATCGTTTTTTACCTCGCTCTCCTCAGAAAAACTGCCTTTAATAAACCTTCTCTTTTTTGTCAGAAAATTGTAACTGAAATCTTCAAAGTCTGAGGTGTTTCTTGCATAGATATTCATATCTGCACCGATCAGGACAAACTCATTTCCCTGGTACCTGAATTTATACGAACTGCCGGTCATGAACCATGACCCCATGGTGTAAAAGAGATGAAAATTAAGGTTCAGGACACCCTTGCTGATACCTATCCCGGAGAATGGATCTTCTCTGTTCGGCTCATCATCCATTAGAATGAAAGTGTTACTCTGCTCTGCCAGATGGTACTGGTTGTCATTATTGCCTTTGAACAGGATTACCAGAACCCTGGGCTGGGAAAAGGATTCATCTATATGGACACTGTCCCTGTATTGAATTACCATTGCAATATCGGCTGAATTATCCTTGTTAAGATCACCTGATACAGAGTCCAGTATATCCCACCCCTGCGGAATAAAATCGTCAATTGATTTTCCATTAACCGGAAGGTCCGGGAAGGAAAAGGTTTGAAGGTTTACCGGTACCATCGCTTCCATTGACCATGCCTCGCTTCTGGGATATACTGACCTGACATCGTAGGAAGTATAATCGGCTGACGGCCATAAGCAGAAAATGGTATCAGCCGGACTGGCCACAACGCTGTCACTGGCCGTTCTGGAGGCCAGAATTCCATGCGTTCCAACCGCCAGGAACTGATTATCACCCCAGGTTATTGAATGGAAGAAATTTTGTGTCCCGGAAATCTCCTGTGTCCAGGTGATTCCATCAGGTGACGTGAGTATCAGACCATAAAAGCCGACAGCTATGAACCGGCCTGCGCCATATGCAATGGAATAGATGTCTTCTGTGGTTCCCGAACTCCTTGTTTCCCAGGTGGCCCCGTCTGAAGAGGAGATAATCGTGCCGTTTTCACCTACTGCAACAAATTGACCTGCGCCGTATGCTGCGGAGATGAGGCGCTGTTTTGTCGGCACTTTCGCAATTGTCCATGAGATAGCATCCGGCGAAGTAAGAACGGTGCCGAAATCACCGACGGCTATATATTTTTCTGCCGCGAAAATTACTGGCAGGAAATGCCCCGGCTCGAATCGATCAAGGGAATTCCAGGTAACCCCGTCAATAGAGGTCATCAATGAGCCATCTTCACTCATTGCCGCAAAACGATCACCTTTAAAGGCCACCACCACAAAATCTTCTTTTACACGGGAGTTACCGGTTGTCCATACAACACCATCAGGCGAAGTATAAACACCACCCCTGGTACAAACGACAATAAACCTTCCATTGCCGTATGCAACCGAACGCGGAAGCTTATACCCGAAACTCGATTTTTCCTGGATTCTTCTGGTCCAGGTGCTTCCGTCCTGCGAGGTGTAGATGCAGTTAGCGCCGCCCAGGCCGGCAAAGATTCCGGCTCCGTAAGCACACTTACTCATAAATCGAAGAGTGTCTCCCTTGAGGTCAACCGGTGTCCAGGTGATTCCGTCTTGATCCTTGAGAGAAACTGCTATCACAGTTTTCTTGTAATTCTTTTCAATTGTTCCGAAAGCCAGGCACCTGTCGCCCGCAGGTATGCAAAAAATGAGATTATATTTTGCCAGCTCCTCTTGTTTTCTCCATTTTTTCCCGTCAGTGGAGGTAAGGAACACATTCCCTGAAGCCATAAATGTGTTTTGTGCATAAAAGATATAGTAAAGGTATCTTGGATGGCTGTTATCTGTGCTGTCATGTTCTATTCTGACCCAGTCAATTCCGTCAATTGATGTGAAAATAGAGCCCGGGTAAGAAATAGCAGCGAATGTGCCTGATCCAAACGTCAGATCCCGGAAATCATCACCTGCAGACTGCTGGTTCAGTTTCCATGAAACAGCATCCTGTGATACGCATATTGTTCCGTCCTCGCCTGCGGCTACGAATCTATTGTTTCCAAAACTGACCGCATTTAGACATTTCCTTGTTCCGGAATTTCTGCTGTACCAGGAAAGAGCATCCCTGGAAGTGAAGATCGTGCCCGAATCTCCGACAGCTACAAACTGACCCGCCTCATAGACAATGGAGTGGAAATTATATAATGTGCAGAGATTTTTTCGTTTCCAGTCAATCCCGTCTGAAGATGTAAAAATGACACCGCCGTCCGCAGCAACTACAAATTGGCCATTCCCGTAAGCGATATCACAAGGACTGTTACCCCATGGGAGCGGGTCGCGCCATTCCCATGCATCCAAGGTCTGACCGCATTTACCCCTGGTTTCATTCTGTTTTACAGTGTTCTCTTTGCCGGGTCTGCTGCAGGTAAGGCAGGTGAAGGTGATAATGACTGCACATAATAAAGTGAATTTCGGAGATGTTTGTATTGATTTATTCATTCTATCCCGGATATCTCTTTCAATAATAGCATGGGCTAATGTTGCTGAGTCTGGTATTATCCTATATGAGACTAGACTGTCAGGCGGATTCAGTTTCATTTCCAATAAGTGCCGGACCAGAAAAACAATTTACTATTTGCCAATATGAGAAGGGGTGGGGGGGAGAAGGGCAACGATTACGATTATAACCACAACAACGACCACGAAAGCGACAAAGAACACCTGATACATGGTAAAAAACTGGAAAATCCCTCGTTAGTTTAACCTTTTGGGCTGTCTCCTGGGAGGTTATAATTTTGTAACTATATTCGTGAAAAGGTTGTATATTCCTAAAAACCGATCATGTGCATTAGCAGGAGGTCATATGAAAGCGCTTATTCCATCATTAGTTACAGTTATTCTCGTGGCGTGTTCTGTTTATTCAGAACAGAGTGACAAGTCACTGGCAGACATCAAATACCCCACAAAAGTCTATGTGGACAGTGTAAGGAACAGGGTCTACTGGCCGCTTGACAAAGAAGTTTATGTCAGGCTCGCTGAATCAGCAGACAAATCCTCCGCATCCTATTTACTTTCAACAGAGGAGGACAGCGGAAGCACTGTCAAAGGGTTAAAACTGGACATGTCGGGTCGTCAGGCCCTCCGATGGTTGAATGCCGTTACAAGGGATACTGCATACCTGCGTTTTACCGCTGATGGAGAGGTCCCTGAGTGCAAAATCAAAATGAGTGGTGCCCCGTCTTACATAAATACCCAGGCGGTAAAGATGTTATCAGATTCTGTCAATACTCAGACGGACAAAACTCTTGCCCCTGATATTAAGTTTTACGGAAAGAATCTGGAGTTTGAGATCGAATGCAATGACAAACATTCCGGTGTTGAAGCCGTGTACCTGTCGATTAACAATTCCGGTTACAAGCGTTTGAATGGAAAGATGGCTCTCACTGAGGAAAAACTTTACGAAATCTCCTACTTTGGTGCGGATAAAGTCGGAAATATCAGTAATCCTCAGCAGGACCGTTTTGCCGTTGACCTTACGGCTCCAGTCAGTGTGGTGGCAATAGAGAAGGCAGAAAAGGATTTAATACTCACCCGCTCAGAGATGATCAGCATAAATTCCAGTGACAATCTTTCCGGAGTGAAAGAGATTCTTTTCCGATTTGATAATGATATCAATTTTTCCGTTTACAAGAAGGGTATTCCTCTTAGGAAACTCAATGATGGAAAGCATACGCTGTTCTTTTATTCAACAGATAATGTTGATAATGCCGAAGAGATCAAGTCGCTTTCATTTTCTATAGATGATAATCCCCCTGAGCCGGAGATGGTTTATAGCGGAGATTTCTTTGCGTTAACTGATAAGGCGAAATTTATCTCTCCACGCACGCTGGTAAAAGTGGAAGCCAAAGACAATATGAGCGAAGTGACTCAAATTGAATACTCTATCGACGGCACGAATTTTAAAGACTATACCCAGCCGTTTGCTCTTCATACAATGGAAGGGAAACGAAGCGTTTCGGTTCGGGCAAAAGACATAAAAGGCAACATAAGTCAGATTATCCGCACCTATGTCATCATGGATGTCAGGCCTCCGAAATGTAAATACGAGATCATCGGCCCCCAGTTCCAGAAAAACAGCACAGTATGTATAACTCCTGAAACAAAAATAGTGCTTTCCGCCCTGGATGATGCATCGGGCGTTAACAGCATCATGTACCAGATCGGCAGTGAATCGCCTGTAAAATACACCGGTCCGATAACAATCGACAGGGAAGGCCTCTTAATAATCAAGTACTGGGGAACAGATAACGTAAACAATGTAAGCAATGCTCAATCAATTGCAGTTGTTTCAGATAAAACGCCTCCGGAAATTGTGGAAACATTCAGCATGGTGGGTCAGAACCAGGCCTCGCAGATGAAATTTCCGGTACCCACCGCACTCTTTCTTGCAGCACGTGATAATTCCGCTGGAGTCAATGGAATCTGGTGTTCAATAAACGGGGCACGCGAGGTAAAGTGTGACGGAACATTGCAGTTTGACAAAGCCGGCAGCTACTCCCTTGAGATAAGCTCAAAGGACAATGTCGGTAATACATCGAAGAAACTGATTTCGTTTACTGTTGAATAAGAGTATTCTTTATGAAGTTTCTGGAAGAGGGTGCCCCAATACAAGTATTAGCAAGAATTAAAGATAAAGAGTTTTTGGAAGAGGGCGCCCCCAATACCAGCAATAATTAAGAATAAAGACTTTTTGGAAGAGGGTGCCCCCAATACCAGCAATAATTAAGAATAAAATCTTTTTGGAAGAGGGTGCCCCCAATACCAGCAATAATCAAGAATAAAAACTTTTTGGAAGAGGGTGCCCCCAATACCAGCAATAATCAAGAATAAAAACTTTTTGGAAGAGGGTGCCCCC
>JAAYYB010000061.1 GCA_012515615.1 Fibrobacter sp.
ACTATTATGTTCAGGGTAGCTCTTCAACCCGTACAACAAATGCGGACGGTACAGATGTAGACTCATATTCACAAAGTGGATTTTACAGAGCGGCAAACCATGCGCCGCATATCCCCACTGTTAATGGATATGGTATAATTCATACCAACAGTATTTCCAATCCGGATGCGTTCCAGCTCGCGTCCCGGTGGACTGCTAACAACCTTTTTTACCGTACAAAAAGTGATGGTACCTGGCAACCCTGGGTAGAGTTATACCATACTGGAAATTTTAACCCAGCCGATTACACTACTACGGCACAGCTGCAGGACTGGTCAACAAATATACTGGCGAATCAATTAGGTAGTTATAATGCAGCCGAATTTACCACAGTATACAATGATTATTGTGACAATATACGTTTGATAAAAAAAGAACTGACCAGTTTGCAAAATGGGTATGCTGGTTCTATCGCGTTTGGCGCTCGGGGGGCGAATACACGTCATGCTGCTATTGCCGCCAAACAAACAGGCTCGGATGCCAACCAGGTTGGGCTGGCATTTTTCACACACGCAGAAACCAGTATTTCAACCACATATCCGATGGTCGAAAAAATGGTATTGGATCATAATGGATCCCTGTCACTGAGCTCGGCTCTGGCTCTGAGTGCTGATGTGTCTGGCAATGCGACAATCAGCGTGCCCAGCGTAAATAATACCATAACAATCAAATCCGGGACAACTAATGCGCTGGTGATTAATGCAAATTCAACCTCAACACTGCAGTCCCGCAGTATCAAATTGGACGCGTGGCATGGAGTTACACTCGGCACTGATGGTAGTGCATTCTATAAAATCTATAAAATCACAGGAACATTTGCAAACGGCTCGTTCATCGACGGAATGTATTACAATGAGATATCGATCACATCGTCTGGTGCATCACCAACAATTATTGGAGCACGTTTTATGCCCAACCCATCTGCTGACGGTTGGTGGATGATGGGTTCAGGGGATACGTGTCGGCTATGCTGGTATAATGAAACAACTAGCAAAATACAGTTTTCGTTTAACCCATGCTCAGTTGGGAACGGGAGCACTTACGAAATATGGATATTAGAGTCATAGCAGTAATGCCTCTGGCAATCGGACAGCGGATTGGCTCAGGAGTTATATCCGGGTTACGCTCACAGGGTATGCCTATGCCTATCATTATCTGTGCAACTGAAGGGGTTATACAC
The DNA here is from genome assembly GCA_012515615.1 of Fibrobacter sp. Classification (GTDB taxonomy): domain Bacteria; phylum Fibrobacterota; class Chitinivibrionia; order Chitinivibrionales; family Chitinispirillaceae; genus JAAYIG01. Next base: position 1,220 of record JAAYYB010000061.1, read on the forward strand.
AGTCAGAGAATGCAGTTGCCAGACAGGTTTGTGGGTGAAAGTCGGAGCCGCTCACTGTGCATTGAATCTGTAAAACATACTGGTTGTGATTATGTTTTGTCCATCGATAGAGATATAGTTTTAACAGATAAAAACGCAGTTGCAGACATGGTTACTGCGCTCGATGCCGAGCCAGAGACTGGCTACGTTGCCTTATGGGCGGAAAGGGGGAATCCTCCTCAGAGCGTTTATAGTGATCATGTAGCGTTAAAATGCTGTTTGTTCCGCAGCACAGTTTTTTCTGTTCTGAATTTTAGTGCGCAGCATCGAGGATGCACTTGTCTGACTGTAAAAAGACAGGTAGAGGCTCAGGGTTATAAAGGCAGATATTTTGATTTTATTCGCAGAGGCTTTGAATTGAAATGGTGAATTAACCTTAACTGGAGGGATTCTTATGGACTTACAGATCAGTAACCGTAGATTAATCAAGATTTACAACGCACTTGAGAGCGCAGGAAATATCGATGTCGAATTTGATAGCTACCTGCACGTGCACGATCTGGCGCTTGACAAAGCCGCTCTTGAATCGAGGTTTGAAGCATTGAAGCTTCTGGACAAACCGTGCCTGGAATACCGGAAATACACGGATACGGTGAACAAGCTGCGCAACCAGCATGCAACAGATCAGACCAGATTAATCGCTGAGATTGACAAGTTAAACTCATCTCCGGATACAATCGCGGCGCTCGATAAAGAGAATGCCAGGCGGACAGCAATTGAAGAGGAGCTTGACAAGGTTGTTACGGTCAAGAATATCCGGAAAATCAGCCGCCTGAATCCTGCTGGAGAACCGTCAATTAAAGGGACCAGCAGCAAGGCGTTGGCATTCATTCTGGCGATTGAACCGCTGTTTGCGACTGAAGAAGAACTGGAAACAGCACGGCCGGCCCCTGAACAGAAAAAGAAAAAATGATTCAGCTCGGCAAAATCAATTCTGTCTACTGGCAGCCAAAGCTTGGCGAGACCGGCGCTGTTGTTGAGGGGCTTGATGATATCGACCAGTGTATCCGCCTGATTGTCACGACCCCGCGGGGATCGCTTCCGCTGCGGCCGCTGTTCGGCTGTGATGCCTGGCAGGAACTCGATGCTCCTGTAAACAGCGCGATCCCGAATATATGCAAAGCTGTACGGGAGGCGCTTACACTGTGGGAGCCAAGGATTACGGTGATTGCGATACGGGCCAAGATAGACGAATCGCATATAACGATTACAATTGAGTGGAACGCGGTTGCATCGGCCGCAAAGCGGATAACAGAGGTGGAAATATGATTACAGTGCCGGAACCGATTTTTATCGAGCAGGACCTTGACAAAATAGTAGCGGAAAACATAGCGATCTGGGAACGGGTGACAGGCAAGGTCCTGCACCCCGCCCAGGTTGAGCGGGCATTCATAGACCTGATAGCTTATCGGGAATACCTGATCAGGCAGGGTATTCAGGAGGCGGCAAAAAAGAATCTTCTTGCATACGCGACCTATCCGGTGATTGACTATCTGGGAGAGATATACGGAGTGCTGCGCCTGGCTGCGATTCCGGCAACGACACAACTGCAGATAAGCCTGGATGAAGCACAGGCGGCGGATATAATAATCCCGTCCGGATGGAGAGTGGAGACTACTGACGGGAACGTACAGTTTCTGACGGATGAGGCGGTGATTATCCCTGCAGGTGAAATCTCCCGCACGGTGTGGGCCACCGCAAAAACAGCCGGCGCCCTTGGGAATGGATATCTTCCCGGGACGGTGAGTGTAATTCTGGATCCACTTCCGCACGTAGTTGAGGTTGTCAATTTGGACACAACGAGCCTGGGCGCGGATACTGAAACCGATGACCAGTTCAGGGAAAGAATAAGGCTGGCGCCGGAGAAGTATTCAACTGCCGGCAGCAGAGAAAGCTACAGGTTCTGGGCACTCAGTGCACACCCTGACGTGCTTGACATCGAGGTTAAACGGACAGCGCCCGGGTACCTCGATGTCTATGTTTTGTCAAAGAGTGGGATACCTACAGATAGCTTGGTTGAAATTGTGGATAATGCCATATCCGGCGATAGAGTAAGGCCGTTGACAGATAATGTTAATACAACAAAGCCAAGTTCTGTTGAGTTTTCAGTCAGTGCACTAATTACACTCTTGGATGGTGCTGATGCTCCAACTGTATTGTCTTTACTAAATAGTGCCCTCGACACCTACTCCCTCGAAATGCGTTCCAAGCTTGGCCGTGACATAGTCCCTGCTCAGCTCTATTCCCGTCTGACCGCTGTGGAAGGGGTTTACAACTGTGATCTTACAATCACTATCGGGACAGAGGAATACAAGGTGCCGCAGACCAGGGTTTTAGACAGAAATGAATTCGGCAACCTGGTCCGTCTTCCCAACGATATCACTATCACAGGGACGGCAAATGGCTGACGACCGCCTGATACCGCCATCGCTGCGTGACACCAACGGTCTTGCCTATAACGAGATGATAGACAAGATGGGTTCGGTCAACCTTACGCCGCTTCTGGTGTATATAATAGATATAGTGGCCGAGAGCGCGCTTCTTCACCTGGCAGACCAGTTTCATATTCTTGGGAATGAGGGCTGGAACGCGGCGCAGACAACTGACCAGAAGCGGGCACTTATAAAGAGCGCGATAGAAACACACCGGTTTAAAGGTACTTTACACGCCATTAAAAAGGTGCTTGAACCGTTCGGCTTTCAGGTGAATGTGATCGAGCACTTTCAGTACAACGGGGCACCTTTTACATACAAGATAGTGATATCGAATTTTAACGAGGCTATTGACCAGGCTCAGAAACTCAAGATTCATGACCTGGTCACCGAGTTTCAGAATGAGCGGTCGGAGTTTGAGATTATCTGGATAGATGAGGGGCTGGGTGCACCTGTGCCGGTAATCGAATCAACGCTTGACACTATAGAGACATGCAAGGTTGAAGCAGCTCCGTTCAATTATGAAAAGGTATGGGACAGTGAGACTGAAGAGATATGGGATATGGTGTGGGACAGTGAGGCTGAGGAGATATTTAACAACAGGCTGTTTTAAGGAGGAGTGACATAATGAGAAGCATATCACTAAGGGAGCGGAACCGTCCGCGCAGCGAGTTTGTTTTACCGGCAGTAGTTGACAGGCTGGCAAATATAATCTACGATGATGTGCGACAACCGTTTGGCTGGAAGGCAAACGGGAAGATATACGAGGCGCTGCCGGTTATATCGGCAGTCTCCTTTAACGGCGGAGACATGTTTGAGGGTGCGGCAACGATATCGGCGGCGATCGCCGCGATAGGCGCGGATCCGGCTGTACTGAGACTTCACTCGGGCATGTGGACAATTTCAGCAAATCTCTCCATTCCGGAGAATATCGTCGTGTATTTTGACCTGGGCGCCTGGCTGAATCTGGGTGAGGCTGTGACATGTACAATCAGGGCGATGATACCCCCTGAAATACCCAGAAAGATATTCAGTAATACCGGTACATTCACGCTTCCGGTGATGTACTGTGTTTTCCCGGAATGGTGGGGAGCTGTCGGGGACGGAAATCCCGCAAATGCACATCTAAACGCAAATGCCATCAGCAGTGCTGTTAAAAGCGCAATGCCTGTTTATTTGAGGAACGGGGTGTATCAGATAGGAAACACTATCCAGGTGACAAACAGTAATGTGCTGTTCGGTGCCGGTCCGGTTTCTATTTTGAGGGCGATATTCAACGGAGCGATAATCGGCGTGGTGAGCGGTGATTTCGGTGTCAGGAGTGTCGGTTTCCAGGGTGATGAACATGTTGAATACGCGAATCAGTACGGGATATTGAAGACATCACTTCATCGGCTGCAGGTTGAGAACTGCCGGTTCTACGGCCTGAATGGCGCAGGTGTGGATATCAATACCGCTGCAGGAATGTCAGTTATAAATACCTGTGAATTCGATGACTGTTTTACGGGCCTGAGAGTCATAAATGGACCTGTTATAAGCGAATTTTCATCGTTTACTGATTGCGATTACCCATTATTATGCCATCAGGTTATTTCTCCTGTAACTATAGACAAAGCAGAACTGTCGGGAGGAATTATCCGGTTCTACAAGAACAAGAATACGCGAATACTCAACTCTTATATTGATGTTGCCGCTTACCAGTTTGAGGGCTGCGATGCGTGTTCTATAGAGGACGCGGTGTTTCCGTCTGCGGGTGGGCTGAATAATACCATATCGGCAAATCACAATGGAGATCCATCGCATGTTGCCTGGAGAAACTGTCGGGATAATAACGGAGTTCTGGGCAGTCCGGATGGTACCAAGCCGGATGGCTGGGAGTCGAATCTTGATGGCGGGTGTGTGAGGGCGCAGGTTGAGGGAGTAGAAGAGCAACTGGCGCAGGGCACAACAGTGCTGCTTGCCGGTAACGGCGGGTTCAGTGTGATCTGGAACAAGTCGATTGCAAACGACAGCAGTGGGCAGACACTGCACGGTTTTCATAATACGGTAACCGGAGAGTTTAACGTGCTGGGGTTCGGCAGCGGGGAGGTTTCAGTTGAGGCGGATATTTCCATTGATCCCGGTACGGTTTTGCCGGCAGATGTGGAGATCCGGGTTGCTGCCACTGGAGGAGTTTCGTATCCGCTGGTGCATCGCCTGGACGGGACATATCTGAAGTACAAGGGCAGGCTGAATATCCGGTGCAAGCCCGGTGATAAGGTGTGGTTTGAAGTGGAAAATACCGGGAGTTCATCTGTTACGTTAAAATCTACTATAGTGACTGTATGGGGCCTTTAAAGGGGGATTAAATGGACTTTTATACTATTGCAACAGTATCCTTTTTAAACGCGATAGCAAATGCTATACTCAATGGCGGGCAGATCCTGATAACTCACCTGGCGGTTGGTGATGCCAATGGTGTTTATTATGAACCACTCGAGTCGCAGACCCAGCTGGTACATGAGACATGGCGCGGGGAGGTGGACTCGGTTGGTCTGGATCCGGAGGATGCAAGCAGGATACTGGTGACTGCGACCATCCCGGATGATATCGGCGGGTGGGGAATCATGGAAGTAGGACTGTACAGCGGAGCAACTCTGATGTCTGTTACGAAGTACCCTGTTACCTACAAACCAGCTCCGGAAGAGGGGGCCACAAAGGCGCTTGAGATCCGGATTCAGCTCGACGTTTCAAACCCTCAAATAATTGACAATTAATAGCTGCAAAGCGGGGTTGGAAAAATCTTAAACTACGCGTCCAAAAATCTTAAATTACGCGGCGCGTTATAACAGATCTAACTTTTGAAACTGCAATTTATTCAACCTAATTTCCGCAGTTGGGGTGGTTGAAGTAGCGCAACATGTTGAATTGATAAGACATGAAGGTGGCGCAGGCTTTATCGCCAAGGTGATAAGATCAAGACGCCTGAAAGCCTTAGCGCTCAACAGGTTACGGTTTTTTGCCTCATCCAACTGCGATTTTTAGGTTTAAGGAATGAGATGTTAGACTATAGAGAATTTGATCTCTTGTTTGTCTTCTGAAATAAAAAAGGTCCGGCTCTCCCGGTGGGAGGCCGGACCTTTCAAATTATCATCTTCTTTTTTACTTATCTCTTCTTGAAGTCTTCTTTCAGGTCCATGAATGTTATGTACCTGTTCTGGCTTCCATCTGTGATAAGAGAGTCATAAGTGGGCTGGGGTTCTTTTTTCCAGACTTTTTTCTTTTTTCCGTTACCGTCGTCCTCAACATACAGTCTTTCAAAATTCTGCCGTACTGATGCGAACCGGTCTATAAGCAGAATAATGGTGTCACCGATAAGATCGTATTTTCCCCATGATCTGAACTCCCAGTCTTCTCTCAGGAAAGGTCCGCTCTGACCTTTTTTATTCTCAACAAGCAGGGTTGTTCCATCATTCCTGAAGGTGAAGATCTTCTTTTCAATAGCACGCACGTTCTTGTCTTCTTTGCTTTTTGTCTCATTTATGCATGTCCACTCACCGGGAATTCTTGGTCTGAGTTCTTTTGCCCTGTCATCATCAAATTTGAACTGTGGAATTCTTGCTACGACATCTTTAAGCAGATTGTGAGCCTGGAGGTACCATTTGATATTTACAAGAGAGTCAATCGGAACCATGAGACTGTCGAGTTTTTTAACAGTCAGGCCGGAAAAAGATGCTTTGTTGACTTTAACGACTGATCGCATGGAGTCAATAACCGGCAGCAGTCGGTTGAGGTTATCGTTGTACATAGCTTCAGCCTGGGCCATGTGAATACGGAGAGAATCGGCTGCGAGCCTCGCTATTCCGGAATTTCCTCTCTGCTTGGCATCTTTAGCCTGATAGAGAAAGACTTTAGCTCTGGAAAGGGCGCTGTCGGGAACACCTCTCGTTTTCAGTTCGTCGATACGCTTTTGGGCCTGGTCCAGATTTCCCTGACTGACACCGCAGGAAATTAGAGCGGTAAAAGCGGTTAAACTGATTATGCTGACAACCCGCCACAGTTTCATGTTTTCCTCCTGAATATTTGTAGAATTAGACAATCATACACCAGAAAGGATTTTTAATCTGCAGAAAATCTATTCCACAGGAAAAAACCCGGCCTCAATTTGAGACCGTCATATTAAAACAAAGATACGTTCTATATAGAAGAGAGTCAAGGGGAATTGCTCAAAGGGAAAAGGTTGCGGGGCAATCTTTTGATTGCCCCGCAATGGATAATCAGCGGACCTTAAAGGCCTTGAAGAAAGTATTTCCGTCACGATGGATAAGAAAAAGAACGGAGTCGCCTTTTTTTATCGATTTCACTGCCAGTTTTAACTCTTTTACCGAGGTAACCGGCCTACGGTTCACCTCAAGAATTATATCATACTGTGAGATCTGCTCCTGAGCGGCCTGAGAACTGGGGTCAACAGCCATAACTACAACGCCTTTCAGGTCGGGTTTCAGGTCAAGCTGCTCCCTGAGTTCCGGAGTGATATTGCCTGCTTTTATTCCCATACTCTCGGCAATGTCATCTTTGGGGCTGCCCTCTTCCGGAATGCTCCCCTGAGATGGTTCGTTGGGATCGCTCTTACCACGTCCTGTCAAAGTTACATGCAGAGTCAATTTCTTACCGTCCCGAATGATCCCGACAGGAACTTTGTTTCCAGGTCTGATATTGGCGACTGCGTTTTTGAGTTCATTGGGATTTGTTACAGGTTTGTTATCAACAGAGGAAACAATATCTCCTCTGCGGAAGCCTGCTTTGTCGGCCGGCTGTCCCTTGAACACATCTCCGATTAACACACCCTTTACATCTGTATCCAATCCAAGAGCATCACGGGTTGTAGCATCGAGATCCTGAATCATCACACCCAGCCAGCCGCGTGAAACAGTGCCTTCATAAATGAGGTCTTCCATGATTTTGCGGGCCATATTGATAGGAATTGCAAAGCCGATACCCATATAGCCGCCCGATTGGGTATAGATCATGGTGTTTATTCCGATCAGCTCACCGTTGATATTTACCAGCGCGCCTCCTGAGTTGCCCGGATTGATGGCTGCATCGGTCTGGATAAAGTTTTGATATGAGTTGGCATTGTTGCCTGCGGTCCTGCCCAGTGCAGAAACGATTCCCATTGTAACAGAAGATGCGAGGCTGAATGGATTTCCGATGGCGATTGCCCAGTCTCCCGGCCTGAGTTTATCGGAATCGCCTAAATATGCTACCGGAAGATCTTTTACTTTTTCTTTAATCTTAATGACTGCGACATCCGAGAGACTGTCGGTGCCTACAATTTCAGCCTGAAAACTGCGGTTATCAGAAGTTTTCACTTCGATTTGGTCCGCGCCGGTTACTACATGGAAGTTGGTAAGGATATAGCCGTCTTTAGATACAATAACACCGGATCCAAGCCCCTGCTGCTTGAATTCGCGTTTCTGCACCGGCGGTTGGCGTCTTTGCTGATTTCGCGGCGTACCAAAAAAATCATCAAAACCGAAAGGATCTCCGAAAAACTGGTAAAATGGATTGTTGGAAAAAATGACGGTGTCAATTTTTGTGGGCACGACCTGAACTACCGTGGGAACAACCTTTTCGGCAATATCTGCAAACATGCTTTTAAAAGCGTCAAGGTGAGGAGGAGTCTTAATATCCGGCTGTTTATCGGCACCGAATGTAACTGTGCCTCTCTGCGGGTGATTGGAATCTGCGAAAGAGCAGGTTGTATAAGCGATGAGAGAGACGGATATAAGCACTGCAATAATGGAAAATGGAACCAGGGGTTTGAACTTCTTCAAGGCACTCCTCCTTTGATGATCTGAAAAGCCGAAAAATACTTTTGTAAATGTATACGAATGTACAATTTGGTTTATTGTAAAAAACAATACCGCACAAAATCCCGGTTAACGGACATAAAACTGACCGGATATGAAAATTGAAAAGGGGGGCGGAGAGAACTTTTCCGTCCCCGGATGCCGGGATTAAACTTCTCTGGGCAGATCTTTGTCGAGCGAGATGACGTTTGGGGTTCCCCCCTCAACAAAGGATTGTTCTGAAATTCGTGTTAAAACAGCGTTGTCTGCGAATTCCTTGAGAGTGACTGATCCCATGTTGCACATTGTGGATTTAAGCTTTGCCATAGTCACAGACATCACTTCTTTGACAGATCCTACTACCGGCACGTAGGCATCTACACCTTCCTCGAATTTCATCCCTGAATCCCCTTCAGCTGCCTGATTATATCTCTGCCAGTTTCTTGCGCGGTTGGAACCCTCACCCCAGTAAGGTTTATAAATTCTGCCGCCAATTGACACCTTGGGAGTAGGGCTTTCCACGGTCATCGCGAAGTATCTTCCCATCATCACAAAATCAGCTCCCATTGCCAGGGCGATAATGATCTGTGTATCATTGGCCAGCCCTCCATCGGAACATACAGGTACATAGATGCCGGTTTCCGAGAAGTAACGGTCACGTTCTGCGCACACTGCCATCAAGGCCGATGCCTGTCCGCGTCCGATGCCTTTCTGTTCACGGGTGATACAGATGGATCCACCCCCTATACCAACTTTCACAAAATCCACATCGGCTTCTTCAACCAGGTAACGAAACGCATCACCGTCAACCACATTGCCGCCCCCGATTATAACATCGTTCCCGTATCTGGTTCTTGCCCATTTTGCCGCTTCCATCTGGAACTCGGAATAACCATCTGAGGAGTCAAAGCACAAAGCATCTATCCCGGCTTCCATTAATGCCGGTATCCTGTCTTTATAATCGTGGGTGTTCACTCCTGCCCCGGTGATGAGCCTCTTGTTTTTGTCAAGAAGCTCGTCGGGGTTGTTCATATGATCAAAGTAGTCTTTCTTGAAAACAAGTGAATGGAGGTTACCATCTTTCTCAAGAACCGGAAGACACTCTTTTTTACTATTGCGCAGAACCTTGTTGGCTTCGTGAAGAGTAATTCCGTAAACCCCGAAAACCACGTTTTCCTTTGGAGTCATAAACTGGGAAACAGGAGCATCAAGATTGTCTTCGAATTCCCAGAAATCTTTATCGGTAATTATTCCCAGAAAAATTCCATTTCTGCTTCCGTCGTGAGTTACAGGCATTGTAGAGTGGCCGGTCTTTTTGCGAAGAGAGATTGCATCTCTAAGGGTATTATCGGGTTTAAGGTTAGAGTCGGACTGGACAAATCCAGCTTTGTGGCTTTTGACCCTTGATACCATTGCAGCCTGCTGTTCTATAGATTGTGAACAGTATATAAAGGCACAGCCGCCTCTGCGTGCAAGCGAAATAGCCATCTCTGCCCCTGAAACAGACTGCATGCTGGCCGATACAAATGGTACATTGAGCAGGAGCCTTGAAGACTCTCCGCTTTTAAACTTTGCAACCGGAGAACTGAGCGACACATTCTGAGGCAGATGATTTTTCCGGGTGAGCCTGGGAATCAGGAGATACTCTGAAAAAGTCCTGGATACTTCACTGATAATTTTTGCCATATATACCTCTATTAAAAAGAGCCAAATTGCTGACCGTAAAGTACAGACCTGAGAACATAAAACCAAAAACTGAAAAAACTAAATTGTTGAAATATATACAAAACAATGGTAATATATCAATACTAAATATAGTATTCAGCAGTTTCTTATTGCATGGAACCCTGGCAGGATTATGATGTCACCTGAAGATAAGCGGATTTCTATTCAGGATCAGAGCTCTATTAAGCGTGTAAGGAATGCTGTTATTCTCCCTGACGGCACCAAAAAGGAGCCTATGGGCTCAGGGGTGATAACCGGGCTATTGGGTGTAGGGGGAATGGCCAATGTCTATGAGATATGGAATTCCCAGCTGGAGGTCGCCAGGGCAGTAAAGCTCCTTCATCCCAATTATACAGAGGATACCAAGCAGCGCTTTCAAACTGAAATAAAGATCACCGCGAAGCTTCATCACCCAAACATCATTGAAATTCATGCTGTCGGCCAGTGGAATGGACTCCCCTATATCGAAATGGAGCGTATTCAAGGTCAGACTCTTGAGAAAATTATCGAAGATCGCGGCGCGCTTCCAGTTGAAGTGGCAATGTCAATAGGGATAATGATAGGCCGGGCCTTGCGTTATGCGCACAACCAGGAATATGTAATCTATGGAAAAACATACCATGGAGTGATCCATCGTGACCTGAAGCCCTCAAATATCATGGTATCCGGCAATGGACTGGTGAAACTGATGGATTTTGGAATCGCACGGCCGACAGATGCCTCGATTCACACCACCGACGGTGCGATACTTGGTACAATGCAGTATCTGTCTCCTGAACAGCTTGATGGCAAAGAGCCTGATATCCGCACCGATATCTACTCTTTAGGTACGATTCTGTATGAAATGGTTGCAGGGAGAAAGGCATTCCCTGAACAGAATGTTTCAAAGCTGATGCTCTCCAAGATTAAAAATGAGTTCAAGCCGCTGGAACAGTTTGATATCAGACTCCCGCCGAAATTCCGCCGCCTTATACACATGTGCATGCTTCAGGACAGGGAGAAGAGAATACAGGATGCAATGAATTTTCTCTCAGAACTCGGGAAAATCCACCGCGGTGTAACTCCGCTCTCACCGGAGCAGGAGCTGGCACGTTTCATGGGAGTTGACCGGGAGAAGATAACCGTAAAGCTGCGCAGGAAAAATCCATTTGTAATTGCAGGTACTGCGGCACTGATTCTGGCGTCTGTGTACGGGATAAGTTACTATATACCTAAGCTGCTTGGGTCACTGTTTGAAAAATCCCGGTCAGAGGTTTCCGCCGAAAAAACGGTTACTGAAACGCCCCAGCTTCCACAGGAAATAACCCGTCCGGAAACTGTCAGGGTTGTTGTAGAGAAAACAGAACCGGTTCCGCCGGTCCGGGGAAAAAAAGTTGCCTCACGGGCACTTCCAAAAAATCCTGTGCCTGATGCAGTAATAAAGAAAGAACCGGTACCCCTGTCTTTAGTTGAGCAGCTTCAGAGCAGGTATGGTACAACAGATTTGATGGTCATATTTACCAGGGAGCTTGAAAACCGCCAGTATAGTAATGCTCTTGAGGTCTATAAGAAGTTATCTGCAGCTGAGGCGGCCAGTGATAAAGCAATGATCTATAGAATAAGGGCATTGAAGGGGTTGGGAAAAAAATCTGAATTAAACCAGCTCTTGTTAGCGACCGATATTAAAGATGGTGAGTTTTATCTTGAGAAAGCAAGAGCTTTTCAGGGACAGGGGAAAATTAACGAAGCTTTGAGGAATCTTGAATTGTGTTCAAGAGCACCCGGTTTATACATAAGCGCAGGGACACTCAGGCTTGAGCGCCTTTACAGTACGGCGCGATGCAGAAGCGCCCTTTTTGATCAGAATCCCTCTGCGGCGACAAAAAGGGCGGCACTTGATAGCTGGTATGAGGTAAAATCGGAGCTTCAGACATCGAAGGATCACAGGTACTACAAAGAAGCCGATTCAGAGATGCAGCGTATTGCATCAAAAGGATAGCGGGGATAATGCGTTCAGGGAAATGGTTTTTACTGTTTTTTTTCTGCATTCCATGCCTGGGGGCTCCTCGTCCGGAGCTGGCTGGAGATCTTCCGAGAGTGCTTTACTTAAAAGATTCCCCTTATCTGGTTGTTGCAGATGTCTTTGTTCCGGCTGGAAAAGTGGTTAAAATCGAGCCCGGGACAGTGTTGCTGTTTAAAAATTTTACTAGCGTGCACGTTCAGGGTATACTAATGGTTTCCGGGACAGGGTTAAACCCGGTGATCTTTACCTCCGAAAATGATCCTTCTGCAAATCCTGAGAGCAAACTCAGCCCGACTCCCTATGACTGGAATGGCATTTACATTCACAAGGATGGAATAGGAAGTGACCTTCAGAACATTCAAATTATGTACTCTGTAAAGGGAATCGTATCCGAAACCAGATTTATAAGGCTTTCAAACTGCGTATTCAAAGAGAACGGCCGTTCAAATTTATCGATAGAGGGAGAGGAAAAAGAAGTCATTGCAGGCAGACCATTTACTCATAGTGTATCGGTAAAAGATGCTGCTGTTGACGGTGTGCCAATAAGGATTCTTCAGGACCCGGAAGCCCCCAAGCGTAATTTATTCAGATATGGCGGGTTGACAGCGGCTGTCGGAGGAGCGGCACAGGGAGCTTTTTTTGCCTTTAAACTTAAAAATTCTCAGAGGGAAATGGAAACTCTCAGCGGAAAAGATCTTGATAACCTTACAAGTCATGTCAGTGATGACTGGGAGGACGCTCAGTCCAGACGAAACAGGAATCTGGCATTGACAATTACCGGTTTTTTCGTCGCGGTACTGGGAACTGCGGGATTTACCTGGTCTTTTAATTTCTGACAGGTCTTTTGCCTTTTTTCGGGGCCCCAAAAGAGATGAAAAACTCTAATCTCAAAGTAGTTCTGCCGATTATCCTGATGTGTGCAAGTGCGCTGCATCTGGTGTGTACGGGAGATTATAATCCTTTTGCGGATCCCACCAATTCCGAAGTGGTTATCACCGACGGGTCATTTTCTGACGGGGACACCCTGAACATATTTACATCTGAAACTCTTACTGTGATGCTTGCCGTGTCCGAGCAGGTAGAATATTTCCGCGTCGTATCGCCCGGAAATCGTCTTTTTGAAGGCGGTGAAGTTACAAAGATGCCTCCTGAGGGAAAAACGCTTAGTTCCGGCCCTTTTTCTTTTGTCTTCTCATTCAATGATACCGGTGCAAACAGTATAAAATTTCTGACAAGAAGAGTTAATGGAGAAGAGACACAGGAAGAGATAGATTTTTATGTCAGATCTCCTCTTTTCCAGAAACATGTTGATGGTGACTTTGGAAAACTGGTAAGGCTCAGGACCGGGGGTGTAGGAGACAGGGATGTCGTGTACATCTGGGATTTCAGAATGGGCACCAAAGTGATGAGCTCTGTGCCGGATACAAGTGTAGTGCTTCAGTTCGCTGGTGCTGATGGCGCAGGAACGCTGCAGGTGAGCGACGGCTACCACTTTTCACCTGCAAAGCCTTTCACGTTCTCTTTTGAGGATAACACTCCGCCTGAGATAAACTTTCTTCAGGATAACTATATCATTTCGGGTAATACAATCAGAACCGCTGAGACGGCATTTTTTATGGGGATCAGCATTAAAGATCGCGGAATGGGCGGGGCCGATTCAGCCTCAATTAACGGGCGCCCTTTTGATATTATTCAGGATTCGCTTTACATTAAAATATTTGACAGGCTTGATACTCTCAAAGATTCCATCCCTCTGCTGATTTACGCCATGGATAATCCGGTAAACCGTAATGACACTACAATCCATATGTGGCTTGTTTATGATCCAGAGGCTGCCCGAAGTGGCGGTCTCACCGTGTCGGTTCTGGTTCCTCCTTCCGACAGCACTATTTACAGTATAAAAAAATTGCTGATTATGGGAGCAGTGGAATGGTTTGCCGATGATTCGATAGATGTTGAGCTGAGAATAAAAAACGAAAACAATTCAGGAACTGTTCAGGTAAAAGGTAAATACAATGCTGAATGGTTCTTTGAAACCGATTTGACGAAAGGAATAAATAAAATAACAATAACTGCTTTTGACAAAAACGGGGATTCTCTATCCTCAATTTCAAGAGTGGTGATCTCTGATCCCTCCGGGGCCGATACCCTTCCGCCGGTTATACTTGAGACTACAGTAGAGGGCAGGGATGCTTCAGGGCTTGTGATTCCCTCTGATACGGCAGTGCTGAAAGTCATCGCTTTTGATGAGGGAAGCGGTATCGATTCCCTTGTTGTAAATGGAATATCCTACTTTGGGGATGGTGATTATCTATGGAACATACCGCTTCAGATTTCCCATCTGGCAGAAGGAAACAGCTTTACTTTAAGGGTTATTGATAAAAATCGTCTTGAGACCAGGAAAAATATCCTGATTTATAAAAATTCTCAACCGGTAGTGGTGAGGGCTCCGCAGCCGCCGTTTCCGATACCGGCAGGAAATATCTACCGGGACAGCATAATTGTCAGGGATCCTGACAATGATCCTATACAGATAAAACTCCTCCGCGGTGATCCTTCAATGCTTGCAGGCGCAGATGGAAGTTTATTCTGGAATGTGGACAGTTCAAAAATTGGTACTCATATTTTTGAGATCAGTTTATATGATGGATATGAAACGGTCGTATACACTTTTCGAATGATGGTAATTGATTCCGCTGATATAAGAGAAAGTGTGAAATTTACCACTACGGAAGGTGATTTCCCGGAATTTCTGGAAACCGGAACTCTGTTTAAGATGTTTCTGGAAACAGATACTTCCAGGGGAGCAAGGCCTTACCAGTACAGTGCTTCTTTGATAGAGAGCGGAAGGCCTGTTATGGTAAGGGATGACACGCTTCTCTGGACACCGGTTTCACTTGACACCGGCATGGTTCATCTGAAGATCACAGTCACCGATACTTTCATGACTTCAGATACCCTTTTCCCTTCTATTCTGATTGTTCCGCCAAATCGTCATCTCAAGCTCAATCTGATTGAAAAAGGAGATACGATTTCATCCGGTGCTCTTGACCTGAGCGACTCATCCAGTACTGTAAAAGTCAAATTCCATATTTATGATCCGGATACAAGTAAAGTGGAGGTCTTCAGTGCCGGAGCTTTCATTGAGGGCCGTTATAATGCTCTGTCGGTAGACTCAGCCCGAAACTTTTCTCTTACGCTCAACTCTTCACGGATCGATTCCGGTTTTGATACGGTGATTGTAACTGCAAAAGACCGCAGCGGGCATTCTGATACATACAGAATGGCAGTTTATTACGGTACCGCTCCGGAAATTCCCGGCACTCCTTATCCGGAGAATGGTTCAATTGTAAATGACAGTCTGATTCGATTCTCATGGGATGGAGGAGACGCAGACGGTCCGGTTCTTTATTCCCTTTACGCTTCATTCTGTCCTGAGCCGGTTCTTCTTTCGGAAAATCTTCAGAGTTCATCGTTTACATTAAAAAACCTCTCCAGATCCGGTTCTTACTGCTGGAAAGTAGTCGCCTCAGACGGTAAAAGAGCCGTTGAAGGACCGGCGTGGTCTTTTTATCTGAGGGTGCCGGACCATGTACAGTTTTTGACTGATGAGACTGATTTCAGAAAGCAGTATGAAGCAGGGGAGGATTCAATCATCGTTCCTCTTTCTGTCAAAGAGGGAACTGGAAATGGTTCATTTACCTATAATGCTGTCTTTGCCTCTAACGGCAAACCAATAACAATTAAAAACGGAACTATCAGGTATCTTCCTTCAGTTTCCGACACCGGCCTTCAGAGGATGATAATCACAATAACTGATTCTACCGGAAACAGCGATACCCTTTCGCCCGCAGTCCGCATCAGTCCCCCGGTTGCACTTGCGATGACAGTGAAGTTTGGCGGATTGTTTACAGAAAGCGGCGCTATTGATCTCAGTGATACGACCGGACCTGTTAAAGTTGAGCTGCTGCTTGCCGACAGCGATCCTGATACGGTGCAGATATTCCAGAGAAATACCAGGACTATTGCCCGGGCCGATTCAAACGGAAAAGTGATAATCACAATCGACCCCATGGAATCTGTTTTAATTGATGATACGATGCGTATAGTTGTGGTAGATAACTCCGAAATCGTTGATACTTCATTGGTAATACATTATGGAAGCGCACCTCTTGTTCCATCAAACCCGGCTCCGGCTGAAGATTCACTTGTGTCTGATTCTTTAGTCACACTCTCCTGGGATTGCGGTGATCCGGATGGAAACGGGATTGTGTATGATGTCTATTTCGGCGAAACCGCCTCACCTTCGCTTCTTGCAGAAGGCCTGACTGCAGGTACTGTCTCCCTTGATCATGCTCTCGAGTCCGGCACCTATTACTGGAAAGTGATTGCACGGGACAGGAAGTCCGTCACAGCGGGTCCTGTATGGAGCTTTACAGTTGATTTACACAGCAGATTTATTTATCTGAACACAACGATCACCGGAGCTAATATTACAAATGATATCTATGACATACCTGTTCTTGTAAAAATCGACAGTACCAATTTTGATTTCTCATCGTTGAGTCCTGACGGGAGTAAAGGGGGGGTTAGATTTACACGCAGTGGAGCCAAAGGCAACCTTCCATACCAGATCGATTCCTGGATCGGAAAACAGGCAGCTATCTGGGTACTGGTTGACACAGTTAAGGCCGGTAACAGCGAGCAGTTCATAAAAATGTCCTGGGGTGAACACTACCGGATGGAATCCAATGGTGCAGCGGTCTTTGACACACTGAATGGTTTTGCAGGTGTATGGCATCTGCAGGAGAGCCAGCCCGGAAACGAGACCATTGATATATACAAAGATGCCACTGCCAATGGTTATCACGGAGATGACAAAGTCAGTAATAATTTTAAAGATGGAGTTATAGGTCTGGGTCAGAATTTTGGCGGAGGAATGAGCAATGACTGGATAAGACTTCCGGGTAACACTTCTTTAGGGATTAATACCGGCTGTGTAAACCTGGAGGCCTGGTTCAGTTCAACGGTTTTGTATGCCGATAGGGTTATAATTTCATTGAGTCATGGTCCCAATGACAACAGATATGAGCTTGTACTGAAACAGGAAGGGAAACTCTCAATGATAACCCGTTTTTCTCCAAGTGTGGACAGAATCATATCAAGTGTTAATACTATCGGGTATGCGGGATGGCATCATGTGTTTTGCGCCGCGGATTTTGAGAGAGACAGCATGTTTATCTACATAGATGGGCAGATGGTAAATAGAATGGCCGCAGACCTGCCGACAATTTACAGAACGCCATCTCCTCTGGCGACAATTGGAAGTCAATACAATGAGAATACGCGAACATATACCGGTGGGCTCGATGAGATAAGGGTATCTCATGTGCGCCGCTCTGAAGACTGGATCAGGTTCAGCTATATGAACCAGCTTGCGGGAAGTAATGTTATACAGGTGAGAAACCGATGAGGAAAAGAGCAGAAAAACAAAGGGCCAGTAAAGGTCGTTTAAGGGCAGCAATTTCCGGTGTTCTGAGTCTATTGCTGTGCCTGCCGGTTCTTTTTTTCTGCGGAAACGACTATAATCCCTTTGAGGATGAGAGTAATACAAGAGCAGTGCTTTTATCGGGAATTCAGGACGGTGATACTCTTGAAATATTTACAACCGATACACTGGTTGTCGCGCTGACTGTTGCGGAACATGCAGAGAGCTTTTCTCTGCATGCAGAGTCCAGCCGTTATTTTACTGATACTGTAATAGTGGCATCCGGCGATGAACTGCTGGGATCGGGCCCGTACAGGTTCCTGGTTTCATTTTATGATACCGGATGGGTGGAGATCAGCCTGAAAACCCGTCGCAGCAGTGGTGAAGAGGTGGTTGAGAAATTCGAGGTTTATACCAGATCGCCTCTTAATCAAAGAGCAGTTTCCGGATCCATGGGTGACAGCATTGTGCTTGGTACTCCATCGGTCAAGGATAGAGATGTTCTTTATCACTGGTCATTCGGGCGGAGTGTAACAGTCGAGTCGGTTCCACCCACTGTAAAAAGCGTGATAAGGACATCAGGATCAAGTCAAACCGGAGAATTATGGGTTTCTGATCTCTCCGGAGCTCATGCTTCACCAAGGAGCCTCTTCCTTTACTCTTTTACGGATAAAGATGGTCCCGTAATTGTATGCGCAAACGAGGGAAGTGTTGGAAAAGACACTGTCACTGCTTCAGAAAAAAACTTCTTTTTCAAAGCACATATTTACGATTACGGATCAGGAGTTGTTTATAGCGCCTATGCCGCAAATATGCCTTTTGATCTGATAAGCAGTAATCTATATGTAAAGGAACTTGCTGGGATTGACACAATTCCTCAGCCCTGGCCTCTTACCATAACCGCTTCAGATCCCTTTTCCAATCAATCCCAGAAGACTTTCTGGATAGTGTATGATTCTACACTGGCTCCATCAAATCCCCATGAAATAACTGTCACAGTTCCAATACGTGACAGTCTGGTTACCGGAAAAAGAGACTGGACAATCATCGGATTCATTGAGAACTATTCTGCCGATTCTCTTGATTTGTCCATGTGTGTAAAGGTGAACAATCACCTTTACGGTGATACTCTGCATCTGAACGGAATCTATAAAGTGCCATGGAGTTTCAGAATTAATCTGCCCGAATATATCAATACAATAAGTGTTCTGGCATTTGACAAGGATAGGGATCTGGTTGCAGAGAAAAAATTTGTTATGATATACGATCCTCATTTTGTCGATAATTCCGCCCCGACACTTGTTGAGCTTACGGTGGATGGGAAACAGGCGGGACCAGGGGGTGTTATTGTTGAGAACGATTCTGCGCTGATGCGTATTGTGGCCTTTGATGAGGGAAGCGGCATAGGTTCTGTAACTGTAAATGGAACGGCTGTGACACTGTTTTCCTCCTATATCTGGCAGAAAAGAGTTACTGCTGACCATTCTGAAAAGGGGTCAACATATACTGTTCAAATAACCGACAGCACCGGCCTTGTCACTGCCCGCACCACTGTTTTAAGGCAGAACCGGCAGCCTAAAATTGTAAAGACACCAGATCCGCCGCTGCCGTTTGTCGCCGGGGGAACTTATGAGGATAATATCATCGCAGTTGATGCTGACAACGACGAGATAAGCTACCATAAGATGAAGGGGCCGGAATCTCTGAACGTAAATCAGAACACCGGAAATATTACCTGGACACCCGCACTTTCCGACACTGGAACATGGCAGATTTCAATTGCGGTAAGGGATCTTTTCGGGGCGGTTCCATATACTTTCTCCATAAGAGTGGTCGATTCCTCAGGCATTCCCGATCCTGTACGGTTCAAGGTTACAGAAGATCAGTTTCCTGAGATTCTCGAAGCTGGTAAAGACAGTCTTAATATCAGGATTACAACCGTTGCAGGTACAGGAAAGCCGCCTCTTCATTTCAAAGCCGTTAAAAAGGCCCGTGAGACTTCAGTAATACCGATAGTTGACGGATGGCTTAAATGGAATCCCGCACCGGCAGATACAGGATTTCACCAGTTTGTCATAACTGTTAGCGATTCCTTTAAAAATACCGATCAGATATTTCCATCATTGAGAGTTGTGCCGCCTAATCGTCCGCTTTCTCTTTCAGCAATCTGGAAGGGTAAACATAATCCTGAATCAATTCTTGACCTGAGCGGATCTGATTCCGTGCAGGTGCTTACAGTTATAATCGATGATCCCGACGAAAGTATCGAGCAGTTCGGCACAAATGTTAAAATTA
>JAAYYB010000408.1 GCA_012515615.1 Fibrobacter sp.
ATCCAATAAAGCCGCTTTCGGTTTTTCCTTTCATCGGACACTCTGTTTGTTGTCATTTTCTTTTCTCCTAACTGATGCCTCGGCCGTCCTGTGATCTTTCATATTCGCGTTCGAGCTCTTTGAGTCGTGCTTCGTATTGCCGGTTAATTCGTCGAAGTGCGGATGCACAACTCTGATCCAAAGAAAACTGATTGTGTGGTAACGGATTATTAGACGCTTTGTGAAAAGTGCTCCGAACCGAATGATTGACACTCACTTGATTTGTCCGGCTTTCCGGATTGGATTCGAAAGGTTCTTTCGTTGCCTTGTTTATGCTTTTGATCAATGATTTTCGAATTGTGTTTTCTGATTTTCCGATATTGTCTGGTTCTGATTGAATAAGCCCTAAAAAACGCGAAAGTATTTTTTGATCATCACACCCGGGATACAGTATATGAGTAGTCACATCCTGAGGATCCAGCTCCAAAAGCCACGATGAGTCTTTCATCATTTGATCCGTTACACCGCTCTCCAGGATCGGTACGATATCCGCACCCTTACTTACTGATTCATCGATGACTGCACTCAATAAGTTGAATCGAAGCATTTCCTCATCCATGAGAGGTGTCCACGTTCTTTCATGGCTTGACGGAGCAACTTGAATTTCTTTTAGAAGGATGTTTCCTGCGCGCAAATAGAAGTCCTGAAGACGATTGTCTTTTGTACTCTCCCAGAGGCGACGTTCACCGTCTCCATAGAATCGCCGCACTTGATTCTCGTATGCGTTCAGTCGTTCAACAAACGTATCAAAGTGTGCTTTCAAGGTTGGATTATGTGAAATTATGGTGTTGACGGCCTGATCCACTTCTGGGCGATACGGTGCAAAGGATTTTCGGCCGTACACCCACGATTCATTGGAAGGGAGCTTCTCCATAAGCTGAATCAGAACATCCCGATGTTCGGATGCAATTTCTCGGACACCAGGAAGCAAGTATTCGCGCAAGAGTTTGGTTCGCAAAACACTCTCTTCGGAGCCCAGGAGCTTATTGACTACTACCGACTTTGCCGAATCAATTGCCTCGATTGGAAGCATGTCTTTTCTTCGGCTTACTTTTCGATCCTCGATCACTGAAAAGTGAACGTGAACATTATCCGTATTGGTATGAATGGCTCCGGTCCAGATCACATGTTCCGGATCAAGGTGTGACTTTTTAATGAGGGTACTGATTGCAGATCGTGCTACTTCTTTCACTTTATATTGATCCGGTGACCCGGAAGTAAATAATCCCAGATCCTTAAGAAATGAATTGTCAAAAGATATGATCCCTCGATAAAGCGGACAACCCTTCTTTTGAGAATCATTAAACCGATCCTTAATCATAGATACTTCCGGCTCACTAAGGTGATCCATTGCGCCCGTAAATAGCCCATCGGATTTATCATCATTTCGCATGTAATCCATATACCCGGAATAGAGCGGATCCATCGGTTGTCCACTTATCGGCTCCGGTGCTTCAAAGGCTTCCGGACGATTCATATAATCGAGGTACCCTCCGAAACTGCTTCCGGTTTTTGAAGAGAGTACAAAGTCACACATCATCGTTACGGCCGGCGTAATCTTTTCTGCCATTCATCTCTCCTTATTTATCAAAGATAATTAAGGGACATTTGTCCCTACTTTTTCATGCTTAGGGTGAAAGCAACTGTCCGACGACTAACAACCGATGCGTGCCGACACCCGTTGGTGTACAGGTAACCAGTGTAATCTTCGCTTGGCCGTCACTTCCTGATCCGAAATAGTCCAGAAGATTTTTAGGCAGAACCGAATCATATATTTGCGTAACCTCATAGGTAAATGTTTCTCCATCGATCGTCCGGATCATGATTTCATCGTCACGGGCGACTTCTCCGAGTCGATTAAATAGGCTTCCGTATTTTTTCATGCGGTGTCCCAGGATGATCACATTCCCGTTCTCCCCCGGTTGAGACGAGGACTTATATAATCCCGCTCCATATCGAAGAGATACAATTCCGGCTTCGTCCCAAAGTGGTAACACTAAATCAACGGAGGATATGGATATGGTTCCGGCTGCCTTAAGTGTCACCGTGTCCGGAACAGATAGCACCTCTTCTTCCGGAGCGAATGTAGCTGGGGTTATCTCTTCTTCCAAAAGAATATTTTCAGGTTCCTCATATCCTTCGCCCTCCACCGGACATTGATCCGGATCCACGATCAACGTCTCTTGCCCGATTCTAATTTCTGACACAATTCCTTCGATGGCGATTTGTCTTTTTCTTTCGGTGACCGGTTTTTGTAAAAGAAGAACAGCACCCACGGCGACACATAACATCGAGGCAATCACGATCGGGATGATTATGCTTTTGGGTTTGTTTGTGATCACGATTCCAACTCCTTCATGCGTGCTCTTTTTGCAGATTCTTCGCGTAATCGATACAACTCTTCCTTTTCTGCTCCCGTAATAATGGGATGCTTTTTTGTTTTCGGATTTACATATTCCGCATCCTGAAGACTTGTCATTGCCACGAACATACTATTTAGCATTCCTTTAATGATCCGTAATTCCCGCTCGTTTTTTCGAGCGATGGCAAGGAGCGCGCTAATCTTTTCTCCGTGATTTTCACTTGCTCCTTCGCTACGGTTTACGATGATTGATGCGATCTCGTCGGATACATTTCTCTGGTTTTCTTGCGCCTGGTTTTCGATCATCTTCCGAATGTCGGGATC
>JAAYYB010000062.1 GCA_012515615.1 Fibrobacter sp.
GCGTACATTGAATCTGACAAACCACCTTACAGTAAGCAGTTCAAAAATACTGGTTCGAGCTGTGCTGGAGAAAATCTCAAGCGGCATAGAATCAGGCAGTTTTCAAAATTCAATGGATTTCAAGCAATCATTTTTCCCAAAAATTGTAAGGAACGAGCTTGTGTTAACAACGCCAGGTTCTATCAAAATTCCTCTTAAAATCAAGTTGTTTGATCTCAGCGGTAAAGTTTTAAAAACCGGCATTATGGGATCCGGCACTATGCGTATTAATCTTTCCGGGTTATCATCAAAGATCATTTTATTATCTGTTACACACAAAGGTAAGATACAGGTATTCAAATTACTCCTGTAGGTTAATTTGACACACAAGCAAAACACCGTACTTGTTCATTTCACTTTTCGACATGGAGCTCCGGGTAAGCTGAAAGGGGCCTCATATTCTTGCTAACAACCTGCAACGCCGTTCACACTTTATCGAAGTGTGAGATTAGCGGATTTCACCCATCGACCGTGAGCTCAGGGTAAAACGAGGTTCAAACAGAGGTAATATTTTTACAAACAATAAACCGGAAACGTACTTATCTGTTCAACCTTGATCGCCCAGCATCGGGAGCTTTTCAATTGAGGTGTAAATAGGAAGAAACTGGTCAAGGTGCAGAGCGTGAAAAATCGAGAGGATTTCAGGGTGCGGCTCAAGGATGCAGAGCTCTCCGTCCTTTTCTTTAACCTGTTTAAAGATGTCAATCAGCACGGCTAATGCACCACTGTAGATATATGATGCACCTGTGAATGATATAGCAATGTGGCGTTTTCCCTGATGTAAATACCCGTTTATGAGGAATCTCAGTTCTGAAAGATCCGAGATAACATTCAGATCCTCCTCGATTTTAAGTATCTGATATGCACCGTGCTGCCCGATATCAATCTTCATAGCCACTCCGGAATATGTTCACCTCAAATGCACCTATATTATATCTTTGAAGGAGCCTGTTCAGCAATACCGGATTGATGCTGCCGACTGGTCCACAGGATGGTTTCCACCAGAAGGAGCAGGATCAACACTATCCATGGAAAATACCAGAAAGCCCCTCCTGAACCAGCTTCTGCAGCAGAAAGCAGACCGTCTTTCTTAAGAGTCAGGATCTTTCTGCCTGCTGGACCAGAAACGGACGGGAGAGTGGATCTGATTTCACTTTCCCGGAGATCGGCATTCACTGAGAAATACCAGGAAGGTTTCCCGGATGGAACCATCTTGTAAATCCCGGCTTTCTGCAGCACTATAGAGGGCTTGTTCTGGAGCGCAGTTAACATCCTGCCTTCTGAATCAAAAACCGAGGCTGCAGCTCCATCACCATAGAATGGGTTCCTGAAGGCCAATCCCGCAGTCCAGGCCACTTTCCCTGTCTTCAGCTCAGCGACTGCAGATCTTGCCAGCCTGTCCAGAAACGGTATAAAAAAACCGGTTTCACACAGATTGTTTTCCTCAGAAATACCAAGCGGTGTTGCTGTAATGATCCATTTTCTTCCTGCTTTGTCACTCAGTTTTGTTACAAGCGGCTCTCCCCCGCTCAACCGCAGAATTACATCTCCCGGTATTCCTTTACAAAATGCGTACACCAAAACATCCTCGCTCTTCACCCTGGGGAAACCCCTCCAGAGCTCGGAAAGAGTATCGGGAAGAACAGGCGACAGCGGAGACTGAAGAGTAAGCCCATTAATTTTTCCGGCTGAAGAGGAAAATGCGCTCTTGAGAAGACTGCCGCTCCAGCTCTGTATCTCTTCCTGTGCGGCAAATGAAAGTATTACCGCCTTTGCGCTGCTGCCCTGGCTGACTGCAAAGGCCTCAAGTACCCTGGAAGGCCTCTTGAGGCTGTTAATGATAATAAGGTCGGCTGAGTCGAGATCATCATAGATCAGGTCAAGTTCGCTTTTTACAGCAGGATTTTCCCATGCCGGCCCCAGGACATTGAATGCAGCGGCAATAACCCTGTTTTCATCAGGGCTGCCGATAACAAGCACCTTTGAAGATATCTGCTGACCTGCAGAAAAATAAACATTATTGTCAAATGAAAGGGGATCCGGAGTCTCAAGTATCACCTCGCCGCCGGGAAATCTGGACATATCAGAAAGCGGTATTTTAACTTCTGCACTGTCATCCTTCTCCACACTGACTTCCACCCTCGCGGTTCTCATTTTACCTGTGGTAACATAGATTTTACCGGCTTTGAGAGCCTTACCGCGTGCATGGGCCATTACTGTCACAGATTCCCGTCCATAGGAGACTTCAGGACCGCTGATTGAATAGTTCCAGCGATCTTTCTGTGAAAGCGGCACACATACCATGGCCACTTCATCGGGAAGATCCCGAAGCACACTGTCGATTACCTGACCGGTGTTACCCTGAAAGTCACTTAACAGCACAAGAACCCGGCGTTCCCGGCCTTCATCTTTCAACTGTCTTACAGCACTGCCGGGATCAGGATCACCATGACGGCTTGCGAACTGAATGCCGCTGTTATCTTTTTTCATGAATTCTTTCCGGCCGTGATCGTAAAGAAACAATTTTGATGAAAGCGGCAGTTTCTTCTGCAATGAATCCACCAGTTCATAAGCCGTCTGACCGATTCCACCCTGAGGGGTTCGGTAATCCATACTCAGGGTCGGATCTACCCAGAAGTAAATTGATGCCTGGGGGTCGCTGAAGACGCTCAGAGGATTCTTTTTGCCAAAGGGGCGGGCAAAGAGTGCAATTATTAAAGCTGCAATAGCACACCTGACAAGAAGCTGAAGGATGCTTCTTAACCTGCGGGCTTTAAATGAGCGTACAGCTCCAGACTGAAAGAACCTGAGAGTAGAAAATTTCAGGTTCACTGTTTTAGGACGTTTCAGCAGATGAATCAGTACGATAACACCCAGAACCAGCAGTGCCCAGAAGAATTCGGGTCTGAAAAAAGAGATCGGGTTCAATGCAGGCGGCTCCTCTTTTCAAGCACCTTCAGAAGCGACCTGGCAAACGGTTCATCTGTGGAGACGCACTCGAAATCAATCTGCAGTTCCTTGCACGCCCTCTCAATTGTACTTCTGTGATCCTTGAGACCCGAACTGAAATATTGTGATGCAGTAAAGCCATCCAGTGTGACACTCTGTCCGCTCTCCATATCATCAATACGGTAGGACGCCCCCGATGAAAAGTTCTGCTCAAATGGATCAAGCAACCAGATAACAATTATATCCTGCCGTTTAAAACGAAGATGTCTGAGGCCCCTTATGATATCCTGAGGCTCATCGAAAAAATCGGAGATAATAACACACAGTCCCCTTTTGTGAATACTTCTGGCGAGAGTATCCACAGCATCACCACATTTTGTAGCTGCACCCGGCTGAATCGAATTGAGCGAATTAAGAATATTTTTAAGCTGAATGTTCGTAGATCTCGGCGGAAGAAATGTTCCGATATGCTCATCGAAAGCGGCCAGCCCGGCGGCATCACGCTGGTTTATAAGAATCATGGCAAGAGAGGCTGCGAGAGTTCGGGCATACTCAAATTTAGGCATGTTACTGCCCGTGCAGAAAGCCATCGACGCGCTTTTATCTACGAGGATATGGGCAAAAAGATTTGTCTCATCCTCAAACATCTTTACCACAGTACGATCGGTCTTTGCGAATTTGCGCCAGTCGATTCTTCTTGAGGATTCACCATCAAGGTAGGGACGATATTCCAGAAATTCAGCAGAAAAACCGTGATATGGGCTTTTGTGAAGCCCTGCGATGGTGCCTTCCACTATCATTTTTGCCCTGAGAGTCAGATTCAGGGGGATCAACTGCTGGGGATTCACAAAAGCGGCTGTTTTCATATCATGAAGCCGCTTTCAGCCGCTCAGGTGCGGGCCAGTTTTTTTGTCTTCTGCTGGATAATTTCTGCGATCTGCTTTTCTTTTTCAAAATCTTTAACTGCACCGGCGATATGTTCCTTCAGTGTTGCTACATCTTCTTTAACGTGTGCCGAAATAAATATAGCTTCCGGATATAATATCGAGAGGTGCTTCCTCACAAAAGGATCTTTGACAAGGTCAATTTTGTTGAAGACAAAAAGTCTTCTGATGTTTTCTGCGCCAAGATCTTTCAATACTGAATCTACAGTCTGAAGCTGCTGTTCGACCCACTCACTCGATGCATCCATGACCACAAGAAGAAGCTGGGCTTCAGAGACGACACTCAGAGTGCTCCTGAAAGAAGCTACAAGGTGGTGAGGGAGCTTGCGGAGAAAGCCTACGGTATCAGAGATGACTATTTTTCCAGCACCGGGAATAAAGGCGCGCCTGGTCGATGTATCAAGTGTAGCAAACAGCTTGTTCTCTACAAGAACATCTGCCCCGCAAAGGGCGTTAAGCAGAGATGACTTTCCGACATTGGTATATCCCACAAGCGATACTCTGAATGCCTCATCACGGCTCTTTCGTTGCGTAAGCCTGTTTTTCTCGATTTTCTTGAGTTTGTCTTTAAGATCAGAGATTTTTTTCTGCACAAGGCGGCGGTCGACTTCAAGCTGTTTTTCTCCAGGTCCGCGTGTTCCTATTCCTCCGACCTGCTGAGAGAAGTGGGTCCAGGCATGAGTCAGTCTCGGATAAAGAGTGCGCATCTGTGCCAGTTCGACCTG
Organism: Fibrobacter sp.; assembly: GCA_012515615.1. Taxonomy (GTDB): domain Bacteria; phylum Fibrobacterota; class Chitinivibrionia; order Chitinivibrionales; family Chitinispirillaceae; genus JAAYIG01. Next base: position 4,658 of record JAAYYB010000062.1, read on the forward strand.
AATTTTTGCTTCAGTAGTGCGTGCGTGTTTCGCGAAGATATCAAGAATCAATTGACTACGATCAATCACTTTCCCCTGCACGATTTTTTCCAGATTACGGATCTGTCCCGGTGAAAGCTGCGCATCGACAATAAGAGTCTTTGCATCTGCAGCTTTCATGATGCCGCGGATCTCCTCAATTTTTCCATAGCCCATGTAAGTTGATGACTCGGGGCTCTGGCGTTTCTGAGAGATACTGGCAATAACTGTGGCATCGGCAGTTTCGCACAGAAGCAGCATCTCGTGCATGTCTTCTTCAAACAGTGCAGGGTCGGTTCCGGCGGTCTGAAGTCCTGCGAGTACGACTTTTTCAGAAATCTTTTTATTCTCTATCATATGTCCCAAATCTGCTCTGTTATTTGAATTGTACGTCATTTACACAGAGCCTGATCCCGGAGCTCTTCTGAAAAGGGGTAAGAGTAAGGACCTCTGCCCCGTTTTCGGTAACCAGGATCGTGTGCTCAAACTGCGCTGAGAGGGAACCGTCCTTTGTTCTCACAGTCCATCCGTCAACTCTGTCAGTTGTTACTTCATATCCGCCCAGGTTAATCATGGGTTCGATTGTCATGGTCATGCCGGGTTCCAGAATTATTGGTTCGCAATCAGGGTCGACATGATGATAAACGGTGAAATTTTCATGAAACTTTTTCCCGATTCCATGCCCCGTGTACTGCCTGACAACTGAGCAGCCCTGAGAATCCACAAAAGGCTCAATAGCTTCTGGGATCGCAACCAGAGGAACACCCGGTTTAACTGCGTCAATTCCCTTGATTAAAGCTTTTGCGGTTACCTCAACCAGATGTTTTGCTTCAGGCGTCACTTTACCTATCATAAAGGTTTCAGATGAGTCGCCGTAGAAGCCGTCCACTATTGTGGTGAGGTCTATATTGATAATATCACCATCTTTTATGATCTCTTTTTCGGACGGGATCCCGTGGCACACGACGTTGTTTATCGAAGTGCAAAGCGATTTTGGAAAACCGTGATACCCGAGGCACGCCGGAATATGACCGTTATCGATTGTATGCTGATGAATCAGTTTGTTTATGTATTCGGTACTGACGCCAGCCTTTATGTAAGGACGGATATAATCCATCAGGTATCCGTTGAAAGCACCCGCCGCCCTCATCCCATCCATTTCCTGAGGAGTTTTGATCAGACCCTTTCTGGGTCTGGACCGCCGCACAGGAGCTGCTGTGCTGGTATTCCTGTCTTCAAAGAAATGACACTTCTTGTACTTTTTACCGCTTCCGCACCAGCATAAATCGTTTCGTTCAATCATTGTTTTTCTTCTGATAATTCTTAAAAAGTTAACATAAGAGTTTTAAAATAATTCCATTCGCTTCCATCATACAAAAGAGAGTTTTTTTTCTTCATACCTTTCAGGGATTGGCCCGTAATGGAGTTTACGGAAAGAGAGGATAAATATTTAGGTTTAAGCGGTATGATTTCTCAATACTCTCATGTGCGACCTAAGCAGAAACCTGTTTAAACTGCGGCACTCTATAATCCTCATACCTGACCAATCTTACCAGCTCGTCATGGATAATCCCGTTGCTGCAGATTACTCCCCTGCCATTTAATCCCTTCTGCAGCCCATCCCTGTCACAGAACGCCCCTCCGGCCTCTTTAATAATTAGAGCTCCTGCAGCAAAGTCCCATGGCGAGAGCATGTATTCAAAATACCCGTCAAATCTTCCGCATGCTGTCCAGCAGAGATCAAGCGCCGCGCTCCCCATCCTGCGGATCCCCTGAATATCTGCCTTAAACAGCCGGTAGATCGCCCCCAGGGTCTTCTCCATCATCTCTCCCCTTTCATAATAGAATCCGGTTGAGAGCATGGATTCTTTAAGAGAGCCCCGGGAAGACACCCGGACAGGTTTACCATTAAGGAATGCTCCCGCACCCTTCTCTGCAGTAAACAATTCATCTCTGGACGGATCATAAACCACGCCGGCCAGAACCTCACCTTTTTCCGCATAGGCGATAGAAACTGAAAACTGGGGAATAGAGTGGGCAAAATTGTTCGTCCCGTCAAGGGGATCTATTATCCAGAGTTTATCGGCACCGGTACTCTGAGATGAAAATGTCTCCTCGCTGAGAATATACGTTTCAGGGAAAGATTCTTTCAGGCAGGAGAGGATCTTCTCCTCTGCACTCATATCAGCCGCTGTAACAAGATTATAGCTGGCACCTTTGTCCCGGGCTGAGGTTTTACCCTGGAGCGAAAGAATAATTCTCCCCGCTTCAATCGCTGCTTTGCAGGCTATTTCAGTTTTTTTCTGCATATCTATTTTCTCTGGATTATGGTTTTCCGGGCATTTTGAACTTACCGTTTTCGCATTATTGTTGACCTTAATATAAAGTCTGGATAATCTATAATAAACCCGATTTATCAGTAAATGAATGATGAATAAAAATGGTTTTGGCAGAGTTGAGGAGATTTTCTTGTATCTTGATTAATAGTAAAGATAATCACCTTGTATGTCTAAATCGTGGTAAAAAAATCATATTGGAGCCGGTAGTGAGGGGGGGGGTAATCTCTGGGGTGAGATAGTGACTTAACTCGTTAAATCCACACTTGGAAAGTCCCTAAGTCATCTCTGGGGTGAAACAATACCTGACTCGTTAAATGCACCTGTGGAGAGTCACTAAGTCATCTCTGGGGTGTAACAGTGCCTTAACTCGTTAAATCTACCCGTGGAGAGTCCTTAAGTCATCTGGGAGGTCTCTCCCCCCCCCCCCCCCCC
>JAAYYB010000426.1 GCA_012515615.1 Fibrobacter sp.
ACCTCTCCGGTCGATGCATTTGTTATTTGAAACTGCATGCCGGCGAGAAGCGTTCCGTTCGACGATGTTTTCGTGACCCGTAATTGGGACATCTGATTTTCGATTCGATACTCAAAAATAGCGCCCCAGTCTGCGTCAACGTCATAATGGGTTGGATCGAGCGTATAGCCAGGAAGTGGCGTGATTTCTTGAATGTAATACGAACCGGCCGGAGCAAGAAAGATTACGCTTCCGTTTACATCGCTTGTCGCGGTTTCAACAAGAGTTCCGCCCTCCTCATATAATCCGAATACCACTCCTTCTAATGGGATTTGCCATTCCTCAGACACTTTGTAAATCTCAATGGAAGCAAGTCTATTGTTAATAACCGTGAGCTCCTGCGTTGCCGGTATGCCGGCTTCGGGAGAAACATAGATCGCAAACTCTTCTTCGTCGGACAATGCATATCCCATCATGGTTTGCGTTTCGATAAGCGTATAATCCCCATAGGGTAAGAGTCGCGTAGTCGCTACACCGTTTTCATCCGTGATGAGCTCATCGATCAGGTTCCCCATGCTGTCATACACTTCAAACGTCACGCCTTCCAAAGGAAGCGTGGTATCTCCGGCGACCTTATTGATTTGCATGTACGCCTTAACAAGATCGTTTACGACCGGAACACCGCCATTAAGTTCAACCTCTGCTATTTCCATAGTCTGATCGACCTGGATGAGCGAGACTGGATAAGTCGTTACATAATCCGGCACAATGTCGGGCGTTCCTTCTGATTCAATCGCGTAATAGTTGCCGTAATATAGATCGGCAGTGGTACGGGCGATTCCATTACTGTTTGTTGTGATCGTATCCACCCTTGTGTTGGCCGAAACGATGACATTTCCGTGAATATCCAGGATATCTTCAGCTGAAAACACGTCAAATGTGATTCCTGCCGCGGGGACTTCAGAAAAATTGAATTCACTCGTTTCGGTGATCCACTCGGCCGCCTCTTTGTTCTTATAAAGAATTAGTTCGATGCGTTGACGGGTATTGGTTATTTCCGTCGTTCCGGACACGGTACCATCGCTATTTACCGTAAATGGCAGCTCTTCATTGGAAAGGATGTATCCGGAAGGCGCAATCGTTTCAGAAAAGGTATATGCACCCGCTGGAATTCGGAGAAACGTAGCCGTTCCGTCTGTTCCGGAATCCCCTTCGGCGATGATCTCTCCCAAAGAATTACGTATGACAAAATGTGCTCCCGGGAGCCCTTGCCCGGTTTGATCGTCCGTCTTTTGTAAAACGACTTCGATCGGGTCATTTTCGAGTGTAAATGTTCCGGATACGGTGCCGTCATCATTAACGATAAATGACTGCAAAGTTTGATCCGGAATATACCCGGGTGCGGCAATGGTCTCTGCCCAATAATACGTAGCGGCCGGCAAATCGATGATCGTTGCTACCCCATTTGCATCGGTTATTGCCGACGCAAACACATTCGTCTGAGCTTCATCCGTCCATACCGTAAATTCAACTCCGGCGATTGGGTCTCCAGTTATGCGATCGCTCTTTTCAAGCTCGATATCGATATCTTCCCCTTCGATATTTCCGTCCGTTCGAGCGCCGGCAAGCGGGGTTAAAAGCTGGTACATCATTGGCTGTACATCCGGATTCACCGGTTCTTGGACAATGAGGTTTCCGGATGTCCGGTTGTCCCATCCAATCGCGGTAAACGAATATTCAATGCCGGAGTTTCCGGAAGCAGGGATGCTCACCGTTACGGTATCTCCGGACGATCCGGTATACCCCGTGAGAGTGTACCCGGTCGGAAGCCCGGCTGCATCGATCGTATATCCGGAATTACAATTATGTGTTGTGATCTGGTACGAGCGGACATACATTCCGTCTTGACGATAGGTCTCCCCTGTTGGTGTTATTGTTACACTATGGGTTATACGATGATCATTTCTAGCCAAATTAATCAATTGGATCATGTAATTCCACGTGGCATTCCCTTCTGCCGTTCCATCCGAACGAAGCGAACCGTGACTCAAGTTATAAAAGTTGGATCCTTGAGGATAGCCATTTTCTGAAAGCCAACAAGAAATCGCCATCGCGGTAGCATACCGCGCTTGCCGATCCGTGAGCCCCAGAGAAGAGGGGGACGTTGACGGATATCCATAATAGAAGATTGTTCGTATTCCCTCCGCAACTCTCCCTTCTCCAAAAAAGTCATATATTACGGCTCCATCTTCAAAGGAATGCCATGTGCCCGGCGAAAGGGTACCGGCATCCATGCAATAGGCAACCGCGCCAGTACCTTCGACCCAGTGATTCCAGCGCTCACAATCTACCCACTCACCTTCGTAATTCAGGTATTCAAAATAATCGCGTCCTCCCTCGTCCGATGTAATGGTAACCGGATCTGCCGCAAATACCGCACAAATCGGGACCAAAATAATAAAAATTAGCGCGACAACAAAGGCCACTGTTGTTGATATATGCTTTTCTCTCGTTTTCATGTTGCTCTTTGTCGTACTCATCTTTTTGCTCCTTTGGTGTTGTTAATATCCTTCTCGTTGCTTTGACTATTTGATTCAGGTGTTTCAAAAAGCATTCTTTTACAGACCTTTAACTCCTTGTCCGAAAACTCGTTGACTACTTCGATCGGCCAGATTACCTCGCCATTGGGCCGCATCCCGTATAATAGGTTCCCCAATGATTCGA
>JAAYYB010000063.1 GCA_012515615.1 Fibrobacter sp.
GGCGAACTGGTGGTAGATTAAAACTGGTTGTAGCCTGGAAGAATTCAAGCATGTAAGGGAAAGTTGCAAGTCGCAAGTCACAAGTCGCAAGTCAGGAGTTTTAAAGGGCGCTTTTTGGTTTTGTAAGAAAGTAACAAAACCGAGGCACGACACTCTTTTTTTCCGGGAAAAAAAATAATAAGCAAATAAATGTTACCAGTCCAAATGCCCGGTTGCAAAGTCCCTCTCCGGTAGGCCGGTAGGAGAAGGGTGCCGACAGGCGGGGTGAGGTTAATAAAACCAACAAACGGCAATATCATTAATGTAAAGCGTCTTTATCTTAAAACTACAATAAATTTTAATCTACCTACAGTTCGCCCCTGCGGCCGCAATGTCGTTTGCAAATGTGATAACCATACCTGCCTCCACAACCGGTGGACAACAAGGGGTGATAGCGAAAGACCGGCGTCTTCGACGGGCTGTAGCGCAAGAGGGGACGCCCTCTTCCAGAAGTTTTTTATCTTTATTCCTGATTATTACTTGTATCGGGGGCATCCTCTTCCAAAGACTTCTATTTGTGTATTATTTCTGACAATGTTTAGTCCGCACTTATGGCGCATCCAATTTTTCACCCATGTCTGCCTGTAATAATCAACTGCACGATGTCAAGGCAACACGGTTATCACCGGGCTGCTATATCTGCGGCCACTCTGAATAGTCTCAGCAGCTGCTTTTCTCCCCTGCAGTGTATAGAGTTGCTGGTGCACCTCTCCTGAAAAATAAGGAAATACCTGCAGTGATGTAGTGGGGGCAGTTTTTTTCTGCACCACCCGCAATGATTTGACCTCTGTGGGCAGCTCTTTAGTTTTGGAGAATAACCATTGCGGAACCAGGGGATGATGAAAGGCGATCATCCAGCCGGTGCGATGATCACCACCTGTGGCTTCAGAGTAGAGATAGTCGGCCCCACCCTCAACTGCCCGTTTGAGCGAGTCGTACGAGATGCCGCTGGGATTTTTTGCAACCATGGTAACAGGATCGGTACCATTGCGAATTGCATCACTGTAGGTGTTAAGCCCGGGGCTGGGTGTCCAGCTTTCGCTGACAAACCTTACAAAGGTAATAACATTAGCGGTCTTCTTACTGGCATTCTCAATCGCTTCAACCATACTCCGGGTACCGCTGACATTAACCACGCCGTCCCCTGCAGCATGGAATGCCCAGAGCGGTGTGCGCATGATTTTATCCGCGGCATTATTGTTACCAGCCCCGGCACACGCCAGTGCTGCGGCAAAATAGCCCGGCCGCTCTTCCAGAAGGTTGAATACGCCGCGTGCCCCCATGGAGAGCCCTACAGCATACAGACGGTTGGTATCGATGGAAAATTCCCGCTTTAAAGAATCAATGATTGAATGTACCGCCGCTGTTGCAACCCCTCCCCAGTAAAGATCGGAAGGACATTGCGGGCCCATGACAAAATGGGGATTCTTTTCCTGTATGTCATCTGCTATCCAGGTGGAGACGAGATCTTCGAGATCGACCTGACTGGTATTATTACTGCCCCGCTCTCCTACGCCATGCATGGTAACCGTGAGCGGATACTTCTTGCTTTTGTCATAGTTTTTGGGCATAAAGAGACGATATTTAATTGTAACCGACGAGGATCTCAAAGACCGGTCCTGCATTAACTTATGTACCTGAGAAAAGGATTGGGCCGCTGCAAACATCAGAATGAAGGCAACAAGAGCTCTGTGTGGCAGATGAAAACGCATAGATTGCTCCAGTACGTAAAAGGGTGTTGTATCGATTCAGACCCGACTGTTGATGCTACTAATTTAAAACCATCTGGGATAAAAAGCAACTTCAGACTGATTCTGCACAATTAAGAGAATAAAGAGTTTCTGGAAGAGGGTGCCCCCTCTTTCGCTCCAGCCCGTCGAAGACGCCGGTCTTGCGCTATCACCCCTTGTTGTCCACCATTTGTGGCGGCAGGTATGGTCATCACATTTGCAAAAGGTCTTTGCGGCCGCAGTAGCGAACTGGTGGTAGATTAAAATTTATTATAGCCTCTAAGATAAAGGCGATTAATGCCCCCACGGTCTTGGCTACATGATAATGCTTCCGCTCACCTTTGAGCTTTTTGTCGAAGGGCCTTTCTTTCAGTTTCTTTTCCCTAGCCCAAAGGGCTTACGTCTGTCAGCGCAAGGTTTCTTACCTTGCAATAACGATTAAATTTTTGCAGCCATTCGTAATTTGAAAAGAAAGACCTTTGATTATTATGTGTCAGGATTGTAAATGAGACAATGATAAATACCTGCTCTTATCAAAACGTGAATAAATTTTCTGTAACACTTGACACTTGGAATTTAACTTGCAACTTGTACTCGTAAGATTTCTATAGTGCGTTCTTTCAGAGCTTGATAAAACTCATTCCGGTTTCTTTTTACCAAGGCGTTGCCCTTCGCCGGGTTAATTCAGCCTTTCAGGCTGGTCAGGAATCTACCTCAAAGAGCTTAGGAAAAATGTACCCTTTGTAACTCTTAACTTCTGACTTGTGACTTGTGACTACCTCCCGATTACAAACGCACCTGCTTTCAGTACTACCCCGTTGTTCTCAAATCGGTAAAGATAGACTCCGTTAACCAGGTGGTCTGGAAGTGAGAATTTATGTCTTGCCGAAAATTCCGGCGTTTTTGATTTAGTGGCAGCCACCATTCGTCCAGCCGCATTGCAGATAACGAGTCTGGTATTTTTAAGTGGTGCAGAGGGACCGCTGAAAATGACGAGTCGATTGTCAGTTGAAAAAACAGGTGTATACCCCTGTTGCGGTTTGCTTTCTTTTGGGGAGACTGATCCGGTGATATTGTCAATGGCCCAGAGTTTGGCAGTACCATCAGAGGACCCTGTAACCACTTTCAAACCATCGGGTGAAAAAGCCACTGCGTTGACTGCTTCAGTATGATCCGAGAAGCTCAGTAGAAAAGCTCCGGTTGAAGTGTTCCCGAGATTGGCAGTATTAGCTGATGAGGTAAGGTACATTGATCCGTCGGGTGAAAAAGCCACTGAATTTGTAGCTGTAGACCCTATGCCTCTGAGGCTTCTCCCTGTTGAGATGTCCCAGAGTATGGCCCCATCTCCAGCCCCGCTAAGCGCTTTTGAACCATCAGGGGAAAAAACCACATCTTTAATAGTTCTTGAATGGCCTGAAAAAATTCGGATTCTTTTGGCTGCCCCTGAGGAAGGGACATCCCAGAGATACACGGCGTTATTGTTGCCATTGGTAAGCACCGTTTTACCATCGGGTGAAATTGCTACTGCGGATATGGCAACATCGTCCGAATACGTCACCAGGTAATCGGGTGAGGAGATCTGACGAAGAATTGCGGCCCCGCTTGTTGTTCCATGTATATACTTATCGCCGTCTAAAGAAAAAACCCCAGTATACAGGGGAGGTGTTTGAATGGTGCTGTCAAAATCGGGGGTATCCCAGATTTTAACAGCTCTATCCCAGGAACCAATTAACATTTTTGAACCATCTGGAGAAAACGCCACTGAAGAAACGCCGTCAGTAAACTTGTTAGGGAAAGTGAGGGTTTTTATAAATGCGCCGGTAGAAGCGTCCCAGAGTTTGGCACTTTCATCACCAGAACCGGTGAGCACCATGGAACCATCAGGCGAGAATGCTACTGCATAAACCTGGGCTGCATGGCCGGAGTAAGCCTTGATTATAGTGCCTGAGGCAAGGTCCCATATATTGATGGTATTATCCTTGTAGCATATCATTACTTTCGAACTGTCGGGTAAATAAGCGGCAGAAGTAATCAGTACAGATGACTTGGGGGATGTCATGAGGAGGTCCCCGGTGGCGACATCCCAGATTTTTGCCGTTGAATCACGGGCTGTGAGGGCCTTAGTGCCGTCGTGTGAGAAGGCCGAAGATACAACCTTGTCACCAGGGATTTCAAATGACCTGACAATCGTGCCTTCTGTCAGATCGCAGAGCATATAGCCATAGAGTGCCATGGTGCCGTTCGGAGAAAAAGCTACAGGAGTTTTGTTAAGTATATCTGTTCCAGCATGAAAATCAATCTCCATCAAAATGCTGTCGGCGGCAACATCCCAGAGAGCGAGGCCACCGGCTAAAAAACTCGTCAGCAATTTTGAGCCATCAGGAGAAAGCGCCCCAGATTCGATGTAGCGGTTGGATACATTATCTGAAAAGGTGACGATCGCGCTGTCTCTGGCAATGTCCCACAGTTTAGCTTTGCCATCCATTGAGACCGTCAATACTCTCTTGCCATCTGATGAAAAGGCCATAGAACTTACCTGCTGAGAATGCCCGGAGAAGTTACGGATGGTTTTTCCGGTATTAGCATCCCAGAGGGTTATTTCCCGAGTTACCAAACCTGTCAGCACTTTTGATCCATCAGGCGAAGCAGCCACTGAAACGATTTCGGACCTTTGTTTGGGTGTTGAGACTATTATGCTGTCTGAGGAAGCATCGACAATATGCGCTGTAGTATTGTTTGCAAATAGATACTTCTTTCCATCAGGGAAGATCGCGAAGTGTTTCAAAGGGCCGTATGCTCCATAAGTTAAAAGCGGCTCAGTGACCGTGGCTGAATTTAGATCACCAGTCAATACAGCTGTAATCGTAAAAATCATCAAAATGAAGACGGATTTAGTTCCCATGCTGCTTCCTTAGTGTTAAGACAGCTATCGCCAATTCCCTGTTTTAGTGGTATAATCATTTCAGGCTGTTTCCGAAATCGGAATTGAGTCATTTGAGCCTGTTTTAATAGCGTTCAATATAGCATTTGCATTGACTGTATACAATTAATTGACATTGATCAGTTCTGTTTGTATCAGTTTCGGTGCGGGAAAGTCTCGTGTCCATAAAAATGATATAGTACAGTACACAAGTTGTGTACTTAAAATTTTACTGCCTCTGTTATTCAATGTTTAATAGAGCTTTTTTTTGTATATATTAAGAATTATCTGGCAAGAATATCGGTTTCTTCAGTCAGCCAGGACAAACTGATCATGGAGTGCATAAATGAAACTAGGGCATGGTCTGGAAGTGTGTGTGTTCAGTCTTTTGCTGTTAACTGGAAAGACATTCTCTCAGGACCCTGATTTTCATATTTACCTCTGTTTCGGGCAGTCAAACATGGAGGGAAATGGTACCATTGAGGCGCAGGACAAAACCGTTGACAGCCGCTTTAAGGTAATGGCTGCTGTTAACTGCTCGAATTTAGGTAGAACAAAGGGATCCTGGTACACCGCTACACCTCCTTTGTGCAGATGCAATACAGGGCTTACCCCTGCCGATTATTTTGGCAGGACATTGCTTGACAGCCTTCCCTCTGAGATCACGGTGGGAGTTATCAATGTAGCGGTAGGGGGCTGTAAAATCGAACTTTTCGACAAAGATGACTACCAGGCCTATGTCTCATCGATTACAGAAAGCTGGTTGAAGAACTACATTAACGAGTATAATGGAAACCCGTATGGGCGTCTTATAGAAATGGCAAAGCTTGCACAGAAGGATGGTGTTATCAAAGGCATTCTGCTGCATCAGGGCGAGTCTAATACAAATGACAGGCAATGGCCCGCAAAGGTAAAAGCGATTTATGACCACATCATACAGGATCTGGGACTCGATCCCGCTTCAGTGCCTATCCTGGCAGGAGAACTCGTGTCTGCAGCAGAGGGCGGTTCCTGCGCCAGCCATAACGCGATAATTGCGGAACTCCCCAAATCTATTCCCAATGCCCACATTGTTTCTTCCAGTGGCCTGCCGGATAAAGGGGATGGCCTCCATTTTACTTCGGCCAGTTACAGGGAATTAGGGAAACGTTATGCGTTAAAAATGCTCACTTTATTTCCCAAAGGTAAGGCTCCTGAGGTAAAGCTTACTTCGCCGGCAAACAACGGCAGCTTCTCAACACTTGAAACCATTACCTTCACAGCTGATGCATCCGACAAAGATGGTACTATTGCCAGCGTGAGTTTTTATTCCGGCACATCTTTACTGGGGAGCGACAGCACTGCACCTTACGGCATCGAATATTCAGGAATGCAGGCTGGAACACATACTGTAACAGCAAGAGCAACCGATAACCAGGGGCAAGTCGCTGTTTCTGCGGCTGTTACAATCACTTTAGAGGCTCATCAAGCCCCTTACGGAACATCTCCTCATCAGATCCCGGGCCGTATTGAAGCAGAAGAGTACGACCAGGGTGGTGAAGGAACAGCTTATCATGAGGCAGATGAAAACGGCAATGAAGGACAGACGGATTTTAGAAATGATCAGGTTGATATAGAGGCAACCACCGACCAATCCGGATCTTATAATATCGGTTATGCTCTTGAAGGTGAATGGCTGGAATACACTGTAAACGTTGCTGCCACAGGAACCTATAATATCGAGTTGCGTGCGGCTGTAGATGGAGACGGCAGAAATCTGAAAATTGAAATGGACGGCGTCAATATAAGCGGGAATGTTGAGTTGCCTAATACCGGAGGCTGGCAGACCTGGACTACTGTAACAGTAAATGATGTCGAACTGACCGCCGGAGAGCATGTAATGCGCATAACTTTTAATGCTGATTACATGAATCTTAATTTTATCGAATTCAAGATGCCGGCCGAAGCGGATAACAGCAGATATATCGGGCGGAAATTGCTCAGAAACCCTTTGCAGAGTGGATTTCAGATTAAACTCAGTGGGCAGTTCAGTTATCGACTTACTGATATCAGAGGATCTGTAATAAAAACGGGCAATGGAAAGGATTTCCTTGATATCGGTGATGGAATCGTGCCGGGAGTGTATTTAATCTCGGTCAGGAACGATATCGGAAAATTCACCGGGAAGGTGTTGAAGAAATAAGACTGCCATGGCCATAACAGGAACTTTAACCAGGAGGATTGAATGAATAAATTGTCAAATGCTATTGCAACTGTTGCGCTGATCTTTTTTACAAGTACAGCTCAGAATTATCAATGGAATAATCCCGGGGGACAGCTTGCGACAGGATTTACACATGCAACTTACCGAAGTGCGTTGATGAACAATATCGAGATCGGATACGTAATTTATCTTCCTCCCGATTACAACAGTTCCACAGAGCGCTATCCGGTAGTCTACTCGCTGCATGGAATGGGTGGAAATGAGAACGGGAATGTTTCATACTATAAAGATGTCCTGCAAAAAGGTATTACTGATAAGAATTTTTCTCCAATGATTGTTGTGTTCGTAAATGGCAGAGGAAACACTTTCTACAGTGATTCAAAAAACGGCACAGTCAAGTGTGAATCTACAATAATCGAGGAGTTGATTCCACACATCGATGCGACCTATCGTACCAAGGCCGATCCTTCACACCGTGCAATTGAGGGGTTTTCGATGGGAGGATTCGGTGCGCTTATGCATGGGCTCAAGCATTACGACCTGTTCTGCAGCATTGGATCATACGACGCGGCTCTTGTCAGCTGGGATGAATTGAGTAAACAGCAATTCGATCGTTCCATCCCAACTCAGATATTCGGCAGTGACGGAAACTATTTCAATGAAAACAGCTACCCTTTTACATTTGCAAAGAGAAACGCTGAAAAGATCAAATCTTTGGGAATAAAGGTTACGATGACTACCGGAGACAAGGATCTTCAGATGGGTCCGCTATACCCCTTCAATTGTGATATGCGCGATACACTGAAAAATCTGGGAATCGATTTGACATTCAAAATCATTCCAGGCGGCGGTCATGGCGGAAGCGTCAATAGTACAGATATTGGAGAACATCTGAAATTTCATTCAAACAATTTTGATGCCGCCACACAAGTCTCTAAACCGGTTTTTTCTTCAGTCTCAATTGTAAAAAGGAATCTTTCGCCGGTCACCTTTTCATCGGCAAACAACCTGTTCTTCAGGATACCTTCTGAGTGGAAGCAGAATTCAGTAAAGACGGTTCATGTTTTCAATTTGAACGGGAAATCTCTTGGCCGGCTGTCTGTAGAGGGAATTGAATGTATTAACCGCTCTGCAATGGAAAGGGAATTCGGTTCAGGTGTCTTTACATTAAAGGCGGTAAAGTAAAGAGTCGTTTATTATTTGACTTATGCACCCGGATCAGGGCGCAGTGCACTTATTCCCTGTGCATAAAGGCTTGAACAAATCGCAGATGTACCACCAGTGTGGTGTGCCTGCGATTTGTGAAAGCCTTTCTGCTACAAGGTCTAAACACACTTCGCCCTTCCCGGATGCGTAAGTCAGGTGTTATTTTAATCTCTGTATTTCTCGTACTATTGAATCCGAAAAGAGTTGACTCTACATTCAGTATACATTGACATAGAATGTACAGGTGAATAAGGCTGACGAGTCATGGGACAAATCGTACAACCTGTGCCTTTTTTTCTCTCATCCGCCACATTTTATTATTTTAACTTAAAAGTTAATCAAAACAGCGTCATCCGAAACTGTCATATCTAAACACCAGGGTTATAATGAATTCCAAAGTTACTTTTCTTATTATAATTTTCTGTACGGTTGTCTTTACTGGTAAAACCTGCTCACAGTCTTTATCATCAGATAATCCGGTTCCTTTTTTCAGCTTCGATCCCGGCAAAATCCAGCTCTCTTCCACTTCGGGTCCGGAAATAAACATCGATGAGCAGGGTGCTCCAAAAACCGGGGCAATTGTTGCCGGCACCGTAATGGTTACCGGAGGTGCCGTGCTTGCTGCTATCGGACAATATGCAGGTAAAAAAAACTACGACCGGTACAAATATTCAGCATTTACGGTTAATACCGACAAATTTCGAAGTAAAGTAACACAATATAATGTCATGAGGATAGGTGGAGGAATTCTTGCCGGAGCAGGCATGCTGGTGATAGTTCTGTCATTCTGAGAGGATCTGTTTCCATAATGAAAAATCTCTTTTTGTTTATTGTTATTGTTTTTATTATAACTGCATTCAGTTGCAGGTGGCCCCTTGATAACCCGTCTGACAGCCGCGCATCAAGGTACACAGTTGAAAGTGAAGCACAGATTGATGTCTCGGGTATAGGCCCATTCTTTCAGTTTGATACCGCGTTTTTTAAAGGGGGTGTCAGTTCCAGAGCAGTGGAAAATGATGGACTTATAAGCAGGTATTTATGGGATTTTGGAAATGACGGTGAGGTAGATACCATACTGCAAAAAAAAGCTATCCTGGGAGTGCCGTTAAGGAAGTTCGGAACCTATTCTGTAGCTCTGGAGCTGGTCGACAGGCTCGGTTATAAATCGAAAGATGTAGCCTCAATAATGGTTCTGCCCTCTTTCAATCTGCGAATCCTTCTTCCCGAGATTGACATTTCAATAGACAGCACGTGTGCGTTCTACACTCAGAATCAATACACTATGAGGCCTGTTGTTTTAATGGGTCGGTACTTTACATACAAAAATAAAAGTGAAAGTATGGAACTTGGCGATTTCATTTTTGAATTCCTCAGGAATCTTACTGGTACACTTGACTATAACACCCTTTCCAATCCTTATAAAACATCGTTCAGCAACGGCGTATACACTCTCAGTAACGGCAGCCTTACGATGAAGGCAGCATTTCATTATGGCCCGGGTCTTGATGGACATAATGAGGATGATACCATCAGACATGATCTTTTCAATCCCCGCTCCTATATCAAGTCATTTGGTGCCCAGCTAAGCGCGCCCTATTATTCTTACGAACCCGGACCGCTCTGGGACCTGACAAGCGGTTTTAAAGTCGATGTTTCCAACAGGCTAAAACCACAAGTTTCATTGGACATTGCAATTGGTGATCTGAAATTTTCAGGGTTCAGGGAAGTAGAGGGCCGGTACACACTGACGGCTGCACCGGTTGACACATCGAGTTTGACTGCACCTGCATTCGACGCTATTCTTTTTGATTACCACGGTCTTGCAGCAATCAAACCCCTGCGCATCGCCGACATTGAATCCATCGTTCAGAACGATTCTCTGGAAATAGACATGTCAGGATCGCAGATCGTCTCCGACTCCTTCCCCATGACATTTACCATTGAGGACAATGAAGATACTGCCAGATACAGTTATAACTTTCTTCTGAATCAGCTGATGCTCCAGCAGAAGGTGCGGTTTGGAAACTCAGGCGGTGACCGTAAAATCCAGGGATCCTATTCGGCGCAATCGCAGATATCTGTAAACCAGTTCTCCCTTCTTAACAGCTATTTCTCGGGCGTCTATTCCACAACAGAAGCAGATACAGCCTGTTTTTTCTGTGATTCTGATCTGAGCTCACAGTTCGGGGACCTCTACTTCGATTCTCCGCAAAGGGGATTCTTTACATTCATCTCCGACCGCTACGCTTACCATTTCACTATGCGGGACGGTCTTGTATTACAATCGGATCAATAATCCCGAAATAAAACTACAATCAAAAACGTAAAAATATTGGGTTATGAGACCAAGAATTAAGGTAATTGTATGGTAATTTATATGGAAATTTATATGGTTTTGAATTAATTTAATGTCATGGGCACCCCATCTTCAAATTTTGAATGGGATAATAGGAAAAATTATCAGAATATCGAAAAACACAATATTTCATTTGAAATTGCTCAGTATGCGTTTAACGATCCCGATCGTGTGATCGCATTAGATCGAAAACATAGTACTTATAAAGAAAAACGATTTTTCTGTTACGGAAAAGTACAAAATCACATCGTTACTGTTAGATTTACCTGGAGAAATGGGAATATCAGAATTTTTAAAGCTGGGTATTGGCGCGAAGGAAAGGATGTTTATTATGAAAAAAACAAGATATACTGAGGCACCAGAAGATATTAAAGAATCAATCAAGCGAAGCGAAATCATCGATGACTTTCTACCAAAACCCGAAGAACTGATGTTTAAGGAAGATAATGTTAAAATTACTCTTGAGCTCAGTAGGCGTAGTGTAAACCTTTTTAAGAAATATGCCACCAGGAAGGGGTTTAAATATCAACGTATGATTCGCAATCTTGTCGACCGCTATGCAGAAAGTGTTCTTGAAAAAAAGTGATTTTTGTATTTGGAAGATCTGCACATAAGCCCTTTAACGACTTTGTGTGCAATGAAAGATAATCACTTAGCCCTGAACTAACAGTTCAGGTCATACACAGTCCCTTTATTTTTCACATTATCATGGAAAAAGCGGGACCTCTACTTCGATTCTCCGCAAAGGGGATTCTTTACATTCATCTCCGACCGCTACACTTACCATTTCACAATGCCAGACGGCCTTGTATTGCCTTCTGGCCAATAGTCGGACAGGCTGATAGACATTTTGATTTCCCTCTTTCGACTGAATTCCATCTACTATATTATTGCAGGATTTTAAGTAAATATTCATGCCTCACAAAAACCGCGGAAGTCGTTAAGAATTGCAGAGATATGAGGAGAATACATGACTGATATCCGTTTTATCGCGCAATAATTGCCTGCATGTTATTGGCGACTTTGGCGGCCTGAATGTTTGAATTGTGATCTATATCACATACAAAAGTATAACCGGTATGTAATTATAAAGGTTAACACGGTATTGTAAAAGATGGTTTCTTAAAGGTGGGTTTCATGAAAAAGATGTTGCTTTTATGCTGTCTGATTTTTTCCCAGGTTTCTGCAAAAATTATCTACGTAAGCCCGGAGGCTTCAGGATCGGAAGATGGAAGTTCATTTGAGAACTCTCTTGGCTCAATTTCAAGCGGGATACATGCAGCAGGTGACGGCGACACTGTGCTTCTTAATACCGGCGTATACCAGAGTACCTTTCATGTAATCATTCAAGAATGGTTTACTCGTATCACCATTGCATCCAGGTATATTCTCTCAGGTGATACCAGCGATATTGCAAATACAATAATCGATTGCCAGGGCAATACATCCTATTGCGTGTTTCATTCAGTTGCCGATCTGGATACCACTTCCACCATTGCCGGAATAACCTTCCAGGATTTTCCATATAAAAATCAAATCACAGCTATCTACTTCAATGACAAAATAGTGAAAAACAGTTCAGGCCCCAGGTTCCGCAAGTGCAATTTTTTCCGTAATGCGTATGTGTTTTTCAGAGGCTCATTTCTTGCAGACAGCTGCCTTTTTCTCGATAACAAAATTATAACTTTTATGAGTGGAAGCGGGACATCTTTTCATATGCGCGATTGCACTGTCAAAGGAACGACAGATAGAATAGCGCACTGTGACCAGGGTGCGCGTTTGACCATCACTCGCTGTGAAATCAGTGACAACAAACCAGAATCAGACCAGACGTTGCTGATAAGTAACCGGTTGTTTATAAGCAAATCGAACTTTACCGGAAACGGCGGCCCGCAATTTAAAGGCGGCCTGATTGGCCTTCAGGTAACAACTGCAACCGACACCGCATTGATAGAGAAATGTACCTTTGCATATGATACCATCTCAGGTGGATTGTTCAATTCCGCAGCCAGTTGCAGGATGGTGTTCGACAGCTGTCAAATCCATCATAATGTTTCAAGCTACATTTTCGCCAGATGTAACAATCTCTATTTAAAGCAGTGCCTGATCTATTCCAATAGCGGTATAATAATTCTGGATAAGTCAACACTGTATCCAACTACTATTACAGGGTCGACAATCGCCAATAATTTCAACGACGGAGCCGTTAGTACCGATGACACTATCAGAGTCATTAATTCTATAATAACCGATACATTATTTTATGGTCTATCATTTCAGACAAAGGCAAGAGTCGAAGGCCGTTACAGCCTGATGAAGCTCAACCCTTCACGTCTTCTTCCGTCATCCAGACTTTGCATCCTGAACCGTGATCCTCTTTTTATCAACCCCTCTCTTGACGACTACCATGTTCACCCATATTCGCCGACAATTGATGCCGGCGATCCGGATTCATCGAATACCCGTGAGAATCAATATTGTTATGGACCCAATGACAATATTGTAGTTGACATGGGATATTATGGAAATTCGCCGGGAGCTACCTGTAAAATGAAATCCTCAGCAGAAATGGGTATCACCGGAACCATGCGGCCGATCCTTTATATAGGCGAGATTGCCTACGATACATTGAAGGTCACAAATGCCGGTCCGACTGATACGATCATAACATACGATACGGCTGCCGTGACCACGGAAATCAGCGGTTTGACCTGTCTGCGCGTATCCCCCAATTACACCTTGCTAAAGCCTGGCGACTCCTGCCTTGTATTTCTTCGCCATGAAGGTACTGCTTCTGGAAATAGTAGTGGAATTATTGACATAAATTTCAATTCAGCGAGTTACCATACGTTCGATTATTCAGGCTTTGTTTTCACAAAAACCTTCGATGATATATTTGACAATTCCTGGGCATGCCCCGCAACAGTAGTAGGCTCGGAAAAAACAACCACTTTTCCACTAAAGAACAAAGGCAACAATCCCATCACCATCACCGGCATAACACATTCCAGCTCCGAATTGAAGAACTTATATGTGGCCGATGCTTTCCCGATTACTATTCAGCCGGGTGATTCAGTAATCCTTTCGGCTGATTTTGCTCCTCAGGCGGAAATTTCATACTCTGTAACGTTTAGTATCTCTACACCCAATATCGCAGGCGGAGTGGATAATTCCCTGGTTTTCACCGGTTCCGGAGTTCTCACCGGCATCACCGTGGCCCCAAAAAATATCACATACGAATCAGTTCTTGTCGGCGAAACCGATTCATCACAGATCCTGACCATTAGAAACGAAAACCCGAATGTTTCACTGGATGTTACAGGAATCACCTTCGATGACCCCCAGTTTTCAATTTCAGGTAATAAAGTATTTACTTTGGCATCGGGAGATGTTCGATCGCTTTTTGTTTCTTTCAAACCAACTTCAACCGGGACCAAGTCTGCAACACTTACGATCCACAACACTTCAGTCCTCGACTCAACCTCAAAGGTAACGCTCTCCGGCACTGGTGTCAAGGCGGGTTTGTCCATGAGCGCCACGGTGCTTAACTTGGGAAATATCCCGGCCGGCACATATAAAGATGATTCAATTTCGGTGACCAGCAACGGCACCGGAACACTAAAAATCGATACTATCAGTTCCAGCGATTCGAATTTTATCGTCCTTGGAAATGCCGGACAGCGGCAGGTTGAGCCTAACGCGAGTTTCTGGCTCAAGGTCAGGTTCAACCCGCATGACAGTACTAAGGCACTCACGAAAACGATCAGCATCGTTTCCAATGCCACAGGATCACCGCACTCCCTGAGCGTTTCCGGTACAGGCACCAGGAGTTCTCTTAGTGCATCCATCTCTGCCGTCAATTTCGGCAAACGATCCCTGACAGCCAGCTTCGACACAGTCATCACCATATCCAACACCGGCAACGCGCTGGTGACCATTACCGATACCAATACCACCAGCGCGGCCTTCCGCATCATTTCCTATCCGGCAACCATTGCCGCGGGAGAAAACGAGGAGATCACCATCCGTTTTAAATCTCCGGTTGCCGATGGCGGAGATTTTCTGGACGCCGCTGTAAGTCTAGCGTATACCGATGGCTCTACAAGTTCGTCAGTTTCAGTAACTGTTTCAGCAAAGGCTGCCGCAAGGCCCTACTGCGATTCTTTAGATCTCACACCGGCCTCGGCTCTGTGGGATACTTCCGGCCATATAGCATTTCAAGCCTTTGCCGATGATTCCGACGATGCGGGCACAGGTGCGCGTATCGCAAAATATCTCTGGTCCTCCTCTGTTGACGGGGCGCTGAGCTCCACCGCGGGAAGCTTTACACTTAAACCATCTGCACTTTCTATAGGCGTTCATTCCATTTCGTGCAGGGTAATAGACAACGAAGGAGATACCTCCAGTGCCGCGACTGCATCTCTTACCATCAACAACCGGCTGCCTCATGCCAGCGTCCTGTCTATCAGCCCTGAGGGACTGATTCTCAAAGGAAGTGGCGATGTGATATTCACCGGTGAAGGGTGGGACATGGACCAGTTTGCCGATAACAATGATGACAGCCTGAAAAGCTTCCAGTGGTACTCGACTATCCAGGGGCTTTTGGGATCGGGCAAAAAGCTCACGATCAATTCATCGGAATTGGAACTGGGGAACCACGGTTTTTACGTAAAGGCAGTAGACAATGAAAATGCGACCGCTTACTCCGACACGCTTCTTGTGCCGGTACAGGCCGGTATCGGTCGGGCGCTTATCGTAGCCGGAACCGCATTTGACGATCACACCTATTTCACTAAAAATATCGCGCCCAACTGCAACTGGGCCTACCAGAAACTTCTTGATCGCGGTTTCAGCAATGAACAGATTCATTACATGAATCCTGTAGGCTGGCAGAGCCTGAAAGACCCTTTTACCGACTCGAAAATTGTTGACAACACGACAGTAACTCTCGATGCCTTGCGTAAATTCATGTTGAGCAATGAAGTGAAAAACGATGTGAAAAACTCGGTTCCATTGATCGTATATCTGCTGGGACACGGATCCTCAGCTCTCAACAACGGAAGGTTTTATCTTAACAAAACAGAGTATCTGACTCCAGATACCCTTGCCGAATGGCTTGACAGCTACGGTGATCTGCCATCAAGCGCGCAGGTTATCCTTATTCTGGATTTCTGCTACAGCGGCAGTTTTCAGTCGAAGCTGCGCACTTCCGTTGAGCAGAACCGTGTGGTAATCACTTCTTCCGATGCCGCCAATGCAGCTTATTTTAATATGGGAAAGTGCTTTTCGTGGAACATCTGGAACGATGTTTACAGGGGAAAAGATCTTGCCGAAGCGTTCAGGGATGCTCTTAACTGGTCGGATGCAAGCGCGCCCGGCACCAATAAGGCCAACCCGCAGATAAACTGTGATAATAACAGCGCATACAGCACAAATAGCGATTTTAATATTGCAAAAACAATCTTTATCGGCGGAAGCCAGCAGCTTCAGACCATGACATCGATTATCGATTCTGCAAGTGCAGATGCACCTGCAGACGGAATAACCATAACGGCACATGTAAAGGGTGTATTCGACAAAGTATGGTGCCGGCTCTACGGTCCCGATATCGATCCGGCCCAGTCATCACCTCCCGCGGTCAGACTGGAACAGGTAAACGACAGCACCTGGCGCGGTGTATACACCGGGGATCGAAAAGAGGGAGATTACCTTATCGTTACCGAGGGAACCGATGGCGACGGGAAATTTATCATGGGTGTGTATTGCGAAGTGACAAACGAGTTTGTCGTTTCAGCAAAACCATTGACAGAACAAAAAATACCGAAATCAGTTTTCCTGGGCGCTGTCCACCCCAACCCGATAATCGGCTCGGCAGTAATTTCATACGGCTTGCCGCGTGATATGAATGTCGATATCTGGATTTATGACCTCCGGGGAAGACGGGTCGCTACGCTGGTCAACGTGCAAAGAAAGGCCGGTTATTATCAGGTCAGATGGAATCTTGGCGGAGCAGACGGGCACCGTGTGGGAGCGGGTCATTATATTTGCAGGCTGGTTGCCGGTAAAAAAGTGGTCAATGGAAGGCTGCTTGTGAGTCAATAAGATCCCGAACCGGAAAAATTATTAATTTGTGGAGGACAAGGAACTAAATGAGCATTTTTTCAGAATTTAAAGAATCTTTATCACGCCGGTTGGCACCAGGGACACGGCGCCGGATAAACCCGTGGCTGATTGTCTGTGTTCCGTTATTGTATGGTTCTGTTGATGGAGGGCAGACTGTCGCGGTGTTACCGTTTAAAGGCGCCGATACAACCTCGGAGTATGTGTCAAGAGGTTTGAGGGTCGCGGAGCATATAAGCTCTTTTATCGGCAAGTCCGGAATGGTTCAGCTTGTCGAGCGTATCCAGCTTGAGAAGATGGCTGGTGAAATCGCGCTTCATCAGACAGGACTGGTAAACGAAGAGGATATCATCGACGCCGGAAAAGTCGCGGGTGCCGATTACATAGTGATTGGAAGTCATGATATCGTGCAGAAAAATATCAAGGTAAACGCCCGTATCGTAGAGGTGAAAAGCGGTCTTGTGAAGGGTTCAGCTATCGAGGAGGGCTCTAAAGAATCAGATGTACTTGACCGGGTAAGCATTCAGCTGCTCTCTATTCTTGGAGTAAAGACAACTCCCAATTCATCATACAAAGTAAGACGGGCTCTGGGATGGTCGGGCGTGGTTGTCGGACTTGCGGCTGCCGGCACGGCGGTATGGAATCATTTTACCTACATTGGCGCAGACAGCGACTATCGGACCAGATATGATCTTTCAGCCGGGGAGTACAAGGATCTGCGTTCAAAAGCGCAATTTCATATGAATTCCCGATATTACACAGGTGGCGCGTCTGTAGCGCTTGCAGCTACAGGCATCATTCTGCTTGCGGTAAACAGATCGCAGTGGGTGTTTACTCAAGAAGAAACGCAAAAAGCGGAAAAAACGCTGGACTTCGATATCAATCCGGGCAGTGTAATGCTGATTTACAATTTCTGATGACAACAAAAAATTACAGGGTGCTTTCATGAAAAGATCTTCATTGCATGTATGGTTACTTTCCTTGGTATTTCCTTTTCTGCTGTGCATGGAGTACAGCGGTACTAATCCCTTTGATCCCTATTGCAACAACGGAGAAGATCCGTTCAAGCTGATTGCGGTTGGAGATACCGGTGCGATCAAGCTTTCGTGGAACCGCATGAGCCTTACGGGTGTAGAAAAGTATCTCATTTACAGATCTACCGATTCGACTGCAGAGATGGAGGTTATCAAGGAGATCTCTGATGCTAAAGCCGGGTCGTACACCGATAAAAATGTCACTCCGGGTATCCTTTATCATTATCGCATGTCGATTATTGCTTCGGGGAGGGAATCGGGCAGATCTTTTATGGTCAATAACAAACCGGTTGCCTCGAGCAGTCCCGAGCTGAATATCAAGTCAGGAGACAAAGAGGCCGATACGCTTGATTTCGGCATCAATCATTCTTCACTGCAGTTACTTGTGGCAAACGTTGGCACGGCATCTCTGAAAATTGATGATATACAATCATCTGAAAAGTGGATCACCTGGAGTGAGCCTGACACAATGGTTATAGCGCCTGGTCAGGAGACAATCATTACTGTCAGAATTTTACGTGATTCACTGACTGCCCGTGACGCCGCTTATTTTGGAGCCCTTGCCGTCACATCAAACGGTGGTTCCAGAAATCTGGTTATCAAGGTGGTGGAGAAGGAAAATGTCGCTTTACTTTCAGTTGTGACCGATACCCTCAGGTTCGATTCGACAAAGGCCATGCTGCAGCTTAAAATCAGCAACGAGGGCAACACGGCGATGAAGACTTGCAGTTTGTCAACTGCTCAGCAATGGGTCGGGATCACTCCTGCAGCAATTGCCGATCTGGCAGCAGGGCAGGAATACCAGTTTGAAATAACCGTTTTTAGAACGCACAAATCCATTAATGTCGGCGCAAACACCGGACTGGTCACGATCCGCTCAGACGGCGGAAACGGTTTTGTCACGGTTACGGCAATAAAGCTTGCCTCAACCACGCCTGTTATATCTGTGAACGATGATACACTTGATTTCGGTGACAAAAGAAACAGTATGCTTCAGTTGATATCCAATATCGGGACAGGCACACTGAGCTGGCAGGTAACCACACCCGCCGAAAAATGGCTCAGCATAGCCAAGCCCCAGTCAGGGACCCTGAAAGCGGATTCTTCAATATCACTGGAATTAATTGTAAATCGTGACAGCATCACAGAGCCGGGCAGCTATAGCCAGGTAATCAACGTTACCTCTAACGGCGGTAACAGAAGTTTCGTTGCACTGGTTAACAAAAAAGAGGATGCCGCTGTACTTTCAGTTGTGGCCGATACCCTCAGGTTCGATTCGACAAAGGCCATGCTGCAGCTTAAAATTCGCAATGAGGGCAACGTGGTGATGAAAACATGCAGTTTGTCAACTGCTCAGCAATGGATAGGGATTGCACCTGCTGCAATTGCCGATCTGGCCGCAGGGCAGGAATACCAGTTTGAAATAACCGTTTCCAGAACGCACAACTCCATTAATGTCGGCGCAAACACCGGATTGGTCACGATCCGCTCAGACGGCGGTAACGGTTTTGTCACGGTTACGGCTATAAAGCTTGCCTCAATCACGCCTGTTCTATCTGTGAATGAAGACACACTTGATTTCGGTGACAACAGAAACAGTATGCTTCAGTTGATATCCAATACCGGAACAGGCACGCTGAACTGGCAGGTAACGACACCCGCCGAAAAATGGCTCAAAATAGCAAATCCCCAGTCAGGAACCCTGAAAGCGGATTCCTCGATATCACTGGAATTAATTGTCAATCGTGACAGCATCGCAGAGCCGGGTCGCTATAGCCAGATAATCAACGTTACCTCTAACGGTGGTAACAGAAGTTTTGTCGTACTGGTTAATAAAAAAGAGGTTGAGCCGCCGGCTGCGCCGGTTTTAAAGGTTGCTTCTGTAAAACCTGACGCCGTTACGCTCAGCTGGACCACCAATACAGAGGAACAGTTTACTGAGTACACATTGTACCGCGGGGCGTCCGAAAACGTTGATGACCGGGACCAGAAGCTCTTTACCTCTTCAAATAGAGCTGATACGGTTTTTACAGATACAACGGTTGAATCGCTGAAAAGCTACTGCTACAGGGTATATACGACCGGTTCCGAAAATAAAAAAACCGCCGGCAATGTCGTGTCTGCTTCTACTCCGGCATTGCGGGTACTCAAAGGCACCGTAAAGGATAAAACCGGTAACAGCGGTATAGAGGGGGTCAGCGTCAAAATATCCGGCACATCAGACAGCGTTCTGAGCGGTACTGGAGGGACATTCAGGTTCGAGAATCCATCCCCCGGAAACGCCCATTTGCAATTTGCCAAAAATGGTTATCTGATATCTGCCGATACCGTCACCATTCCGCAGAAAGATTCTGTTACACTCAACATTTCGCTGCTCCAGTTGCCTCTTCGCAAGCGCGTGGGAGCTCAAAGCAATTTCATTGAACCCGGCGATATAGCCATTGATAAAAATTACATTTACGTGCTTGAGCGGGACTGGCAGCTTCCCAGAGTTGTAGTAGTATCTGCAGGCTCGGCGGACGGAGAAATAGCATCCGTAAACTTGGCAGGCCACTGTGAAACTCCCGGAAGAATTGCCGTGTCGGGAACCAGTGTTTACGTAAGTTGCCCGGTGGAGAAGAAAATACTCCGTATCGCAAATGTCATAACCGTCGCTTCTGTTACGGCTCTGGACCTGGATTTTTCGCCCTATGGTATTCACATTGACGGATCAAATCTCATGGTAGCCGGCCAGGGCGGAGGTTCCGACGGGGTTGTAGCGGCCATAGATGTTGACGGGTTTGATGTCTCATGGCAGTATACAATACCTCTGTTTAACGCGACAATTGGAACTGCATCGGAATATGGTCCCCTTGTCACAGTCTCCGATGGAGTATCTTACGTTTCAAACGGCAGCCTTACAGTTGGAATGGTGGCAAAGGTAAATCAGTCAGGTGGTTCCCATACATCAGTTGATATGTCATGGCCAAGGATATCGGGGCTATCGATTTACGGAGATGATATTCTGGTAAGCAGCAGCCATACTTCTTGCGATTCAGTGCTGTTTTTAAACTCACAGCTTCAGCCGATCAAAGGTATTCATAGCACCATGCCGGTGAGCGGAGTACTTTATGCAGGTGAAACCGGAAAGTTCGGCGGGCTGGTTCTGGGTACCGGAAGCGGCGACTCTTCGAAAAGGAAAAATCTGGTGTTCATGCAGAAGATGCTGGGACGCGCGGCTGGTGTAATTGGATTCGAAAACGATCTTATATCATGCGCCATTTCACCTGATGGTGCAAAGATTGCCGTTATAACCGGACAGAATATCGAGCTGGTTTATTAACAGGGCGGCTTGTTCATATTCATAAGTAACCTTTTCAGCACAACCATTACGGACGTCATGCCGTTGAAAAACGGCATCCATCTGA
>JAAYYB010000064.1 GCA_012515615.1 Fibrobacter sp.
GCAATCTTTTTTCATTGCGGAGGATTGGATTTGTACCCATATCCTCCTGTAAAGCCTTGTTTACGTTTCAGAAGTGCTTAGACACAATATGTTGGGGCTACCCACGAAAAAGCCGGAAGCGGCATAAAAAAAAAGGGAGCGGCTTATGCCGCCCCCATGGTTTTTCAGGAAACTTCTGACACTTATGCGCCAAGCAGCTGCAGAGTACTCTGCTGAACCATGTTTGCCTGTGACAACATCGCTGTCGCAGACTGGGTCAGAATCTGGTTTCTTGTAAATTTTGTTGTCTCCTGGGCAAAATCCACATCTCTGATAGTGGATTCAGCGGCCTGCTGGTTGGTGTTGGAAACCATAAGGTTATTGATAGCGTGTTCCATACGGTTGATGAAAGCACCCATATTTGATCTCATGGTGTTCACACTGTCTATAGCCGTGTCCAGAACAGAGATCGCCTGTGAAGAAGATGACTGTGCCGTAAGGTATGTGGAGTTGATATCTACGCCGCCTGCCCCAAGCTGATCACTTGTAAGGGTATCGATAGTAACTGTTACACTATCTATACCAACAGAGCCGTTTGCATCTATCCAGAGCGCCGAGCCATCTCCATTAGCACCGCCGTATCCAAATCTATCTCCTGAACTTGTGCCGGTTGAAGAAATCAGCTTCATGCCGTTATAGTTTGTAACTTCTGCTATACGGTCGATTTCTGTAATCAACTGACGATATTCAACGTTGGTATAGCCGCGTTCAACAGAGGTGAGAGTGTCGTTGGCTGACTGAATCGCCAGTTCACGCATACGCTGAAGAACTTCAGAAATCTCGTTTGCAGCACCTTCAGCGATATTTACCGCCGCGATTCCGTCCTGAGCATTTCTTACAGCCTGTGCGGTTCCTCTTACCTGAGTGCGCAGGTTTTCAGATACACCAAGTCCAGCCGCATCATCAGAAGCGCGATTGATACGAAGACCGGTTGACAACTTTTCAAGGCTCTTGGAAAGATCACGGTCGACCCTGAAAAGAGAACCCTGGGTGATCATGGCGGAAATGTTATGATTGATACGCATAGGAACCTCCTTGTTTGTAATGATACCCCTGCGTGAAAGGGCATCATCAGTGGTGATAATTTGGCATCCGTGCCAAACGCATTTACCGAATCAAAGAACTTCTTTACTCTTTCGTTGAGTTTTTCCGGTTCCCCCGGGGTCTTCATTAACAAATATCGACCACAAACAAGCCACTCTTTAGTTTTTTTTGAAACTTTTACTTTTTACCCTGCCTAATCACATCCATGATAGTCTTTACTCTTCGTGTATAGGTGTGCTCCCGTACTATCCTCTCTCTTGCAAGCCTTGAGATCTCAAACCGCTCTTTTTCATTTTCCCCATACCTGGCTATCAGCTCTTTGAGTTGCCCAACTGAAGAGTAAGTCACTACCTCTTTATCATCAAAAAGCTCCTTAATATCCTGCTGCATATCATTAACCACAAACCCTCCGCAGGCGGGAATATCAAAAACTCTCTGGTTGACAGCAGATGGCATCTGGCAGCTTGTTATGTTCACATTTACGCCAATGCTTCTGTAAACAGATGCCAGTCCTGTTCGGTAATCAATATCAGGATTTGTCTTCAGCCCTTCACCACAAAGTTCTCTCCAACCGATCGGATCTCCAAACGTCTGTATGCCATCGGGGATGAGCGATTCAACTATTGTTTTCCTGCGAATCATACTTGCACTGTGAATAATATATGAATGCAGCCATACCAGATTCCGCTTGTCTGAAAAGGGAAGCACATACCCGGTTTCACTGCAAACCGAAGAAACAATTTCCTTCACATTCCCGGGCGATCTCAAAAGCCTGCAGGCACAAGTCCGTACAAATGGCTCAAGCTCCTCTCTCCACATGAATTTTACCGCTATTTCCGAAAGAAACTTTCTCCCCATCGAGCTGCCGACAAAACCTGTTTTATACCTGCGGCCGCCCACCTGTAAAAACGGGAACATCTCAGGATCTGTAGCCAGAGGAAGAAACGTCGCGGAACTGAAACCGGCATCCTTCAGTACTGGTAAAAAAGCACGCTCCCAACAGAATGCGAACATATTTTTATCAACAAACTGCTGCTGATGAAGCAGAATCGGATTGGGATCATCTACAAACCATACCGCAACAGGAATTCCGCTTCGGGATGAAAAATCACCCAGAATTCCGTTTCCATCAAAACCCAGCATATTAACGGAAATTATCAGTTCCGGTTTTTCTCTCTGAATGAGATACTGAAGCCGTGATTCGTATTTTAGTACGGAATCGGCCTTTTCGTACTCAAATGGCACTGCCTTTATTCCGTTCTGCGCAAAAGCTCTGCATAGTTCTTCCTGAAGAAAAAATTTGCCATAAAGTACCAGGGTGTTTCCGCTCCCTGAAACACTGCTCACGGAAAGCACTGAATCAAGCAGCGCACTATAAAAATCTCTATGAGCGCAAAAAGAGGCTGGATGTTTAATAATCTGAACATATCTGCCACCCTGAAGAAATTCCCTGATTTTTCTCAGCGGATCAACTGTTCCAGAGGATATTTCAACAGTATCTGTTTCCGGGAAAATCTCATTTTTACATATCTGAACAAGCTGCTCATAAAAATCAATCAGCAACACCCTGCTGGCGGAAGGAATTTTCTCTCTTATTCCGGAAAGGTGATACCCGATGCCGGTGCCTACAAAAATTAACCGGTCCCCCCAGATATCTGTTTCTTCAAAATACCGCCCCTCATCTTCCGGCTTTACAAGAGAGTGAAGGTGCAGTGTGGATCCATCTTCTCTTAAAAGCTTGGCCGAAAGTCGACCGGACTGTGCTTCGAACAGTTCTAATTCGTATTTATTCAAAATCGCAAGATCACCTTTCGATTAAAACCCGGCCGCACGATTCAAGAGGAAGGCAGGTATTTACCTGAAAACCAGAAAAAAATATTATATAATAAAATCATTCAAACATCACTGAGAATTA
>JAAYYB010000415.1 GCA_012515615.1 Fibrobacter sp.
ATCGAGTGCACCAGTCCGCTCCGTTTCATCTTACGAGCTCCTGCAACCATTACAGTAGAGCGACCAAGAAAGGCACCGATCTCAACCACAACTGCATTATTCGGCAAATTATAACTGTATTCCCCTTTTTTCATTAACTCTTCCGCAGTCACCCAGCCCGGGATTTTCTCTGCTTCGTAAAGATAAGCTTTCATCGGGGCTATTCCCAACCAAATACTCAATGGATAGACAGTTGCTTTTATCCTCCGTTTAGTAAATGTAATTAATGGGTCAAAGTCGAAAAACCTTTTCTGCTTCATTAACAATGAAGTATAACATTAAGCGTTTTATAGCGAATTGATTGAAATGTTTGAACAAATTGCTCTTACAGTGTCAAAGCTAAATAGAAATGTCCTATTGTCAAATTGTCTTAGTTTTGCACCAAAGGATTTATGGTATACTGTTCTTCTATGAAGATTGGGGTTCTTTCTTACCGATTTAATTATTATCCATACCTGCGCAATATTCTTTACAAACTTCCCGAAGCAGAATATATTCCTGTTGAAGATCTTTATAGCAATTTACGTAGAGTAGCCCTTTCAACAAATCGTCGGTTAGGCAGAGAGATTTTTCCCACTTTTGATTTGAATAACCAATTCAATGATTTTAATATAAACAAAATCGACATCCTTCATTTTTTTAATGGGGTAAGTTACGGACGGACCCCTTGGGTTGCACATTTTGAAACACTTTTACCAAGATTTTCGAGCTTAATGCAACGAAGCCATGGAAAAACTGAAAATCCACTAAGAATGACCCCTCTTATCCAATCCGGTATAAATGCCCTTCAGTCTCCTTACTGCAAACGGATTATTGCGATGTCACAGTCAGCTGCTGTCATTCAAAAAAACTTGCTCTTGGAATTACCCCCCGAGGACCGAAGGATCATTTTAGATAAGCTGATCGTTCTACATCCACCGCAAAAAAGTTTGGTGGAAAAGTCGATTAAACGTACATATGACAAATCCAATCCGATTCGTTTTATCCTTGTAGGAGCTGGTTTTTTCCGCAAAGGAGGTCGGGAGATATTGAATTCATTTGACAATTTAATCAACTCAAAAGGAGCCCCCATTCAATTGGTCCTTGTGAGTTCGCTTAGGTTAGATTCCTATGCATCGAAGGAAACACAAAGTGATATCGCCTGGGCAAAGCAGTTCATCATAGATCATACTGACTGGATTGAACATTATGAAACATTGGATCATGACAAGGTTATTGACCTAATGAAAACCTGCGACATCGGACTTCTACCAACCTATGCGGATACCTATGGATTTTCAGTACTGGAAGCACAAGCCTGTGGTTGCCCGGTTATTAGCACTGATGGGCGTGCTTTACCTGAAATAAACAATGGTGATGTTGGCTGGCTTATCTACGTCCCAAAGAACGATCTTGGTGAAGCATTATATTCTACTCCGGAAGAACGAGACCGTCTCTCTCAGCAAATCCAACTTGGGCTCGAAGAAATTATCCTCAAAATAATCGCTGATCCAATAGTTATCTATACTAAAGGCATGAAGGCAATCGAACGTATTCGTAAATTCCACGATCCATTATCATACACTCAGCAACTTCGTGAAATCTACAAAGCAGCCCTTATCTGAAACAGTTTTTTATCCAGGAGAATAAACCTAAAACCGAATTTTAGTTATAATTGTGCCGTGTACAAGAATCGGAAATGGATCGTTCTCTCATTAGCGCTGATCTCGCTGATCACGTTTTTTATTTTTGCTATTCCTAATTCGAAGGGGTCCGAAAACCTGGCGATGGTGACCATGTTTGAACCGGACGAATCAGCAATGTATTGGATCCCGAAGAGGATGGTAGCTCCTCAGCCAAACCTGGTACACACGGTTTACCGCTTTATTG
>JAAYYB010000065.1 GCA_012515615.1 Fibrobacter sp.
AAAACTACAATAAGTTTTAATCTACCTACAGTTCGCCAGTGCACCTGCAACAGCGTTTGCAAATGTGATGAATATACCTGCCTCCATAACTGGTCGACAACACAGGGGGATAGCGTAAGACCGGCGTCTTCGACGGGCTGAAGCGCAAGGGGGGACGCCCCCTACAAAAATCTTTTTATTCTTGTTTATTATTTGTATTGGGGACGTCCTCTTCCAGAAACTCATTTACACAAAATCTCTTACAGAGTCAAATTATCGGCTTTTCTGGTTGACATGGCTGTCTTTAACCGCTTCCAGTATTGAAAGATCTATAATCGCGGCCTGTACTCCTGTGCCCTGAACAGTTTTCCGCAGGTATTATCATCCAGCAGAACCGGAACGATTGCGCCAGGGATCACAGACTCAACCGGATCAGGAGCATCAGGACCGCCAAGGTCTGTTCTGAGCCAGCCCGGATCCATAAGATTCAAAAGCACCCCTGTGCCATCAAGCTGCTTAACCATATCGAATACATATTTGTCAAGCGCTGCCTTTGATGCCGCATAAGGCATCAGCTGCGGTTCATCCTTTATTCCCGATGTCACATTGACAACACGGCCAAAACCCCTCTTTATCATCTTTGGTATTATTATATTGCAGAGCATGATCGGGGCAATTGTATTTATAGTAAAGCTTTTGATGTATTCGCTTTCGTGGGCCGAATAGATATCGGTCCGGTACTGTGTCATCACAGCTGCGTTATTATACAGTATATCCAGACCGCCGGATAACTTTTCCGCCTCTTCCGCCAGAGCCTTTACCGCCGGAATATCGGAGAGCTCAGCCTCAACCTGATAAACCTTTATTCCACGTGAAGAAACCTCACTGGCTAGTTTATCTGTATGGGAATTTTCTCTGCTGTGAAGAATCAGGTTGCATCCCTTATCCGCCAGCGCAAGTGTAACCTGCCTGCCTATACCCCTGCTTGATCCGGTGATCAGCGCCCACTTGTTTCTGATGTCAATCATTTGTCCTCCTCAATTCTGTCTTTTCAATCAAACCGGTAATTCTGCTTTATAACTTCGGAAGAAATATCATGGTTTTCATTCTTTGTGATTAAAACTGTCCCAGTATTCTTTTTTAATCTCGATTTTTCCGCTTTCCCAGATCAAAAGTCCACCTGCTTTAAGGTCTGCAAGGATCCTTGAGAGCGTCTCAGGGGTAGTGCCGATTGCCGCGGCCATATCCTTCTTTGACATGCCGGGACTTATCTGATCCCTTCTGCCGTAATGATCCCTCAGAAACAAAAAAAATCTATGCTCTGCGCAATGTGACTGAAAATGCATCAGCCGCTCAGTCAGATACCGCTGTTTGTGCATTAGAAAAACTATAAAATCATTCCTGAAAGATGCATTGTCGAGAAGACAATAGAATTGATGTCTGGGAAGAACAAATACCGTGCTGTCTTTAACCGCTACTGCGGTAACAGGGTACTTGTCTCTTTCAAAAAGGATAACCTCTCCAAACACCTCTCCGGGACACACCACTTTTACCACCACACCTTTAGACTCCGGTCCTGATTTCAGCAGCTGAATGCTCCCGTTTCCCAGAAGATAGAGTGCAAAACCCTTATCTCCTTCAACAAAAAGCGTCTTTCCTTTAGAGAGTTTTTTAGGAATTGCTATCTCTGAGAGCATCTTTTTACTCTTTTCTGACAAGCCGCCGAAAAGCTCGGTAAAATCCAACATCTTGAGCATATCCATCAAAACACCTCTTTTCATTTCTATCAAAAGAATAAAATAATTCTCATTTTTCCAATATCCAGATCGATTCCAGAATTCGGGGGAATATACCCGCCCCCCCAAAAAAAATCCCCTTTTCTTGATCTGTATCAATTTTTTTCCTCCACCAAAGACGCATATTTAAAAAGAGAAAGAAACCAGCCCCGAAGGAGGAAATAAATGAAACGTAATATCATCACAATCGATTCTGAGAAATGCACCGGCTGCGGACTCTGTATCCCGAACTGCCCCGAGGGAGCCATTCAGATTATCGACGGGAAAGCAAGACTGGTAAGTGACCTGATGTGTGACGGGCTGGGTGCATGTCTGGGACACTGCCCTGAAGGCGCCATAAGTGTTATCGAACGGGAAGCTGAAGCCTATGATGAAAAGAAGGTTATGGTAAATATAGTGAAACAGGGAGCAAACACAATAGCTGCCCACCTGAATCACCTGAAAAGTCATGGACAGGACCAGTACTACAACGAAGCTGTCGCATATCTTGAAGAAAACGGCATTGCAATTCCGGTTCTCGAAGATAACGAACCGGCCGAAGCGTGCCATGGCGGATGTCCGGGTTCAAAAACAATGGCTTTCAAAAAGAGCACCGTAAGTGATGAGCCGACCGTAAAGCGGGAATCGGAGCTGACACACTGGCCGGTACAGATGCACCTGATATCGCCAAACGCTGCTCACTACAGGGGCTCGGATATGGTCCTTGCAGCAGACTGCACAGCCTTTGCTTTAGGAGATTTCCACAGGGACTTTCTTAGAGGTAAAACACTGGCTATTGCTTGTCCGAAGCTCGATGAAGGACTTGAGATCTATGCCGATAAGATCAGGGCTCTTATCGATATTGCGAAAATCAACACATTGACTGTGGTGATCATGCAGGTACCCTGCTGCGGCGGGCTCCTTCACCTTGCGAAACAGGCCGCTGGTTCGGCAGAGCGGAAAATCCCCATCAAGTGCGTTATTGTGGGTATCAAGGGTGAGATTATCAAGGATGAATGGGTTTAAAGTAAATCAAAAGATCCGGTATTTGCTTAAAGAAATACCAAATCAATAGGAGGTATACTTGTGGATAAAAAAGAAGTGAAAAAGATCGATCCGGGATTGATAGCCAAACCGTTCAATTATGCTGACCTGGTCAATTATAATCCAGGTGCGGTTGTAAGCCGCACCATAATCGACAGCTCAGAAGGAACTGTAACTGTTTTTGCATTCGATAAAGGACAGCGGCTCAGTACCCACTCTGCTCCTTTTGATGCGCTGGTTGAGATAATAGACGGGTATGGAACAATAACCATAGAGGGAAACGTCAACCGGGTAGAGAATGGCCAGCAGATTATCATGCCGGCAAACAAACCTCATGCGGTGGATGCTCCGGTGCAGTTCAAGATGGTCCTTATAATGATCAGGGCTAAATAGCCGCTTTTGAGATTGTCCAGTGATTAAAAATACAACTGGTAAACCTATGAAGCACCCTGGGACCTGGATTAATAACGAGCAGTCTGTTATTAAAATTCATCAGACAGAGTGCGGAGAACGATGTTTTTACGGGTTTAGACATTTGTGCTGCATTATAAGAGCCTAAGCTCAATAATGCTTCAGTATTATTTTAACTCGGGACCTTTTTCAACAGGTGATCGCATATTATTTTAATGTTAACAAATTCACTTAACAATTAGAGGAGATGCAAATGAGCATGTTTTGCTTTCAGTGTGAACAGACAGCCAGGGGAAAAGGCTGTGATGTAATGGGTGTTTGCGGTAAAGATGCTGATACGGCTGCTTTACAGGATCTGATTCTTTTTCAAACAAAAGGCGCAGGTTTTCTCGCAAATGAAATTCGCAAAGCCGGTGGAAAAACCGAAGCGGCTGATCTTTACGCCATAGAGGCCCTGTTCACCACAGTTACTAATGTTAATTTTGACACTATTCGCCTGAAAGAGATAATCTATCGTGGCGAAAGCGTGATTAAAGCTCTCAAAGAAGAGCTTCAGAAACTGAATCCAGATTCACTGAAAGATCTTCCGGAAGCAGCCTCTTTTACGCCTGCACAATCCGATGAGAAGCTCCTGGAACAGGCACACGGCAAAAATATCCCCTCCAGCCATCCCAGTGAGGATATCCGTTCACTTCAGCAGCTCCTCACTTTTGGTCTTAAAGGTATGGCCGCTTATACGGATCACGCCAATATTCTTGGTAAAACAGATGATACAGTATTTGCCTTTTTCCACAAGGCCCTCTCTTATTTAAGCAGACAGAATCCCGACAGCAACGAACTGATCGCTCTCATTATGGAATGCGGGCAGACAAATATCACTGCCATGTCGATCCTTGATGAAGCCCATACAACCCGTTTCGGGCATCCTGTTCCTGCAAAAGTATCTACTTCATGGCTTGAAGGTCCGGCGATAGTGATCAGCGGACATGACCTTCTTGATCTTGAAGAGCTCTTGAAGCAGACCGAAGGAACGGGTGTAAATGTCTACACTCACGGCGAGATGCTTCCTGCCCACGGTTATCCTGCTCTCAGGAAGTATTCCCATCTGGCAGGACATTTCGGTACTGCCTGGCAAAATCAGCAGAAAGAATTTGACGGGGCGCCTGCAGCGTTTCTGTTTACTACAAACTGTATTCAGAAGCCCAGGGAATCCTACTTCAGCCAGGTGTTTACCACAGGACTGGTCGGATTTCCCGGAGTGGCACATGTTAAGAACCGGGATTTTTCAGCTGTCATCAATAAAGCAAAAGAACTCGGTGGTCTTCCTGCTAAAGAGGGTATTACCCTTACAACCGGGTTTGGAAGAAATGCTGTGCTGGGTGTGGCTGACAAGGTTATCGAAGCAGTCAGGAACGGAGCCATAAAACATTTCTTTCTGGTTGGCGGATGTGACGGGGCAAAAGCAGGGCGCAACTATTACACGGATTTTGTTGAAAAATCACCCCGTGACACGGTTGTGCTTACACTCGCCTGCGGCAAATACCGGTTCAATCATCTTGATTTAGGCGACATAGGGGGCATACCCAGGCTGCTTGACATAGGACAGTGCAATGATGCTTATTCTGCTGTAAAGATAGCACAGGCGCTTGCCGATGCATTCAATTGCGGAATTAACGATCTGCCGCTTTCTCTGGTTCTCTCATGGTATGAGCAGAAAGCGGTTGTAATTCTGCTGTCCCTTCTCTACCTTGGCGTAAAGAACATCCGTCTGGGACCATCACTGCCGGCTTTTATCTCTCCGAATATTCTCTCATTTCTTGTCCAGAATTTCGGTATAAGGCCGATTGGGAAATCGGCACAGGAAGATCTTGAGGAAATATTGGGCAAAGAGGCTGCAGTTTAATATCGGTATCATGCCGGTGTGTGTAGAGATGTCCGGCCGGACGTCTCTACATTACACCGGCATTTTTCCCTCTGTCACTGCAAATTCCTTGAAATAATCGCACCCTTCACACTCTTCATTTACGTACTGAAATGATATCCCCTCGATCATACCTTCAATAATCCAGCACGGTATCTGAGTGCTGGAGGATTTTCTGAAGCACTCATCGCATTTTGTGGCATTGCGGGGGTTATGATTTTTCCAGAACTCCCAACAGGGGATGCGCTTTTTAGGCTGCAGCTTTTTCAACTTTTCAGCAGCTTCCCTTTCAAGAGCTTCCTGTTTTCTCCTCTGCTGCTCAAAATACTCAAGTGCTGCTTTTTTGTCTGATGCAAAATTGACAATTCTGATCAGTTTTGTGCTGGTTAAAATTGCCAGCACATTTCCCTGGGCTCCGCTTACTATAAGAGATCCACCTCCGCCCTGAGCCTCTTTGTGAATCTTTACAATCAAGCCAAGTCCACAGGAGTAGATATTACTTGCTCCTGAAAAATCGAGAACAACTTTGTACTTGCCATTCTGCTTTAGATTTTCCCAGACTTTTTCCAGTGCAACAGTCCGCTCGCTGTTGATCGTACCCTTACAGGTAATAACCGCCGCGTCGGAACCTATTTCCGATGCTATGCCTGAGTTGGGGTTCATCGCCTGATAATAACTGCACTGCCGGCACTTTTGAACACTCTCTTCTGCACGGAAAGCACCTTTAATAACCCAGCAATGTAAGTTTTCCATCTCTGCAGGATTTTCCTTAAAGCTGGTCCATGCCAAACAGGAGCCTTTATCTTTTTCACTGCAGCCTGTCATCTCGAAGCATTTCACGGGATAATCCTTTCCAGAAAATATTCCCAAAATCGGGTTTTTACATTGCCACTAAAATACAGTCAAATCGATAGATACGGGATAAATCGGAAAATTTGCCCCAGGATCATAAAATATCACAGATTTAGCAATAAGAGCAAGGATGTTCTTGCAGCAATTATTTTTGGTTTCATCTTTGATCTACAAATGCAGCCCGCTTTTTTAGCGGAGGTGCCTGTGATTTTTCTATTATCTTAAAGAGATAAGGCGGGCGCCTGAAATTAAGCTCTAAATCTACCCGGGGTAAAAAATGCCGCTTTCATGGATCGCACTCAATTCCGTTAAAGGTTTAGGGCCGGTACGCATAAAGGGCCTTCTTCAGAAATACGGGACCCCGGAGGAGGTGTTTAAAAAGAGTGTATCTGAAATCATCAGAGATGGCGTGATTCCTGAGATATGCGCTGCACAATTATCAAATCCGGAGCTGTTCAGAAATGCTGAAAAGCAGCTTTTATTTGCACAAAAAACCGGTGTCACAGTTATTACACTGTCCAGCACCGACTACCCCTCTTATCTCAGAGAAATTTTCGCCCCGCCGCCTGTATTATATATCAAAGGAAACCGGACTGTCTTTTCCGGGCATGCTGTTGCGGTAGTGGGAACAAGATTACCCACAGCTTACGGTAAAAAAGCTGCCGTCTCGATCACTAAAGAACTTGTGCAGCACAAAATATCAATTATTAGCGGGCTGGCGCGGGGAATAGATTCTATTGCACATGAGACCTGCATTTTAAACAGCGGCTCAACGGTTGCGGTACTGGGATGTGGAATAGATAGAATTTATCCTCCCGAAAACCGCGGCCTTGCAGAGAAAATCATAGAAAACGGCGCCCTTGTTTCTGAATTCCCTCTGGGAACCCAGCCGGAATCGTTTAATTTTCCCAGGCGCAACCGGATAATATCCGGCCTTTCGGCAGCGGTTCTGGTCATTGAGGCAGGAGAAAAGAGCGGCAGTCTGATAACTGCGCATTATGCGCTGCAGCAGGGTAGAGATGTTTTTGCTGTGCCCGGACCGATAACTTCAGCCCAGAGCACCGGAACATTCAATTTATTGCGGGAGGGCGCATCGCCGGCAAGAAGCGGACATGAGATCGCTGAAAGCCTGAAAGTGGTCACCCATCCATTAGTAAATTTTACCTCCTGTCCGGCTCCTCAGCTTCCTCTTTCGCTGCTTTGCGATGCTGAACGGGAGATCTTTGCTCAAATTTCTTCTGTGCCGCTCCGTATTGATGAGTTAGCGGAAAAGTGCGGCAAATCGCCCGGAGAACTATTTTGTAATCTGTTGAATCTTGAGCTTAAAGGGCTGGTGCAGCAGATCAGTGGACAACAATTTATCAGAACCGAATAATAAATAAAAAATGAAAATAAAACGATTAGGACTCTGGATCTCTTCTGTGCTTCTGTTATTTGTTGTGCTATCCCTTTTCGGTGACCAGGGGTTTATCGCGCTTTACAAACATCATCAGCAGATCAAAAAACTCTCCGCACAAATCAAACACTCCGGCGAAACTATCGATTCCCTTAAGGCTGAAATCGAAAAGCTTAAAAAAGATACCGCCTACATTGAGCGAATTGCCAGGGAGAAACTGGGGATGGCGCGGAAAGATGAAAAGATCTACAAATTTGTTAAAGAGAATGATTGAGCACTTATCTGCAAAGGCCTCTGTTATAGATGAGTATCGAAAAAACAGCATCGGTAATCCTTTCCGTTCTACCCTACCGGGAATCGAGCTTTATCACCAACCTTTTTACATCTGAATATGGCCGGATCAGCGGCATTGCAAAGGGAATTAGAAGAAACACAAAACAATCTGTTCCATTTGAACGTGGCTTCCTGATTGAACATATTATTTATGTCAAGCCCAACCGTGAGCTTCAGATACTGGCCGATATCCGCATCGGTAACTTTTTCCCTTCTATCAGAGGGAACCTTGAAAAAACCGCCCTGCGTGACATTGCATTCGAAATTCTTCTCTCTTCTGTCACTCTCAGCGGCCCTCATCCGGAACTCTTTGAGCTCCTCTCCCGCTTCCTTTTCAGTCTTGATGAAGCGCGGGAAATTAGCGAAGAGCAATTCTCTATTCTCTGGAAATTTATTTTCGATTTTACAGCGATGATGGGTTTCGGGGTCGATTTCGGCAGGTGCTTTAAATGCGATAGTAAAGATATCCCCTCCCACGGGGGCTTTCTCATGCCACAAAAAGGAGCGATGATCTGCCGTAAATGCGCTCCGCAATTTTCTCCTTCAGGATGGTTACCATCAGAGATTGTTTCTTATCTATCAAACGGTCTTTTTTCCTCCGGACCATCCCGCATCTCTTTCCCTGAACTTCTCCGACTCACCCGTCTGGCGGTGCACTACTGCAGGTTTCATCTTGATATCCGCAAAGAACTGAAATCGCTTGGCTTTCTGCAGCAGATGGGGTAGAAGTTACGAGTTGCACGTCGCAAAGATTTTTGGGAAGAGGGCGTCCCATATATTAAGAATTCTTTAGAACCAAAAGTTTTTTGGAAGGGAGCGTCCCCAATACAAGTAATAAACAAGAATAAAAAGATTTTTGGAGGGGGCGTCCCCCCTTGCGCTCCAGCCCGTCGAAGACGCCGGTCTTGCGCTATCCCCCTGTGTTGTCCACCGGTTGTGAAAGCAGGTATGGCTATCACATTTGCAAACGCCTTTGCGGCCGCACCGGCGAACTGTAGGTAGATTAAAATTTATTGTAGTTTTTAAGATAAAGACGCATAATATTAATGATATTGCCGTATGTTGGTTTTATTAGCCTCACCCCGTTTTTTCCCTGGAAAAATAGAGTGACGTATGGCGGTATTGTTACTTTCTTACAAAACCAAAAAAGTGACATTTTGAACTCCTGACTTGCTACTTGCGACTTTCCCTTACATGCTTGAATTCTTCCAGGCTATAATAAGTTTTAATCTACCACCAGTTCGCCGGTGCGGCCGCAAAGGCGTTTGCAAATGTGATGCTGTTACCTGCCTTCAAAACTGGTGGACAACACGGGGTGATAGCGCAAGACTGGCGTCTTCGACGGGCTGGAGCGAAAG
>JAAYYB010000004.1 GCA_012515615.1 Fibrobacter sp.
CACTCTCACCCTCGTGTAAACTGTAAACTTCTCTCCCGCGTCATTCCCCTACTCTCATTGTCATTCCCGCGCAGAGACTGTGTTTTAACTAAACCAATTACAAGTAAAAACAGCTAACGATCGATTATTTTAAGGTCAATAATTAGGTTACCAGTTATAGGTGCCTTTTCCTCGTGCTTTTCCCACTACAAAGATGACTGGCATCTATTACTTTTCACCATGCATTGATCGATCCCAGCTTTTTCACCAATTCAGGTACGCCTCCGACCAGTGTTATCATTCTGGCAATATTGAAGCAACTTGCCAAAAGCGTAAATTCAGCTTTTACACCGACTATTCCCCTTACCAGAAATGCCCCACAGTTCAGATTCCTCTTTATATGCCCGAAAGGAAGCTCTGCTTTCTCTTTTCTTTTCTTGTATACGGCCTGACCTTCCTCACTACTGTAGGCTTTCTCAAGTTTTTCCTTTAATTCTTCTTCTTTCAGTCTTATCACAGTCCGACCTCTTTTAGCATTCGTGCATACTCCATAGTGAGAACATTCGAGACAATGGTTTGCTTTTTCAATGCGGTATAGATAATGACCTTTTATTCGGGAATAATGGGAAAATCTCAATCGTTTGTTTTCAGGACAGATATAACAGTTATTCTCAGGATCATAACGAAACCTGTCTTTGCCAAACAGGTTATCAACCGGGTTATGAAGTGCCTGTTTTTGACTGGGAACGATGACTTCTCTCCCTTGTACCACGATATCTTTGATATTGTTTACGTTTGCATATCCGGCATCAGCGACCGCTGTTTTACATTCCTTGCCCATTGTCTCTTCTGCCTGCTGTATCTGTTGACTGAACTGACGAAAATCATTGGCTTCACTGACGGTATCCGCATTTACAATAATACCGTGCTTTTCATCCACCGTTATATGAGCACTATATCCGGCGTGACTTCCCTGTCTCCCTTTAAAATTAACACTGTCGGTATCGGTCCCGTTTATCTGCTTGAGATTCTTCTCCTCCATCTCCTTGAGCAGCCCCTCTACCTTTTTCTTCAGTCTTTCCTGGCTTTTTACTTCTTTCTTCACCTTTACCAGGCTGCCGCTCTCTTCCTTATCTATCGCTTCACAGTTGTCAAGCAGTTCATCAATACGTTTATCAATTTCTTGTAGCTGCTTTTCCCACTTCTTCTTGCTTTTTGTTTCTCCGAGGGCTGCTGCTCCACGTATTTTTGTACTGTCCACAAATAAACAATTCCCTTCTACTAAACCCATCTTTACGCAAATCCGTGTAGTTTGTTTGAGTACTTTTGTTATCGCCTCTTTGTTTTTCCTCCTGAATTCGGCTATCGTTTTGTGATCTGGCTTCAACCCTCCCATTAGCCAGATGAACGATAGATTGTAATGTATCTCCCTCTCCAGTTTCCGTGAACTTCTCACTCCATATGAATACCCGTATATCATTAATTTCAACATTGCTTTCGGGTTATACCTGGGATTGCCTTCCTGATTCTTATCCATGGATATTCCTAGCTCGTTCATGTCCAGTGCTTCAACTAAAGCATCGTATACCCGCACCGGCGCATCATTCGGAACGTATTGTTCGATGCAGGGCGGAAGAAATATCTGCTGCCTCCGGTCTCCGTCTTTTATCGACATCTCTTTTACCTCGTATATTGATGTCTCTATTTTACCATTTACCTGAGTTCTGACACAGTCTCGCAGGCGGGAATCTCACACCTCCGTCCGCTGCCTC
>JAAYYB010000383.1 GCA_012515615.1 Fibrobacter sp.
AGAAAATCACCCACAAGTATTATCAACCCAAAGAGGCCAGCAACGCATCCTATCTCGAGGCCATCGACCTCGCGGTAGAGGGCGGCGCAAAAGTGATCGTGACCCCGGGCTTCCTGTTCGAGGTTCCGATCTACATCGCCCAGACCAAGTATCCGGACGTCAAGTTCGTGCTGCTGGACGGAGAACCCCATACCGAGGATTATAAGACCTACAAAACCGAAAAGAACGTTCTTTGCATCCTCTACGCCGAGGAACAGGCCGGATTCTTCGCCGGTTATGCGGCAGTCAAGGACGGCTTCACCGAAATGGGCTTCCAGGGCGGCATGGCTGTTCCGGCCGTCATCCGCTACGGCTACGGCTTCCTGCAGGGCGCCGAACAGGCCGCGGAGGAAATGCAGCTTGCCGAGGGTTCCATCAAAGTGAAATACAACTACTCCGGCGACTTCGCCGCCACCCCCGAAAACCAAACGCGCGCGGCCGGCTGGTATTCCGCCGGCACGCAGATCATCTTCGCCTGCGGCGGTTCCGTCGGCAACTCCGTCATGGCCGCGGCTGCCGCGCAGACCGACAAATGGGTCATCGGCGTCGACGTCGACCAATACAACGAGTCCCCCACGGTCATCTCCTCCGCAATGAAGATGCTCGGCGAGTCGGTCTATCAGGCACTTTCGTCCTATTA
This sequence comes from Fibrobacter sp., assembly GCA_012515615.1. Taxonomy (GTDB): domain Bacteria; phylum Fibrobacterota; class Chitinivibrionia; order Chitinivibrionales; family Chitinispirillaceae; genus JAAYIG01. The sequence continues at coordinate 680 of JAAYYB010000383.1, forward strand.
TGCCGGAACCTTTGAGGGCGGTACGACCTGGATCCTCGACGTCACCCGCAAGGGCGTCGGCCTGGCGATGGAAAACAACAAGTTCATGACCTTCAAAACCGCCGACTACACCGCCTGCTTCAACAAGGTCGTCGACGGCACTTATGAAATCAACGACAAGGCGGATATCAAAATCGCCGATCTGGGCCTGAAGTACGTTGTCGTCACCGAGATCGCGGACTGATTGAACACCCAATTGAACAAGAAACGCATGAATGCGTAAAGCACAGGCGGAAAGGCGTTTGATCAAAAACGCCTTTCCGCTTCGCTCGAACCACGATACAAGGCACGCAGGACGAAAATTTCCGAGTCGAAAGGAAATGCTGAGATGGAAACCATCATCGAAATGCGGGGCATCACCAAGGAGTTCCCCGGCATCCGGGCCAACGACAATATCACGCTACAGGTCAAAAAAGGAGAAATCCACGCGCTGCTGGGGGAGAACGGCGCGGGGAAATCGACTTTGATGAGCGTGCTTTTCGGCATGTATGTGCCGGAAGAGGGCGAGATTTTCCTGCGCGGGAGGAAGGTCAGAATCTCCGGGCCGAAAGTCGCCAATGACCTCGGTATCGGCATGGTGCACCAACATTTTAAGCTGGTGCACAATTTCACCGTTTTGCAAAACATCATCCTCGGCGACGAGACCACCCGATTCGGCTTTCTCAAAATGGAAGAGGCGCGCAAAAAGGTCGCCGCGCTCTCGGAGCGGTACGGGCTGAAAGTCGAACCCGACGCCCTGATTTGCGACATCACCGTCGGCATGCAGCAGCGTGTCGAGATTTTAAAAATGCTCTACCGCGACAATGAAATTTTGATCTTCGACGAGCCCACCGCGGTATTGACGCCGCAAGAGATCACCGAGTTGATGCAGATCATGCGCGAGTTGATCAAAGAGGGGAAATCGATCTTATTTATCACCCACAAGCTCGAGGAGATCAAGGCGGTCGCCGACCGCTGCACCGTGCTGCGGCTCGGGAAAAGCGTCGGCACCGTCAATGTCAAAGATGTCGATGTCGAGCGATTGTCCGAGATGATGGTGGGGCGAAAGGTCGATCTGGTGGTCCATAAGGACCCT
>JAAYYB010000066.1 GCA_012515615.1 Fibrobacter sp.
GAATCCCAACTGACAGACCGTTTAGTGGCGGTGAGCAGGGTTGCCAAGGTGGTCAAAGGGGGACGGCGATTTGGTTTCAATGCTATTGTGACTGTTGGCGATGGCAACGGCACAATCGGAATTGGAATGGGTAAAGCAAACGATGTTACAGAGGCGATACGAAAAGCCGTAGAGAATGCCAAGAAAAATCTGGTACATGTAAGCATCGTTGACGGAACTATACCTCATGAAGTGATAGGTCATTTTGGAGCAGGAAGAATCGTTCTCAAACCGGCAGCGCCTGGAACTGGTGTCATTGCCGGCGGACCAGCCAGAGCTGTTCTTGAACTGGCCGGGATAAAGAACATTCTGACTAAATGTCTGGGTACGACTAATGCCCATAATGTTGTCAAAGCAACTCTTAAAGGTTTACTCATGTTGAAGACACGTGAACAGATTCGTAGTCTTCGTCAGGTTCCTGTAACCACTGGTGCATGATTGAAAGGTGACAGTGATGGCTAAGAAGTTGAAAGTTACACAGGTTCGAAGCACAATCGGTATGCTGGAAGATCAGAAGCGTACTGTTCGTGCGCTGGGGTTAAAAAAAATCCGCAAAAGTATCGTTCATGACGATACTCCGAGCGTTCGCGGGATGATTAAAAAAGTAATCCATTTGGTGCAAGTTGAAGAAGTGGATGGAGAATGACATGCTGAAATTAAATGAGCTTAAGCCGGCTGAGGGAGCCAGGAAAGTCGCAAAAAGAATAGGACGGGGTACTGGAAGCGGATCTGGATCAACAGCCGGAAAAGGAAACAATGGTGACCGGGCACGCAGCGGGTCTAAAGAAAAACTTTATTTTGAAGGCGGCCAGAATCCAATCACGAGGAGAATTCCTAAACGTGGCTTTATAAGTCCTTTCAAAGTTGAGTATCAGATAGTGAATGTTGGAAGTCTGGAAACTGTAGAGAATACCGGCAAAGAGATTACAGTTGAGTATCTCCATGAGCTGGGGCTTATCCATGAAGTGGACAAGCCGGTGAAGATCCTTGGTAATGGGGAATTAACGAAGGCAGTTGCGGTGAAGGCGCATTCTTTTTCCAAAACTGCAAGAGAAAAAATAGAAAAAGCTAAAGGGAAAGCTGAGGTCGTAAGTCGTGCTTGAGACTTTCAAGAACATATTCAAAATTCCGGAGTTAAAGAAGCGTATCCTTTTTACGCTCTTTATCGTATTTGTTTACCGGGTCGGCGGGCATGTACCTACTCCTGGAATTGATCCAAGAGTATTGTCCGACTTTTTGGCGCAGTCTCAAAACTCGCTGTTCGGACTTTATGACATGTTCGTTGGTGGTGCGTTCAAGAGGGTGACAGTTTTTGCGCTCGGTATTATGCCTTATATCAGTGCTTCAATTATCATTCAGCTCTTAGGGACGGTTTTCCCTTACTTCCACAAACTCCAGAAAGAGGGCGGGGAAGGACGCAAGAAGCTGACACAGTATACCCGTTACGGAACTGTGCTTCTTTCAATCGTTCAGGCCGTCGGTATCAGTATTTTCCTTCAGAGTATTACTTCTCCAGAAACAGGAATACGAGCCGTAAATCCATCACTAGCTGGAATAAAATTCACACTGCTGACGACTGTCAGTTTAACAACCGGCACCATGCTTATCATGTGGCTGGGCGAGCAGATAACTAACCGTGGTCTGGGAAACGGTATTTCCCTGATAATTTTCATCGGTATTATTGCTCAGTTGCCGGATGCCGTTTTGTCTGAAATTCAGCAGATTATTGCCGGTACTCGTCATCCGTTAATGGAAATATTGATTCTTGCGGTAATCATAGGTATGACGGCTTTTATAGTTATGATGACTCAGGCAACAAGGCGTATTCCAATCCAGACACCTAAGAAAGTTGTCGGCAACAAGATGTATGCCGGACAGAATACTGTTCTGCCATTGAGATTAAACATGGCTGGAGTAATTCCGATTATTTTTGCATCATCTATAATGACTTTTCCTGGAATGATTCGCAGCTTTTTTCCTGAATCAGTTATTATGGAAGATTTATTCAGATGGTTTGCACCTGGAGGGGTTCTTTATTCTCTGAGTTTTGCGTTGCTGATCATTTTCTTTACTTACTTCTACACAGCCATTATATTTAATCCACTTGATATCGCTGATAATCTCAAGAGATCCGGAGGTTTCATTCCCGGAATCAGACCTGGAAAAAAGACTGCTGAATTTCTGGATAACGTTTTAACACGTATAACACTTCCCGGGTCAGTTTTTCTGGCGTTCATTGCGGTTGCTCCGTTCCTTTTGATGGGAGCAATGAAGGTTAATTTCTACTTTGGCGGGACAAGTGTTCTAATCGTTGTCGGAGTTGCACTGGATACTCTTCAGCAGCTCGAATCGCATCTGCAGATGCGTAATTATGAAGGATTTATGAAGAAAGGGAAATTACGCGGCAGGAGGTTTTAGGTGCTGCCGTTAGTGAATAAATAGATATGGCGAAGAATGATTCGATACAGGTAGAGGGGACAATCACTGAAACACTGCCCAATGCTTCATTTAAGGTGATGTTGGAAAATAAGCATGAAATACTCGCCCATATTTCGGGCAAGATGCGAATGAATTATATTCGAATCCTTCCAGGTGATAAAGTTCTGGTCGAATTATCACCTTACGATTTGACACGTGGAAGAATTACTTACAGATATAAGTAAAGGGGTGTAATCTTGAAAGTGCGTGCATCAGTAAAGAAAATCTGTAACGGATGCAAAATTATCAAAAGGAAAGGCGTTGTGCGGGTAATATGCGGAAAGAATCCCAAGCACAAACAGCGTCAGGGTTGATAAGCGGAAATTGGGTGAACGAATTTTCTAATTTGCAATCTGAATTTATTTTTTGTAATTATAAGGGGGTCATAACGTGGCTCGTGTAGCAGGAGTCGATATTCCAAACGGTAAAAGCATCGAAATTGCTTTGACCTATGTTTACGGAATCGGAAGGTCTGCATCCAAGGCTATTCTGGAGAAAGCCGGAATAGATCTTAACAGAAAGGCAAAAGATCTTTCTGAAGATGAACTGGACCGTATCCGCCGGATCATTGACAGTGAACACCAAACAGAGGGTAACCTCAGAAGTGCTGTCCGTATGAATATAAAACGCCTGATGGATATCGGGTGTTACCGCGGTCTTCGTCATCGTCGCGGCCTTCCGGCAAATGGCCAGCGTACACGAACAAATGCCAGGACAAGAAAAGGTCCACGCAAGACAATTGCCAATAAGAAAAAAGCCACAGTTAAGGGCTGATGAACTTTTGCAGATGAGAGAGGTTTAGTGAGATGAATAAAGAAAGCAGCAGTGCCGGAAGTAGTGCCGGCAGTAGTGTAGCCAAAAAAGTTAAAAAAAGAGCTTCTGCTGAGGGCGTTGCACATATCAGGGCAACATTCAATAACACTATAATAAATGTCACAGATGCTCGTGGCAATGTGGTGGCATGGAATACACCTGGAAAGTCCGGATTCAAAGGCTCACGCAAAAGCACACCATTTGCTGCAGGTATTGCAGCCGAGGTGGTAGGCAAAATGGCTTATGATGCAGGTGTAAGGAAGGTAGAAGTTCATCTGCGTGGTGCCGGTAATGGCCGCGAGGGTGCAATTCGTGCTCTGGCAGCTGCCGGGATCAGGATTGTTGCAATAAAGGATTTTACGGCTGTGCCTCACAACGGCTGCAGACCGCCGAAGCGCAGAAGAGTTTAATATTTTATTTATCGTATAGATCGAGGAGAAAGAACATGGCAGTTTATCATGGCCCCCGCTGCAGACAGTGTCGCAGGGAAGGCGTGAAGCTGATGCTTAAAGGGGAGCGGTGCAAATCGGAAAATTGTGCTGTAGAGCGCAGACCATTTCCACCGGGTATGCGTGTATCAAAAAGAAGACGTTCAGCAACTGAATACAACATGCAGTTACGCGAAAAACAGAAAATCCGTCGTATTTACGGAGTTCTGGAAAAACAGTTTTCGCTTTATTTCGCGACTGCTGCCAAAGCATCCGGTGTTACCGGTGAGACATTGCTTCAGATTCTTGAGATGCGCCTGGACAATATTATCTATCGCCTTGGGCTGGCACCTTCACGTTCAAGTGCAAGACTTCTTGTCCTGCATAATCATTTCCGGGTAAACGGGAATAAAGTAAATATTCCCTCTATTCAGTTAAAAGCCGGAGATACGATTCAGGTCAGAGATAAGAGCAAGAATTTAGAAGTCATTCATAGTTCATTAAAAGCTTTGCGGGACATTCCGGAGTGGTTAACAATAGATAAGGTAAAGCTGGAAGGAACTGTAGTTCGCATTCCAGAACGTACAGCCATACCGGTTAACGTTCAAGAACAGCTCGTAGTCGAACTGTACTCCAGATAAAAGGGAGATTTGAAACGAAATGAAATGGAAAAGCTTGATGATGCCCAAAGGCATCCAGATCGAGAATCCAGAAAACATCCCGAATTTTGCGCGGGTGACAGTTGAGCCCCTTGAACGTGGGTGGGGGCATACAGTAGGGAATTCCCTACGCAGAGTTCTTCTTTCCTCTTTACAGGGTGCAGCTGTGACATCGGTCAGAATAGATGGCGCTATGCATGAATATTCTACTCTGGAGGGAGTGGTTGAAGATATTACAGATATTATTCTCAATATCAAGCAGCTCAGGATCAAACTACTTGCTGATCATGACACAACGCTGCGGCTTGAGGTAAGTGGTGAGGGTGAAGTCAAGGCCAGTGATATAGAAAAAAATCCTGATGTTCAGATTCTCAATCCTGATCTTCACATTGCTACTATTAATTCTGATGCCAAGCTTAAAATAGAGATGCGGGTTTCTGACGGAAGAGGTTATGTTCCTGCAGAGATGAACAGACGTGAAGAAGACCCGGTCGGCTCCATTCCGATTGATGCTCTGTTTTCTCCTGTTGTAAAAGTCAATTATGTTGTTGAAAATACACGCGTTGGTCAGCGTACCGACCTTGATAAAATCATTTTCGAGATCTGGACAGACGGCAGCATTACAGTTGAAGATGCTATCGGATATTCAGCAAAACTCCTTTATGATCATCTTGAACTTTTCATCAATATCGAAGGTGAATTCGAACCTGTTCAGGAAACGATTCACGATGAGAAGACCGAAAAGCTCCGTCAGTTGCTCAAAATGAGAGTTGATGAACTTGAACTGTCGGTTAGATCAAACAACTGCCTTAGAGCGGCCAATATCCATACTCTTGCCGATCTGGTACGCAATCAGGAAGCTGATATGCTCAAGTACAAGAACTTTGGAAGAAAGTCGCTTGTGGAGATGAACCAGGTTTTGTCAAATCTGGGGCTTACATTTGGAATGGATGTAGACAAAATAATGGGTCACGGTCACGAGAGTGCCTGAAACCCATAATCAACTGTAAGGGTAAAATTTAGAGAAGGTATTTAACAATGCGTCATCTGGTATCTGGACGGAAATTAAACAGATCTGCAAGCCACCGTCGGGCTATGCTCTCAAATCTCGCTGTATCTATCCTTGATAAGGAGAGGGTAACAACTACTCTGGCCAAGGCTAAAGAGGTACGCAGTGTTGTCGAGCGCCTCATTACTTATGGTAAACAGGGCAGTCTTCATGCTGTTCGCATGGCAGCAAGGAGAATAAATGACAAGACGGTGTTGAAGAAATTATTTGATGATATTGCACCTTCGTTCAAAGAACGTGAGGGTGGATATACCCGCATCATCAAAATCGAAGACCGTAAAGGCGATAATGCCCCTATGTCTATCATTGAGCTGGTAGGGCGCGGTGGAGCCGCTGCTGCGGTTCGGAAAAGCAAGAAAAAGCCCAAAGCCAAGTCTGCTTCTGAAGCTGCAGGAAGTGCTGAGCCTTCAGTATCCTCAGAGGCATCTGCAGACGCGGAAAAATCCTCAAAAGAATCTGAAAAGTAAAATGAGGGCGGCCTGTAAAGGCCGCCTTCTGGTTTTTTGTGCGTACTTTCCCTGAAAGGATATTTGTATGGCAGTAAGTTACAAAGAACTCGGTTTTGTTAATACCCGTGAAATGTTTAAAAAGGCTTTCGAGGGCGGCTATGCTGTTCCTGCTTATAATTTCAATAATATGGAACAGATTCAGTCTATTATTACCGCCTGCGGTAAATCAAATTCACCTGTAATTATGCAGGTGTCAAGTGGTGCCAGAAAATATGCCAACTCGACTCTTCTGCGCTACATGGCACAGGGAGCCGTACAGATGGCCCGCGATGCAGGACATAACATTCCTGTAGCGCTGCATCTTGATCATGGTGACACTTATGAACTCTGTGTTTCCTGTATCGAAAGCGGATTCTCATCAGTTATGATTGACGGTTCGCATCATTCATATGAGGAGAATATCGAAGTTACCCGGAAAGTGGTTGAATACGCGCATAAATACGATGTTACTGTTGAAGGTGAGCTGGGTGTACTTTCAGGCATCGAAGACGATGTGCAAGCTGCAAAGTCGATCTATACACAGCCTGATCAGGTGGAAGATTTCGTAAAGAAAACAGGTGTTGACTCTCTGGCAATCTCTATCGGTACATCACACGGAGCATACAAATTCAAACCCGAACAGTGCACAAAAGATGCAAACGGTGTTCTGGTTCCGCCACCCCTTCGTTTTGACATCCTC
>JAAYYB010000067.1 GCA_012515615.1 Fibrobacter sp.
GTGGTTGTCCATCAGGGCCCATGCATAGCACTGGAAATCGCATTTTCTCAGCCCTTTTTCAAAACGGGAAAGGAAATCGTACCTGTCGTCATCATCAATAAAGAGCTGAGCATTAGATACAGAGTGTGCCATGACGTGAAAAAGAGAGCCGGGTGATTCTATACGGGCCATGCGTGGCATATCTAACCTCCGGTTAATGGGGTTTAGATGCCAAAGAGATGCAACTTTTGTGCCATGAAAAGGGACCAGGAGAGAAAAAAGTAGTCCGTCCCCTCCTAATCCCTTGGCCCCAATTTCGCACCCAGATCCCTACAAAAGGACAGCTGCTTTATGCCAAAATCCGTCCATATCGTTGGTATCCCCTTAGACCTCGGACAATCAAGGAGGGGCGTTGATATGGGCCCTAGCGCCATACGCTATGCCGGGCTGGCAGAAAAAATCCAGAAAATCGGATATCCGGTTGAGGATCTCGGTAATATCCAGGTACCGGTCAGAGAACATCTCTCAGAAAAGAAAGCCCCCGGATATGCCTCAGAAATTAAAACCGTGTGCGATAATCTCTATCGCATCGGAAAACAGATATTTAGTAAAGACGACTTCCCATTATTCCTGGGGGGCGATCATTCCCTGGCTGTCGGCACAATCAGTGCCGTCACTGAGGATAGCCCCTCTGCTGTTATCTGGATAGATGCTCATGGAGATTTTAATCTCCCCCAAACCTCTCCAAATGGAAATATCCATGGCATGCCGGTCTCAATTCTTTTAGGCTACGGAATTGAGGAACTGGTGAATGTAGGACGGCCGGGGCCAAAGCTCCGTTACGACCAGATAGTCATGATTGGAACAAGGGATCTTGATTATGATGAGAGGGGAATGCTCAGGGAGAGCGGAATACGTATCTATACCATGAGGGAAATTGATGACCGGGGAATTGGAGCCGTGGTAAAGGATGCTATTTCATATCTGAGCCCGTACCCTGAAATTCACATTTCACTTGATATGGATGTACTCGATCCTTTCATAGCTCCTGGAGTTGGGACACCCTCTCCCGGTGGTTTGTCGTATCGTGAGGCACATCTGCTCATGGAAATCATCTCTGATACCGGTAAGGTACGTTCTATGGATATCGTTGAAATAAATCCCATTCTTGACCACAGAAACGATACCGCTGAAATCGCAGTTGAACTGGCATGTTCTGCTTTAGGGCAGAAGATTCTTTAGCGGAAACCAGGGACTGTTTGCGGATTACCTCACCGTGCTGATATTTGCCTGATTATAAAATTTGTTATCCCAATCTTCTAAAATATCCATTAACTGCAGGTATTCTTTATCATGCCCTGCAAGGTCGGGATCCTTTTCCTGTATCAGTCTTTTCAGCTGGGCGGCAGTAATAAACTTTATCTGATCGATCTCTTCTTTGTTAAAAATGATTTCCTCAGAAGAAACAGGCTTTTCTAAAAGGTAGACATCGGTTGTCTCGTTTTCCACAATGTTGTGGCCATTGAAATAATTTCCGGGAACTGTAAAGAGAAAACGCAATTCTGTTTCTCTGACATCAAGCCCCAGCTCTTCCTTCAGCTCCCGCAGAGCGCCACTGATGCTGCTGTCGCCGGTGCTAAGATGGCCCGCGCAGGAGATATCCCAGAGACCCGGGAACACCTCTTTTTGGGCTGATCGTTTCTGAAGCAGTAGCTCTCCTTTTGAATTCAGTACCCAGATATGAACCGTGCGATGGTGCAGGCCTTTTCTGTGCACTTCCTCTCTGCTTGCAATTTTACCGGAAATCGAACCGTCATTATTGAGCACATCGAGCATTTCCAACGTTTCACCTGTTGTCCTTTCGGTTTACAGGCATTCCAAGCTTGATCAGATACTGTGCCAGTGTCTGGAGACGACCGGAGGTTTCATTTGTAATTTTTTCAAAAACCTTCTTTTTACGGTATGATTTTGATCTGGTCTGATAATCCAGATCCGATTCTTCCTGATACCTTGGCGGGACGGGAATGTCCTTTGCATAATGAAGGAGGCCGATACAGCCAGTCGGGGCTTCAATTATGCCTCTTGATACTCCTTTAGCTATTTCAGTCAGGTTTTCTGAGAGTGCTGCCAGGTTTTCACTCACGTCTTTCCATTCAGCGCTGCTCAGTGTGGAGCAGGAAGGTTCTTTACGGATAATTCTCCTGATATCTCTTCCCTGGTACCCATCCATTGTCTTTACCATTTCCGGCGCAAATCGTTTCGAACAAGGTCGGCAGAGATACCCTTCTTCCTTTATATACAGACAGAGCGTTTCATTGAGGGTGAAATCTCTACCGCAGATAACACATGACAATACCTGAGGGTTCCGGACTTCACCTGTCCTGTACCGGATAACCAGTTTTGACTGGATCGAATCCTTTATCTGATCTGTTAATCCCATCCGTGCTTTCGTTACAACTCTTCGATGATAAGTTTATCAATCAGAAAATCGTCAATGGAATCATAACTGTCTCTAAGGTTTTTTATTTTTTCCCTTACCTGCTCATCAGACATCTGGTCGATAAATTTATGCAGAGAGGCATGGTTTGAGTTCAGATTGTTTTTATCCCTGCGTGTCTCATCAATAAGAACTACATCCAGAGGTCGCTTCAAACCTCTCTTTTTCAGATTTTTATGACCTTGCTCATCGGAGGTGTCGTGCTTTTTGTAATTGTTAATGCGTACCGGTTCAATATGCATCATTCCTCCTTGAATTATTGTGCCCTTTTATAACCTGATTTATGCACCAGGACCAGAAAGAGTTGCACTTGTCTCTTGCGTATAAAGGCTTTTACAAAACTTGATGCATAAGAGTGCGGTGCATCTGCGATTTGTTCAAGCTTTTCTGCTGCAAGGGCCAAAAGGCACTTTGTCCCTTCCCGAATGCATAAATCAGGTATAAATATAAAGCAAAAATTGCCAGGAAAGGAAGAAACTTTAAAAAACCGAAAATTTACCGATTAATCTCTGTAGTAAACCGAGGAGATTGCTGAATGGCACGACTCAACGATCTCCTAGCGTTCTTCACCAGTTGTCTTTACCCGCTCAAGATATGTAACCGTGACATCAATACTTTTTACAAAAAACAGCTTCATTAGATGAAGGAAAAACTGGATATCACTAGCTCCGATTCTGCAGTACTATAATCAGTACCGGATTATTTTCGCCGGAAGATGGCAGTGAAATTTGAGATGCGAGAAATTCATTATCATTTATCAGAATTCGGTTGTCCTTTATTTCAGAAATGGATCGTACATCAATATCTCCGATATACTTGTTATCATCTTTGAGGAGCACGGTAATATCGGGGGACGGTGAAAGCTTTCTAAGGAATTCCTCATCGAGTTTGAGACCCCCTGCGGCAAAAAATGGAAACTCGGCAATTTCAAACCTGCTCAGCGCCTGCATGGTAAGAACCTCATTGCCGATCAGGTTTTCTCTGTAAACACCCGGTTTTTTGTCAAGAGAGGATGCTTTATTGGCGATACTGTTTCCGGCGTTAGCAGGAAAATGTCCCGAGGAAAGTATAACAAATGATGAATCTGTCAGGTCCAGTACCGAAAAGCCCATTGGGCCAAGAAATCTGGCTGCTGACTGGGTGATATCAGGAGATGACCGGTCATTTTCAACAAGCAGGCGTAAAGTAAAATTGCGGTCCTCGGCTATTGAACTTGTAAAAGAACTCAGCCGTGATGAGATCTCGGATTCTATTTCCTGCAGCTTTTTTTCAACCATCTGCTCCGCCCGCAGGATCTCGTGATGTTCTCTTTCTAAATCCGCTTTTTGCTGTATGTCCTGAAGATAGAGGTAAACCGCGACTGCGGTGAGAATACCTGGAATCAGTGCAGTGAGAAGGTACTTCATTTTTACTCCAGACTATTGAAATTGTAGATAGTAATAAGAAAATACTTCAGGTACAGCAGTGTCGTAAATGGCAGCAAAGCTAAAGGGGGGGCTCGGTCAGAACTATTTTTTCTCTTCTATTGTGACGAGTCCCTTTTCATCAAAATAAAGTTCCTGAGAGCCGTATACCCAGCACTCTCTCTGTATACCCTGAATTTCTTTCTGGAGGCGTGCAAGAGGTTCTCCCCAGCTTAGAAAAACCTGCTCCCGGGTCATTTCAATCACAATCCTGTGATTGTTTATCACCTCCCATGTTTCAGGCGGCCAGGCATACTCAGTCGACGGATCCTTTTCCAGGATATCATCGCCCCATGAGGCAATGCCGCGTATCTGTTCGCTCAGAGTATTTGTCCAGCTGTAACGGACAGGGATGAACCCTTTTTTACCATCCTTTGTTTCCACCAGAAGCCAGATCGGATTTACCGGCAGAGGTGTTGTACCCCAGTGAACATCGGTTACTTTCAAAGAATCCTGCACCCTGATTTTTATACTGCCGAAACCTTTCTGGTTTTCCAGTACTGTGGAGATTACGCCTTTTCTGGAAAAAACGTACTTGCCGAGCCATCGGTTTTTTGCGGCCTCCAGATCACTCTCCAGTGCTAAATCCTTTATTGATCCCTTATGAGTGCGACCATAGACAACCAGATCTGTTTTTTCATCGACAAAAGTAACCAGCCACTCGTTTGCGGCGTTTTCCACTTCTTTTGCCCTGAGGACACCGCCTTTGAATTTATCGTAACGCAAACGATGGTTTGTGCCGGTCAGGGATGTATCCGCCGCGGACTTACAACTATCAAGTTCTCTGCAGGGATAGAGTTCGTAGCCGTATTGTGCGAACATCTTCTGTTTTTCAAGCAGCACAAAGCGGTGCCCCGGCCAGTTCTGTACCGGTATAGTCTGAGATGATTCAGGAAGCGGCTGCAGGTTAACCGAGGGCGTGTCAATGGGTTGACTCAGAGTATCGGGAGCCGGCTTGTTTTGAGGTTCCAGATAGTTTCTGACCGGTGCAGTACAGAATATTCCTGTGCCAAACAGTAAGAGCAGTAAAGATTTTCTCATAGTTCCCTCCAAAACAGAAGCAGTATACACAAATACCTTCTGTGCAGAGGTCGTGTCAATGATGGCGGGCGAAAGTCACAAGTCACAAGTTGCAAGTCGCAAGTCGAAAGTCACAAGTCAGGGGTTAAGAAGGAAGAGTATGTATATGCTCGATTTTTTTCGGGTTACAGCCTGTTTCTATCTGCCTGCCTTCTTTGGCGAGGCTATGGTTAGTCTGATCAGTTCGTTTCAGCGGTTGCACGGACTGTGGAAATGTGATGAACATACTTGCATCCAAAGATAGTGGACAACAATTGAAAGCTCCCTTTATAGAAATCTGTCAACTGTCTTCTGCCTTCTGTCTTCTGGAAGAGGGTGCTCCCTCTTTCGCTCAAGCCCGTCGAGGACGCCGGTCTTGTGCTATCACCCCTTGTTGTCCACCAGTTGCAAAGGCAGGTAGTTTCATCTCATTTGCGAGACGCCCTTGCGGCCGCACAGACGAACTGGTGGTAGATTAAAACAGATTGTAGCCTTGAAGAATTCAAGCATGAAGGATTTGGGTAGACAGGAAACCGTAATAAATTCTTGTAGATTTGTCAGAGGAAGAAAATTAACCAAAATAGAGTTCTGAAAAAACTAATAGGAGTGATCATCTCCTCCTAACTTGCAACTTGCAACTTGTGACTTGTGACTTGTGACTTGTCGGCATTAGTATTGCTGCTATTTGAGTCAAAGTAAATTTCCTCACCACAAATGCCGTTTCGGGAGGTTCCATGAGAAAAATATTTGTCATGGTGATAATTTTAGCGGTTCATTTTCTCTCCTACTCTCAGGACCGCTTCTACGGGATCAAGGGGGGGCTGTCAATTTCCAATTTCTGGGGGGCGGGTTCAGAGAATGTTAATAATGAATTCAGAGATGAGCTTGCCGACCTTGATGAGAAGAACCTTTCATGGTTTGCAGTGAGCATGTTCAGTTCCCGGGAGATTATTTCTGATCTTGTTGCGGTACAGACTGAGATCAATTACATAAGGCAGGGAAAAGAGTGGGAAAGTGACAATAAGTCCTTTCAGATTTATGCTGATTATCTCTATATGCCATGGCTTCTTAAACTTGAACTTCCTGTAATGCTTCGGCCCGGCATTTATATCGGGCCGCATCTGTCTCTCATGTTTGCGGCCAGGGTAAAGGATGTTGCCGATGAGCTTCAGGGAAGTGAATTTTTTAGCGGTAAAGATCCATCCGGTGAGCTGTTTGAGCGTTTTGTAAACGTAGTGGATGCCGGGCTGACGGCGGGGCTTGATTTTGATATTGAACTGGGGCCCGGTGTTGTAATACTGGACTTCAGGTATGTATTGGGTGTGCTTAACACATTTAATTTTCAACCGGCCGATAAAACCAGGAATTATTCATTTTTGTTCATGGCCGGTTATGCCCTGAATTTTGGGTATTGATAAATAAGAGATTGCTGTTATTAAATAAAGCAGATCCAGTCAGCCCTCCTGGTACAGATATCTGTATCAGTGACAGGATGATGCCGAAAGATTGTTTTTAACCGCCGATCTCTTCCAGAAGTTTACGTGCCTCTTTCTTTCCCAGATTTCTGATTGAGAGCAGTTTCTTAAGTGTTGTTTGACGCAGTCTCAGTTGTCCTCCCTTGTGTTCCATTACGTATACGGCCTGGTTGCTTACACCCAGAAGCTTTGCAAAAGATCCCTGCGAGAGCCCCAGTTTCTTTCGCAGTGTCATGATGCTCTTTGATGACACGCGGACATTTTCTGCTGCTTCAGGGGCTATCTTCTGTTCCCGGGCGCTGGTGGCTGATGTCGGGAGCTTTTTTAATTGTGACTCAAGAGTGGCAACTCTTTTCTTCAGTTCCGTAACGGTTTTTCTAAGTGTTGCGTTTGAGCCTTGGAGGGCTTTGAGTGATTCTTTGATTTCTTTACGGCTGATTCTGCTGATTTCAGTTTTAAAGACCGAAGAAAGATTCGGCATAGTAAATTCCTTTCTTTTTACCCTCACAAAAAGTGAGAGAAGATAATCTAAACCGGGTTTAAAATTGACAGAAAATAACAATGGTTATCTTTGCTGATCCGATGTGCCGATTTAAAAGCGCAGGTGGCCGGAACGCTTAAGAAAGATAAAATAATGCAATGACGGCTGAAAGTCTATTGGCATGATTTGTGCATTACATAGCTTAGCAGTTGAACCTTAAACAGGGGGACTCATGAAAAATCTAAGTGTGTTTGACTGGACCTGCGTAGTCCTTCTAATAATCGGAGGGATAAACTGGGGTCTGGTTGGATTTTTCGGATTTGATCTTGTAGCCTATATCTTTGGAGGAGCCGCTCGTGTGATATATGCCATAGTGGGGCTGGCATCGCTTTATGTGGCGGTGATCAGTCCGGCCTTCATGAGGAGAACTCAGCCCAGGCCGCACAGGACCGCTCAGCAGCCTATCTGAAGATAGATGGACAGTTGCGAGATAGTTAATCGGACTATGGAATTTAGGTGTCCGGAAAGGATCGCCCACACTTTTTTCCCGTCCGATCTGGTCTGGGAGGTGTGCATTCAGACACACCTCTCGATGACTGGCACAGGGTGAGTCTTTGGGAATGGCAGAGAGTTGATCAGTGGGGGAACCTGTGGAAAAAGTCACAGGGCTGCTCAAGAGGAAAGATTATCAGGGGTGCACTCCGGGATCTCACAGGCGTATTAGATTTCCATTTTCCCGACTTTGACCACCCCTTACGATATCTCCCGATCCGTAAAGCCTTCTCTCTCACTCCTGACAAGTGGCACATAGGCTTGCTTACCGGAAGCACCTTTGAGATCGCAAGATCACTTCTGGATAACTACAACACCGCTTTGCTAGAAAATCCCTTATCGCTTAAAATTCTCCACGACCGCATAGATTCACTCCTTAAAATGGAGATGAGGGGATTTAAAGAAGCCGGTGCTCAGGGGGTAATGATCGTTGAAGACCTCCAGGAAATATGCCCGGCTCCCATTGAACCTTCTCTCTGGAGAGAAGAATTTCAACCGCGGCTGGTGTCACTGTGCGAGGCGGCCCATGGTCTTGGCCTCAAAATGATAATGCATTCGGTACAGGAAACATCATTGATCCCGGAGTTTATAGATGCAGGTGTTGACTGCATTCAGCTTGACTGCCCAATGGCTCAGGGAATCGATCTGCTGGAATACCTTCGCGACAGATATCACGTAACTTTCTGGTGCCCCGTTGATATTTGCACAACTCTCAAAACAGGAAATGAAAAGATAATCCGCGCTCAGGCATCTGAACTGCTGCAGCGGCTCTGGAAAGGCGAAGGGGGCTTTATTGCCGGTTATCACTGGGACACTCATTCACTGGGGATCGATCCGCAATTTCAGGAGTATGCAGTCGATGAATTCATCAGTAAAGGCAGGAGGGACTTCATGCAATCACCCCACAGGCATCCCCATAGATCTTAAAAATGCATCGTTATCACGCCAGCCGGGACTGACCTTTACATGACAGGTAATTTTAGCCGGAACACCGGTAAGCTGTTTCATCTCCGCTTCAGCGGCTTTTTTTATTTTATTAATTCCTGCTCCGCCTTTGCCGACAACAATTCCTCTCTGACCTATGGTTTCAACATGGATCGTTGTGGATATTTCGTGACGTGTCTCACTTTCCTTGTAGGATTCAATCTCTACAAAAGTTGCATGCGGAACCTCTTCACGGGTGTTTAGAATTATCTGTTTTCTTATGTATTCGGCTGCAAAAAACCTCAGATTCGAGTCTGTCAGCTCATCAGGGGGGAAATAGAGCGGGCCCTCTGCAATAAACGGTTCTATTGATTTAAGAAAGAGCTCTTTTGCTTCAGGCTTTACGGCTGATAGCTTTACATCTGGAGTGTCTTTGAAATCCGGAAACTGTTCCCTGAATATTTTTATTACTTTTTCAGGAGACTCGACTATATCAGCCTTGTTAAAAATAATTATTACCGGTAAATTAGCCATTTTTACAAGGTTGCTGACTTCTGTTTCTTCATCACCAAAGCTTCTTGACATGTCAACGATATAACATATCAGGTCGACCCCTTGTCTGCTGATAGCGCCGCCGGTCTCTTTGATCATCGATTCGTTGAATGCATGTTTGCCTTTGTGAACTCCGGGGGTATCTACAAAGATAAGCTGCATATTATCTGTTGTGTAGATTCCGCGCAGATTTCTTCGGGTTGTCTGAGGAAGAGGAGTTACTACAGAAAGCTGTTCCCCCAGGATTGTGTTCATGAGAGTGGATTTGCCGCTGTTGGGCCTTCCGACAAGAGCAATAAAAGCCGATTTGAATTTAGTTTTGTTTTCCATGGGGTCTAAAATAATACCTAACTTATGCATTCGGGAAGGGATGAATTGCGTTTAAACTTTTAGCAGAAATGTCTGAACAAATCTCTGTTGCATCACACTGGTGGAAGATCTGCGATTTGTGAAAGCATTTAGGCATAAGGGATAAGTAAATCCGCCCCCCGGCATAATTTCACCCTTTGTGTCTTGGGGGGCAAAATAAGCCCGTCAAGGCTTTGAAGCAGAAATTAAAAAAAAGGAGAGTTTTCTCTCCTTTAATATTAACAAGTTAAATTACAGTTTCACCTCAGAGGTGAAACTGTGCCTCTTAGTTGACTCTGGACACAAATTCGTCCGTCTGAGTGTTAATACGGATCTTGTCTCCGATAACGCAGTAAAGCGGAACCATTACCTCATATCCAGTCTCGATTGTGGCTGCTTTCAAAACTTTTCCGCTTGTGTCACCTTTTACTGCTGGTTCGGTGTAGGTGATTTTGGTATCGACCTGTGCCGGGAGCTCAACGCCGACAGCTTTAGTTCCGTAAACTATTACATCGATTACCATCTCTTCCTTGAGATAATGGAGTGCATCCCCAAGGTCATCTTTGTTAAGATCCATCTGCTCATAGGTTTCCTGATCCATAAACGTATAGAACCCGTTTGTTTCGTAAAGAAACTGCATCTGCTTGTGTTCAAGAATTACCTGATCAAATTTGTCTGAGGCCCTGTAAACTGTTTCCGAGACGCTGCCGGTCGAGAGATTCTTCATCTTCATTTTCACTGAAGAGGCGCCGCGGGCACCCTTATTGTAGATGGCCTTAAGGATGATGAGCAGATCATTTCCCATCTTAACTGTGTTTCCAGCCCTGAGGTCTTGTGCTTCTTTCATAAAGAGGACTCCTGTATTTATTGGTTATAGGTTTACGATTTAAAGATGCGGAGGAATACTGCACTTACGTCAGATACTGTGCGGACAAGCTCGTTCCCTGAAGAATGAATTGTCGAATAAGATATTCCTGAAAGTATTGTCAGTTCTTGTAATCACCAAGAAAATCACCCAGATTTTTAACTAAATCACAATTATTGTGTATAAAATAACTCATTTTCGATACAGCATGCTCAATTTTGTTTAAGTTTCGGAAAAAATCTCCATAATGCTCTTCTGTTGTTTGTGAAGAACATTCAGTTTCTGCACTGTTGAATTCGATCATCAAGTTCCTGTAGTTGTCGAAAATGGCCCTCTCTTCAAAGTATGGATAGAGAGCATTCATAAGTGCTTCTGTCTTGACCAGCTGATATCTATCCTGCTGCAGATAGGCATTCCAGATAAACGGTTTGCCTGAAAGAACCGCCCTGGATAGAGAGTCTTCCCCGCGTACAATGTTAAAATCGGCACAGCAAAGGAGACTGTCGTAATCGTGCTGTCTGGTGAATGGCATGATTACGAATTGAATCCTTCCGTATTCGCAGAAATCATTTTCTGGAACTGAAACCCCGAGCCTCTGTAGTGAGGCGAGGAAACCAGCATGGCTTTTTTCTCCAAAGATCAGTAAAACAGTCTGCTGCCCGATCTCCTGAAGTTCCTTGATAAAGGTGTCAAAGCCCCGCTCATAGGTAAATACTGTTCCTATCAGTTTATTCCCGATATCTATCGGGCCAGATTTGCTCAAAGAAATCTGTTGATTCAGAAACAGGACTTTATTTTTCAGAAGCTGGGATTTTTGCCGTTGAAGTCTTGAGTTAAGAATCAGCCCCCCCGTTGCGGTGTTAAATCCCGGCATAAAGTAAAATTTGCGTGCGCGTCCCTCAGGCAGAAGTGATTCCTTCAGATGATACCCCTCAACCCAGTCTTCGGCAGAAAGGTATTCAAGATTGATTATCAGACTGCTCCTGTGCACTGCCATTTTCATCAGAGGTTCGGGGATATGGCACGCAAAAGCCTCAATCATGATCTCTGCTGTCCCCAGAGCCTCTGCGTCATCTGAACTAATATCCGGCATGCAGATATATCGTATAGACTCAAAATCCTGAACCTCAGCGGTGAGATTTATACCGGGTTCGATCTGATTCAGAGCCCGAAGATCATCAATGAAGACTCTCATCCTTAAGTGTGGATATGCGGCCTTGAACTCTCCGGCGAACCTGTAAACAACACCGGCATCACCGAAATTATCAATAACCTTGCAGAAAATATCGATACTGCTGAATCTCATAAACTGATATTTCGATTAAGATTGGCGGACTGATCGATAAAATTCAGTTGCTCAGGGAAAAAAACATTAACTGTTGAAAATAAATGTCTGCCGGAAGATTTTTCAGGTTACTTACAGAACTCTTGCGGCCAGTTGAGTTTTCCGGAATCGGATCAATTAACCACGAAACACACCAAACACACGAAAGAAGAAAGCAGAATGAAAGAAATATTGTAAAAAGATGAGTGTTATGTATTGCAGGGGGGTTACGGATTATCCTGTGATTGCTTTACTCTTTTTCGTGTGTTTGGTGTATTTCGTGGTTAAATATCTTAATGTATTTCGTGGTTATCATTTTTTTTAAGTCACAAAGTGCTCAGGGGTCGCTGAAACTGAATCGTTATCCCGCTTTGGCTTCGACGATAGCTTTCTGAAGCTTCTCCTGCTCGATTTGCAGTGTTCTGAGATGAATTCTGATCAGTTCGGCTGCGATAAAGGACGAGTGTACAGTCCAGTTCGAGCCGTGAACTGTGAGTACGGCAACAGCTATTCTCTGACTTTGATCATCAGGATTTCTGCCAAAACCCATGAACCAGTCGACTCTCCCGATCCCGTCTTTATCGACTGAGCCGGTCTTACCCCCGTACTCGATATTTGCGAATCTTTCAGACTGCCGGATATAACGAAAGGACTTGCGGGCCGTTCCGTATCTGGAAACCCCTTTCATCATTTTCCTGAGTTCACTGGACGTGTTTTCTTTTATGGGCACACGCCAGGTTTCTTTTCTGGCCCTGTAGATACAGGAGTCACTCATCGTGATACTGTCAATGAGAGTGGGCTTTTGCATCTTTCCGTTTTCGCAAATTGCTCCGGCTATCATGGCAGCGTGTACAGGTGAGATAGTTGTCTGCTGGTTGAAACCAGATGCCAGTTCTGCGATATCGAAAGCGGAATCCGGCGAGTTCATTTGAGAGATTTCAGTCTGGATATCAAAAGGAATAGGACTATTGAACCCAAACCTGTTACCGTAATTGACAAGCGATCCTTTCTGGAGCGAATACATGCCGATTCTGGCAAAGATCGGGTTTATAGATTGCGCAAAAGCCTGCTCGAAAGGCACCTCTATAAAGTTTTTCAACTCCCTTTCAAGCTGAAACCTGTAAAGTGTGTGGTTTCTCCCTGCATGCTGTATCATGCTCTCTGAGGAGAGATTCCCGGTTTCAATTGCGGCAGCGGCTGTAATGGTTTTAAACAGGGATGCAGCCGGAAAGAGGCTTCTGTGGTAGAGAGGTCCCAGATCCGGAACGCTATCGTTTTTGTATGTAACAAGCACCAGCACTCGCCCGCTGACAGGGTCGATGGCGGCAACCGCTCCATAGAGCGGGTGATACTTATTCATGAGTGAAATCCCAAGTTCCTGAAGCCCAGTGTTAATAGAGTAGTGAACCAGAAGGTTTTTGTCGCGGAATTTGACGCTGTCCTTGCTGTGTGCAAGATCAGGATGGTTTTCTTTTACAAGTTCGGCAAGATCCCCGGTCGTAAAGGGCAGAACCAGTTTGGAACCCTGTTTCTGATGGTTGGCTGATGGTTTTCTGGCGGTTGTCTTTTTTCGGGCCGGTTTTTCCTTTTTTACTGCTTTTTTCTTCTCTTTTTTTGCAGTTTTGACTGGAGCTGCGTCTGACAGTGCTGTTTTTTTGGGCTCCGGAGTTGTTGTTTTGTTTTTAAAGATTTTAAAACCGGTCCAAATACCTGCGATCAGCAGACCAATGACGAGAAAAAAACGGATTCTTCCTTTTTTGGGGATTTTGTATTTGAGGAAATTTGAACGCACCCGGCGCATCATGGGTGAATCTGAACGCATCTATACTCCACTGACAGTTAAATCGGAATCACTCCATGAATTTCAAGTAGGAAAAAAGCGGGAACGACCTTTGTGGGCCGTTCCCGGAATTTGCAAGTTAAAAAGTAATAGCAGTCTGAACACTTATGAAGTTATTTGAAACCAGTTTACCCTCATCGTTTCTCTTGTATCCGTAACGGGAATCCCAGATCAGGGAAGCACCCTGACTGATCTCAAGACCGGCACGGTAACCCCAGTACATAAATTCAGATTTCTCGAAGAATGCATCATTTACTGTTCCGATATTTGTTTTAAAGATATAAGCTTCAGCTTTGTTAATTTTCGGGATTTTAGAGAGAATTATGTCTCCCAGGGAAGCAGTTGCTTCAAATCGCTGATCCTCATCCTCTTTTCCTACAAGGTACTGGTAAGCCCCGTCTATTATGAGTGCATCTGCGATATTGAATCCTAGCCGTCCATAGATTCCATTGAGATCATCATCGGGTATTCTGCCTTCTTTGGTGCTGACTTCCGGTCTCCTGAGCACTCTTTCGTCAAGATAGTAGGTGCCGAAATAACCGGGGGTAAATTTACCCTGAACACGGCGGTATTCTAAATTTGCCCAGAGCTTCCAGACTTTAAGAGCGACACCCGGCGCCCCGATTCCCCATCCGTGCTTCCCGTCACCTCTGATACCGGCCTGTCCGTAGAGATCGAGATTAAGCAGTGAGGTTCTGATCAGAGGGACACCGATATCACCGCCGATGAGGTTGAATGGATCCTCGTCTTCAGTCGCTTTCTTTTCCTTATCGTAAACATCGTAGTCATGAATCGGATCATCGCCGCTCCAGGATGCTATGCTGTCGATGGCTTCAGAAGAATCAACATTCATATCAACAAGATAATTGAGCTGGCGTACAGATGCCGGCAGATTGACTTCCCAGTCTCTTGCAGGGGCAAGCTGATTTATATCCATGGCATAAGTACCACCGATTGAGATTCCATTGACTATCGGAATTTTGGATGACTTCATCGGTGTAAAGGCCAGTCTGGCGGCGAACACTCCGCCGTCATTGCCAAAATCTTTGAAATCGGCCAGCATTGTCTGCAAAGTCAATCCGATCGGGCCGATGTCGTTGAGGTAAAACTGCAGGCCAAGGAGTTTCTGGTCGGGGTAGTGAAGCATGTTTGTAAAGCGGTCAACCAGGAAACCATAACCCAGAGTGACATCTGATAAACCGCCGAATTTTATAAAGAGCGGATCCTGCTCATAGCCGAAACGTATGTAGCGGATTTTTCTGGTGAGTGCTTCAACCCAGTCGTCTTTAAAGTTCCATCCCTTATCTGAAAACTGTCCTTCATTGTCGATAAAGAGCTCCAGGTCAAAAAAGACTCCAAATTTCCAGATCGGGACATCAACACCCAGAGCAATACGCGTCCATTGCTCATTGTTAACTGTTACCGTTCCCGCCCCGATTTCCCACTGAGGTTTTCCTGAAGCGGAACCGGAGGGCTGGGGCATGGGTTTATCAGATACTGGTTCTTCTATTTTTTTATCTGCTGAAACATCAGGAGCTTCCGACTGAGTATTTTGATCTTTTGACACAGTCGATGCGGGTGAATCCTCTGAAAAATTTTGGTCATCTGTACTGGCATTTTCATTCTGAGCCATGGCAGTACTGAAGCAGAAAAGTAAACCGGTAATAAAAATGAGCAGTTTACTATGCATGGAAGAACCCCCTTTTATTGGTTTTCAAATACCTGCATAAAATAATAACCTCCGCTCCCAGCGGGAA
>JAAYYB010000068.1 GCA_012515615.1 Fibrobacter sp.
ATATTTTAACCCTTTGATTTCAGATCATGTTGAGCTAAAGGCTCTGTACGGCGTGGCCCCAGGGCACCGGTTTCTCAAGCATGCTACTCCTACAGGGGGCACGCACGTTGCACCCTCCAGGTACCGGAAAACAATTGGTGGCAGACATGTATTCTTGATTTCTAAAAAAGGATTATTATTTGCATTATGGTTTCCTGCTTTCGCCGGAATGACGGAGTGCGTGCTGTAGCATTATTCACAGAAGAAACCCGAAGCACCCAAAAAAAATCCCGGAAGCTAATCGCTCCCGGGATTAAATACTCAAGGATCTGCAGTTTCAGCAGGCTCTTTATGCGGGTACGGTACTTGTCGCTCTACCCTTGATCCATTCCTTATGAATATCAGGAATATCATCGAGAAGTTGAAGGGTGTGCTCACTCTTGGGAGATAAAGTCACATCATCCGGAGCTCCCTGTTCCACTATCTTTCCTTTATGCATGATAAAGAGGCGGTCGCTGACATAGTATGCAAGCCCGATATCGTGTGTAATGAAAACGATAGTCATCTTCAGCTCTTCTTTGAGCTTCATGAGATAATCGAGGATATTTGCCCTCACACACGCATCCACCATACTTGTCGGCTCATCCGCGATAAGAACCTGGGGCCTGAGAATGAAGATACGGGCAAGAAGCATTCGCTGCATCTGTCCGCCTGAAAGCTCAAAGGGATATTTTCCTTCGATCTCCGGCGGCTTTATATTTACAGCTAAGAGTGCCTGATCAACCCGGTCTTCCATCTCCTTATTAGATGGCTTTTTTTCCATCACATTAAAAGAGTCTTTTAACTGTGAGCGGATGGTAAAAAACTGATTGAAACAGCTGAAAGGGTCCTGAAAAACAGACTGAACTTCACGCCAGTGTTTTATCTGGTTTTCAATCGTTTTGCCTTTGTAAAGAAACTTTCCTGTCTGCGGTTGAATCAGGCCGAGCATGACCTTGGCCAGAACGCTTTTCCCGCATCCTGAGCCTCCAACCAGAGAAACAATTTCCTCACTTGCAATCGAGAAACTGACATCATCAACTGCTCTTACAATTTTTTTTCCTGACCCGAAAGTGCAGGAAATATGATCAGCGCTGAAAATTGTTACATCATTGTGCATAATCACACCTCACCTGTCTTTCGCCCACAATGCGAATCTCCTGCTTATTGACTTTACATTCCGCTCTGGCTGCGGGACAACGGTCCGCGAAGCGGCAGCCCTGAATCGCGTTTGCCAGATTCGGCGGAGCGCCTTCGATTGCAGTCGGCTTCCTCTGTCTCTGGCCCGGTTCTGCACTCAACATTGCCCCCATCAGTGCCTTTGTGTATGGGTGTCTGGGGTCAAAGACGATCTGCTCTGTTGTACCCACCTCTACAAACTCACCGGCATACATGATCGCTATATCATGAGCAACGTGCCTGAGAAGAGGTAACTCATGAGTGATAAAAATCATAGTGGAAAAGATACCTTTTTCCAGCAGATCGAAAATCAGCTTGATAACCACCTTCTGAGTTGTTACATCAAGTGCCGATGTAGGCTCATCGGCAATAACCATCTGGGGATTGAGAAGAGTGGAAATTCCGATAACCGACCTCTGGCGTTCACCTGCTGTCAACTGGATCGGATAGGAGTTGAGTACTTTATTTGTATCCATTCCAAAGAGATCAAATCTTTCACGGAGGCGGTCATAGATATGGGATTTATCGATGCCTTTCATGTGGGCAGACATTACATCCGCAGCGATATCCTTTACTTTACGTGTAGGATTCAGCGCGTTGAAAGCACCCTGAGGGATCATTGATACTTTGCGGGAGAGCACATTTTCACGGATATCTTTTGGTGAACGGTTCATCAGCGATTCCCCGGCCACCCGCACATCACCGCTTGTCGGGTAAAGAGGCGGAATGAAAAGCCCCATCAGCCCGTTAACCAGAGTTGATTTTCCGCACCCGGACTCTCCGGCGATACCAAGTATTTTACCTTTCTCCATTGTAAAAGACACATCGGTTACAGCATGTATTTTCTGACCGAAACGGGTCAAATAATGGAGACTGAGATGATCAACTTCAAAGATAGCCATAATGCTCCTTTACTTACGTAACCTGGGATTGAAAACGCCTTCCATTGATGTATTAATCAGATAGAGGGCAAATACAATCACGGTGATTATTACAGAAGCGGGAATAAATGCCCACCAGACCCCATCACCAAGGGCACCTGTATTTTTGGCCTGATTTAAAATAGTACCAAGTGACACTGTGTCCAGAGGTCCCAGACCGATCATCGATATCGCAGCCTCAGAGAGGATGCCTGATGCTACCTGGAGGATAAAGACCATGAACACATAAGAAAAGAGGTAAGGAAGAATATGCACCAGAAGAACTTTCAGAGTGTTTGCACCGTTCATCTTTGCAAGTGCAATATGATCTTTACTCTTTAAAGCCGAAGACTGGGCCCTGACAGAACGTGCGCTCCAGGTCCAGGCTGTCATACCGATGATTATTCCAATCAGTGTCAGAGAACGGCCTTCCTTGAAACTTGAACTTATGAGAATAAGTATTACAAAGGAAGGGATAACTATGAAAAGATTGGTTACCATGTTCAGAAAATCATCGACCCATCCGCCTTTAAATCCACCATAAATGCCGATCAGTGTGCCCAGTGTGGTGGCAATGATTCCCGCAAGAAAGCCAACATAAAGAGAGGACTGCAGACCGCGAATCAGAAGAGAGATGTAGTCCTGGCCAAGATCATTGAGCCCCAGAAAATAGCGGCCGCCGGGAGGTGCATACTGCGGTCCGACCCTTTCCATCGTGATTGTGAAAATGACAGGCCCGACAAGAGCGATAAGTATTGTTCCGAAAAACAGGGCAATACCGATTACAAACATCGGTGATTTCAATAAATTTCGCAGTAGTTTCATTATTACTTCCCCTTGCCAATCTGAAGGCCTGCTTTAACACGGGGGTCAAAAAACCCGATCATAATATCGACTGTAAAGTTAGCTATAAGCACACAAATCGTTATGAGCAGTGTACATCCCTGAATCATAGGATAATCATTATTCTGAATAGCTGTCAGAATCGCCATCCCAAGCCCCGGATAGGAGAAAATCATCTCTGTGATCAGAGCGCCACCCACCATATTACCAAGCGACAGTGCCAGGCCTGTCAACTGAGGAAGCATGGCATTGCGGAACAGATAGGCAAGAACCTTGTTCTCTTTGAGCCCGAGCCATTTTGCGTACTTAATGTAATCGGTTCCAAGTTCATATATTCCCATGGAGCGCATGCCGATGGCCTGCCCGCCTGCAAGGATCAGGAATATTGAAAAGAAAGGAAGTACGTAGTGATAACCGACTGACTGAAAAAAGGCAAAGGAGAAAGAGGGTACCAGATCATTGGCATACCCGCCCATTGAGGGAAACCATGGAATTACAACTGAGAAGTAGTAGACCAGAAGCATCCCGAAGACAAAGAACGGAAAAGAGCTCAGCAGCAGTGCGCCGGGAAAGAAAATCTTATCGAATACTCCCCGACGATACGCTGCAAGCGCTCCAAGAATATTACCGATAATCCATCCAAACAGAATGGTTGGCAACTGAAGGGCAATGGTCCATGGAAGGGCCTCTTTTATGACATCGATAACCTTTTTTGGGTACTTCTGAAATGAAGTACCCAGATCGCCCACGGAACACATTTTGAGGTAGTTACCGAACTGCTCAATTTTGGAAGCCTTGATCGGCTTCCCCTCAGCATCGCGCACAATAGCCCCGTTGCTGACTTTTACCAACCCGAATTCCTGAAGATACTTCTCTTCTTTCTGACGGGCATCTTCAGTGCTGAGTCCGCTTCCGGCCTTACCCATAATAATGTCAACAGGGTTATTGTTACCCAGCCTGGGAAGTAAGAAGTTGATAGCAACAGCTACTATGAAGGTAAGAAAATACCACCCTGCTCTCTGCAGGATATATCGCAATGTAGGATATTTTTTAAGCATGAATATACCTCTATTTTGCCAACTTTAAATTCCACAGAATCTTTGTACTGGCTCCTACCCACGGCAGAAGTGGCGGTGCATAGGGCGCTTTTTCATTAGGCCAGTTCTCCCAGTTCTTTGAGCTGTACTCATAAAACTGCTCAGGAAGATAACAGAGAGGAAGTGCCGGCTGATCCTGCATGAAAATCTTATTGAGTTCACGATAAGCCTGAACCAGTTTGCCTTCATCAGACAGTGTCGGAATAAGTTTCAACAGGCTGTCTACAGCCGGATTGTATCCCTTTGTGCCGGGCTGATTGTATCTTCCCTGGTTTTCATTCATCTTGTTGTCACCGCCAACAGGTGCCCAGTTGCGTGATGACATAATCGCCTCAAAACGGCTCCAGGGCAGAGATGGTGTAACAGATGCAGCAGGTTTGTGCATGATCAGGTCAAAGTTTCCGGAAGGAAGTGCCGGCCAGTAAAGTCCTGCATCAACAAAACCCTCACGGATATCAATACCCGCATCCCTCATACCCTTGACAGCCAGTCTCACCATCGCTTCCCAGTCTGACCAGCCGGCAGGTGAGGTGATTGAGAGTGTAGGTACCCGATTTCCAGCTTTATCTGTCATGTAGTCGAGTGAACCGTCAGACTTGAATACTGATTTGTATCCGGCATCCGCCAGAATCTTCTTTGCATTCTCAGGGTTGTAGGAAACACCAACTGCTTTGGCGTCTTCAGCATTGAAATACTTGCCTTCAAGACCAACGGCCATAATCAGACCGGGCTGCATATCCGGTGAATAGCCGGAAACAGCGAGTTCTTTAATATCTGCATAGTTGATGGCGGCAGCCATGGCACGGCGGAAGTTCTTATCATTAAGCGGTGCCTTTGTGGTATTGATAAGAAGCAGCGGGAGTGCGCCGGATGTAAAATAGGGTGAACTTTCAAACCAGGTGTTGACCTTGTCTTTTTTCTTCATCCAGATACGGGGAATGAATGTCTGTGATGCATCAAGACCACCCTGCTGAAGAGCGATTGCAAAATGATCGTTGCTCTTGAATATCGGATGAATAATGAACTGCGGTACAGGCATTTTCCCTGCGTAAAGAGATTTGTTGCCCCAGTAGTCATCGCGGCGTTTGATAACAATTTTCTCATTTGAGTAGTTCTCAAGATTGTAAGGTCCTGAAACGACGGGGTTTGCGTCGATCTTGAGTTTCTGTACAGCACCGAAATCATTGTTGTTGTCTGCAAGCAGTTTCTCAAAAACATGGGCAGGAACAATTCGGATCGCCTGCAGAAGATCGAGGATAACAAGGGGGTTGTTACGTCCCTTTTTGTTGACCATAAAAGAGAGCCGTTCCACTTTTGCACCGTTTACATCAACATTTGCCACGTTGATTCCGGAAATAAACTCAACGGCGTAAGCTGTGGCTGCGCCCTTGAAACGACGGCCCAGTTCAAATACAAACTTTACATCAGCAGAAGTGACCGGATTCCCGTCACTCCATTTAGCTTCCGGGTTGATATCAACAACTATGCTGTCGTTGCCTTTGGAAATCAGTGTACCCAGAAGGGGTTCAAACTTTCCATCTAAGGAATTATAGGTAATAAGAGGCTCGTACATCAGATTGAAACGGTCACCTACCGGCCATGCAGCCTGCCATGATTCTGCCAGGGGGTTGAAAGTGTTGGGATCGCCCCACTGTGAACCGGCCAGGTAAAGAGTTTTGCTTCGTGGAAATCCGACCTCACCGGTCTCGGTTTCTTTTTTTGCCTGGCAGGAAATCAAGCCCAGTAACAAGGCGCTTACCAGCAAATACTTTATCTGCGATAACCCTTTCATTTTCATAATGCCTTCCTTCTGGTTCAGGTTTATGGGTTTAAATAGACTATTCACAGTATAAATCAGGATGAAAATATAAATCGGGAGGCCTTCTTATCAAAATTTTATAAATTGCCTTTACAGCTGAATTCTCGAAGAAAAGATGAGATTTCCCTGCGAGCCGGTCCGAAAAAGTGTCTTGTTGAAAAACCACACGGGTAGTTGATGTCACAAGATTGCGGGATGTTTCATCACTATTAAAATAGGCTGACAAGAAAAAAAAAGCAAGTGAAAGAAAAACGGCGTGCCCATAAATTCATATTCAATGCTCAATGCTTCAGGAGGTTTCCCCTCCCCCATATATATATGTATTAGACTGTTGGTTGGAGGAATTCACGGGCGGACTATCTTTTTAATTTTAAGCGGTGATTCAAAGGCTGAATTTTAAGATAAAAAAGTAGTCCGTCCCCATATAAATAGAGATTTTATGGCAGGGGGCGTCCCCCCTTGCGCTCCAGCCTGTCGAAGACGCCAGTCTTGCGCTATCCCCTGATGCTGTCAACCGGTTGTGGAGGCAGTTACCGCCTTCGCGGTCTTGTCTGTTCTGCCTGTCGCACCGTAGAACTGTAAGTAGATTAAAATTATTATAGCCTTTTAGGAACCGGGTCGGTGGGATAGCATGGGGTGGTAGAATTTTACGGGCGGACTATCTTTTTAATTTTAAGCGGTTGACTTAAAAGCC
This sequence comes from Fibrobacter sp., assembly GCA_012515615.1. GTDB lineage: Bacteria > Fibrobacterota > Chitinivibrionia > Chitinivibrionales > Chitinispirillaceae > JAAYIG01. The sequence goes on from JAAYYB010000068.1 coordinate 6,571, forward strand.
GAATTAGAGATAAAAAAAGTGGTCCGTCCCCATTTCTTATCTTAAAGGCTATAATAAGTTTTAATCTACCACCAGTTCGCCAGTGCGGCTGCAAGGGCGTTTGAAAATGTGATAACCATACCTGCCTCCACAACTGGTGGACAACAAGGGGTGATAGCGCAAGACCGGCGTCTTCGACGGGCTGGAGCGAAAGAGGGGACGCCCTCTTCCAAAAACTTCTTATTAATTCTTATTACTTATAACGGTAATGGGGACGCCCTCTTCCAAAAAAAACTTTATTCATGTTTATTATTTGTATTCTTGGCCGTGCTGAAGATGACCGCAAAATAACAAAACTGTGGAAACTGTTAAGATAGTTATTTATATTAGCAGTTTGTATGTTTCTGAAGTTTCTCTCGCAATTTTGCAGCGATTAAAACCACTACGGTAGTTAAAAGACTTGTAACATAAGTGTTTAGTGAATTTTAACTTGCATGAACTAAGGCGAATATATTTTCCACTATTAAAGGAACAAACAGATTGTACTATACACACGACTCTCAAGGAGGGTTGGTTGATCAGGACCAGTAACAAAATACGCAGTTTTCTTCTTCTGCTCTGTGCAGCAGGACTTGTGATGTCATCAAGTGCTCAGGATAACTCTCCTGATACCTCGGCATTGCAGGATATGTTGGATTCGCTGGGGTTATCAAAAAATGATCTTGAGGCGAAGGTAAGATCTACTCTGTTGTTTGGTGGCTCTACACCGGTTTCTTTTTCCGGTGAGGGCAGAATCAAATTGCAGTATCACCAGTTTCTAGATAATCCCCAATATCTGGAGCAGGATCAATCATACATCCAGTCGAACTGGGAGGGAAACGAGTCTTTCCTGAGGCTTGGTATGGTTGCCAGGGCAGGACGCAACACAGTTCTGTGGTCAAAGATCGGCTTTCAGCATACATTGCCTGGAAACTATCACCCCCCAAAAGCCACAGGTGATACAATCGCCGCTACCAGACACGATAAGGCCGGTGAATCTGCAATTGTTCATGAGGATATGAGTGCCGGTCTGGCAATACGAACCGTGCCGGTTTCTTTCATGTTGAAGCTGGGTGCTGTTCACTGGGTCGAGGCATCACCACTGACTATCTGGAAATCACAGCCACGAACTTTCGCATGGGAATATCTGCCTTTTGAAGTAGAGCAGCCAATTGCACGGTATTTTGAATACAATATCGCCAAGGGTGAAAAGTCGGGTCGTGCTGCCTGGAATAAAAAAGCTTTTCAGGGAATAAATCTTGAGAGCATTAATCTCCCGGGAGATCTCTATTTCAATTTCCTCTGGGGATCATACGAGAGATACGACAACTTTGAACGTGAGTATATCGATTATTCCGGTGATGTGGCATATGCTGACTTAGGCACATCTGCAAAGGGCAAAGGAATAGGTGACACCTACAGAAAGGTTTTCCATGCCCGACTGGCAGCTATCGAGCTGTTTGGAAGAATGACACCAGGGCTCAATTTCATGGGCTATAATTATGATAATGATATATTCAACAACGATGTCGTTTTCAAGAACGTGTTCGGTTATTCACTGAATTCTCCCGGAAGCAAAGGCTTCATAAAAGAGCCGATAGTTTCGTCAATTGATTTAAGAGGTCCGATTACCGATAACCTCAATATTCATGCTGATTTAGCCATGAGTTTCAACGATACTTTGTGGCGCAGTGTAGATACGATCAATGGAAAAACTCAGGTCGATGAGAAACGTAACTGGGATCCTTTTAACCCGGCCCTCTATGCCAGGATTGAAAGCAAGTACGGTCTTCCAATTAATGCCGACCTGGCGTTTATCAGTAACGACTTCTACTCACCGCTTTCCTTCGCTGCTCCCACAGATGCGTTCTTTCCGTTTAGTGCCAATCTTCTGGGACCGGGAAAGTTTATCGGTCGTGGTGAAGCCTCGCCTTATGCAAAAAATATGGCTGGAATTAACCTGCAGGTTGTTCCGGAAATTGCGGGTTATGGTCACTTGAAATTTTCTTACGGGCAACATTTTCAGATCCAGGCTGCGCGTGATCTTGTCTACTTTCCTTATCGTTTGAACGGTCAGGATATGTTTTCGTTTTTTCATTCATCATACAACCGTTGGGGTAATGAGCTGATCGATCATTCTCTTACCGGCAAGTACACCAAAAGACTGGGTGATGAATCTTTCCAAACCAGTGCTTACCAGAACCCCGTAGGTTTTGAGGGTGGTGGTATGCGTTCCGACTACCTGGCCATGTATGAGGGTTTTGTTCCATACGAAAATGCTGATCAGGCAAGGGCGAATCTTAATTCAAAAGGAGATCTCTATTATCAGAGCACTACCGGCGATGAATTTTCGTATGCCAAACCCATTACGGATGATACCGGTGCTGTTTTAAGGTATGATACTTTGACTGATAATGATGCTTTTGTTCCGCATCACCGCAAGTTTACCTTCAATTTTGATGTGGACTATGCCTATGATTTAGGGCCGCTTTTAGGATATCCGAGGGATCTGTTTTTCAGTATCTACTATGCGCTCAACGGTGTCTCAACATCATTTAAGCCCCTGGCTTTCAGTGATGAAGCCGATGAAATGCTTCTCTGGGGTACGTACCTCCGTATGGAACCTGCAATTGCGGTAACCCCCAAGTTCTACGTTCTTGGCCTTGTGGGCTTTGAAAACTGGAAATCACAGAAAGCATATACAGCTGCAGGTACAAAGGATGTCAAGCTCTGTCCTATAGATTACAGAGACTATGCTTTTGGAGTCGGTTTTGACTGGGATGTGCTTGCACGCGTAGGTTTTCACGGAAGATTCAAATACATGATGCATGATGATATTCATCTGCCGGCAAACAACTATAAGACACCTGTAGTTTCAACTGAAATCAAAATGTGGTTCTGATAAATAACAGTCACTGCTTATAAAAGGAGTATCAATGCTCAAAAGAATCGTAACACTAATAAGCCTTGGACTTATTTCCGGGGTCTATGCTGATCAGGGGAAGCTTGATCAGATACAGAAAAGCCTTGATAATATCATGGCTAAAGCGGGCATCTCGATCGGCGGGGAATTCAGATCGCAGTACCTGGGTTCAAAAATCGGCGGGGACAGTCTGGACCCCTCTAAAAGGTCATCGGAAACAAATGAGTTTACATCTGTAGACTTTGATATTAAAGCCCGTCCAAATGAGGCTATCTCAGGTCGGATCATTTTCAGAATGCATCAGAACTGGCAGAACTTCTTTTCTGATATCTCAAACCCGATCTACTCACGCTGGATCAGCATCGACGGAAACCCGATGGGGATGTTCCGTTTCAGCATCGGTGATTTCAAGGAGAAGTACAGCCCCTTAACTCTCTGGTCGCCCGACATCGAGCTTCTTTATGAGCCTTACGTTTTTGCCCGTCAGCGCGAAGTCGCGATGGATGAACTTTTTATCGGCGACAACTACCGGGTTCTCCAGGGATTTAACTTAGGGTTTGACGCAGAGATCGTACCGATTTTCAATGAATTCCATTTTGGTCTTATTGGTGCACGTCTCAGAAGTACAGAGACTAATATCCAGAACGGAAGTAAGGTGGTTGACTGGTTTGAAAATGCAAAAACGGCGTCAAAATACCCGATGTCAAGATACCTTGTGGGAAGCAACCTCGATATGACTTTCCTCAAAGGTGTCAATTTCGGGGCCACATACCTCTTTACTTTTGATCACAGGGGAAGCTATCTGGGATCTGATACTCTTGCAAGAAGCAACCAGGAGAAAGTCAGCATCATTTCAGCTCGTCCCGGTGTTGATATCGGTAAAATTGCCGGTTTTGATGGAATCGGGCTGGGTGTAAAAACAGAGTTCGCCTTCTCTATTGATGATTCGACACTCTTTGACTCTGTAGGTGTGGACGCTAATAATGCAACTGTTAAGGATTTCACAGATACTATTACAAGCGGTTTGGCTATAAACCTTGGTGTCAACTTCGATATGAAAACCAGTGACGTTTTCGGAATCGTTTTCGGGGCATCATATATGATGAATAGTAAAGATTTCAGGAATGCTCTGGCACAGACCCCCTCTTTTATCGGTCATCGTATTATGAATGTTGAAAACACACAGATAGATACCGCTGGCGGTGTCAAGGATACAGTTGTGCATTACTCTACTTTCGATGCACTGTATCACTCTGTTTTCAAATTCACTCCCCAGAAAGCAAGCAATAACTGGGTAAAGGCTCCTTTCATGAAGACTTCTTACTACCGGGGCATCATGGATAAGAGCGCTCTCAATACCTTCGCTTCAGAGGGTTTTGATCCATCTGTTCAGCTTGTGCTGCCATTTGGTCCGGCAACTCCCAACCGTGCCGGTATTTCAACCAATCTTGCAGTCTCTCTCCTTAATAACGGAATCGAGTTGAGCGGTTTGTTACTGGCTCTCAAAGAGGCAGAAGGTGAATCAGTAGAAAATGGGGGAGTTGAAGTTGAGGGTGAAAAGACAGCCTTTATGCAGGTCGGTGGGGGTTTAAAGGTTGATTTCAGTAAATTTATTGAAGTCTTCAAATATCCATTAGAATTATCGGGAAGTATCGTATCATCGAGTGCTAAAAATAAACAGGTCGGAAACGATTACACAATCACCTCTAATTTTAAAAATCTCGGATTATACTGGCAGTTCTGGAAAAGAGGGGCACTCATTGGCGGACTTCAGTTGATCAGCAACGAAGCAGAATTTCTAGGAATCGCCTCTAAGCAGAATCTTGCTCACTGGACAGGTGGTGTTGAGTGGAAAGTTTCCGATGGAGCAGCGATTGTAACTACAGTCGGACAGATACTGGCTGACAACGACGAGCTTGCATCATGGGGTACAGGTACCAGCTCTGATGGACACGATTATAATCAGCTTCTTCTTGATATTTTCTTGAGAGTGAAATTCTAAACAGGTTGACAATTAAGCGGGAAATGGGAAACAATATGAATCGAAATTTACGACTTGCAATTACTACACTTGCCTGCATCATGGGTGCGGCGGGTGCAGTTTTCCCGGGCTGGCTTCAATTCAAGCCTCTGAAAAAAGAAGCCCAGAAGGCCAGTGAGACTTCAGTTGACCCTCGCGTTGTCTACCGGTTTTTCGATGAAGACTTCGTGTCCGGAGGGTATGCCTACTGGTATCCGGATAACTCTAAAGTTTTTATTCCTGAAGAGTCCGGAAAAATTGGCGAGGTGGCAATTGAGTTTGATCTGGATGAAAAGGATTATTCCGGAGGTTCTGTATGCCTTTACAATCTGCTCTATGATTTAAGGGAGCTTTACACTAAAGGCGCTCTTCAGTTCTGGGTTAAAGGAAATAACGGCGGTGAAATTGCATGGGCGGCCCTTGTTGATGATGAGAACGCTGACGGCAAAAAAACCGTTGTCAGACTGCCTCTTCAAAACTATGGCGGGATCTCAAACGAGTGGAAACTGATTTCAATTCCTCTGGCAGATTTCGGAAAGCGCGGTGTTTTCTGGGATGCAAAAAAGAGGGTTGAAGTACCTGAAAGGTTCCAGTGGAATGCTGTTGGTGAGTTCCGTATTGAGATAAAAAAGAATGAAAACCCCGACTTCCGTGTCTGGGTTGATGATGTTTTTATTCTCAGAGATGTTTATGAGGCTGTAGAACAGAAAGAAGAACAATTCTGGGATGAGCGTGAGGACAAGATTTCGCCCCCGCCGCTTGCTTCCAGACCTTCTGTAAAAGATGTCAATCAGATTTTTACAGATGCGACACCGGCCGGTGGTTTCATGTATGTCTACGGCGGAAAGACAGCCTACAAAATTACCCCCAGCACTCCCGGGGGAAATCAGGGAATACTGGCATGCTATCTTGACAACGGAGATTACTCCGGTGTTACACTTGCGCTTGGTAATGGAAACAGCATAAATATCGAATCCCTGAAAAAAGCCAAAGCCTCAGGACTGGCGTTCTGGGCAAAAGGAGCTCCCGGGGTAGAGAAAATGTATGTCGGTATTCTCGATGATGAATCTGATGGCGCGAAGGTACAGACTAAAGTCGCACTGGCAGATTTCGGCCAGCTTGATACTACCTGGAAATATTTCATGATTCCGCTGAAAAAATTCCAGGATGTCGGCAAATACTGGGATGATGCCAAGAAGGCTGAGGTTGTGGGAGATGTCAAGTGGAATCAGATCAATGAAATAAGATTCTCAAATAACAAGGCTGAAAACAGAATCCCTGAGGGGGAACCTGTCTCTTTCTATGTTGATGGGATCTCTTTTATTGAATCTATTCCGGGCTATGTAGATCCTGATGAATACTGGGCAAATTTCAAGTCTGACAGCAAAAATCTAATGCTGCATGACTTTGAAGGCGGTGATCCGAAGTGGGAAACCGCTAATGGTCCCAAATCGGAGATCAGTTATGAACTTGTAAAGAGCGAAGCCAGAAATGGCGGTTCCAAGGCTCTTTCTATTACTTTCAAACTCAATGACTGGTGCGATGCAGTTTTTAATTACCAGACAAACAACAGCCCTGCAGAGATGAGGGACTGGTCAAAGCACTGGGGTTTAAAGTTTGAAATGTACACATCTAAAGCTTACCAGGGTATCAATGTTCAGGTAAATGATGCCGGTAACGAGGTGTTCATTGCCAGTGCAGGATGCGGCAAGGGATGGCATGAGGTGATAGTACCATTCAAGGCATTCTACAAATTCCCCTATTGGCAACCACCGGATGCCCAGCAGAATGGTAAATTCGACATGGAGGCCGTAAGAACAATAGACTTTAAACCATCCGGTGAAGGTACTTTCGGAACATTTATTATCGATAATGTCCGCCTTACCAATGAGAGAGAAGCTTATACGGCGCCTGTTGCCGAAAAGATCGATGTAAAGATCTCGGGAGATTTCAGCAAGGTAGTTTCTGCAAAGATCAACAGCGGTATTTTCGGTATCAATGCTGCTTTGTGGGATGGTGATCTTCTCAAGCCCCAGACAGCCGAGTACGTAAAAGCGGTGAACCATGCCGTTATCCGTTATCCCGGAGGTCTCAGGGCGGATGAGGACCACTGGAAAGAAGTGCTTGATAAGAAAGACTGGATGGTTGACACTGACGAGTTCCTGGAATTTTGCAGGCAGACAAATACTACTCCCATGATAACCATAAACTTCGGTACAGGAACACCTGAAGAAGCAGCGGCATGGGTAAAGCATGTAAATGTCACAAAGAAGGCCAACGTAAAATACTGGGAAATCGGTAATGAGCTTTATGGTGACTGGCATGCAAATCACTGTACACCTGAATCCTATGGAGAGAGGGCTGCAGAGTTCATCAAGCAGATGAAAGCTGTTGATCCTTCCATCATAGTTACTGTGGTATGGGTTCTTGATGGTGAATGGAATAAGAAAGTATTCGAATACACAAAGGACCTGGCTGATGGTGTGAACGTGCACCATTATCCGCAGCATGCAGGTGAAGAAAATGACGCGGCTCTGCTTTCAGCACCGCAGACTCTGCAGTCGATACTGCCCGGTGTCCGGAAACAGACAGAAGCTTTTGGAACACCCGGCAAAAAATATGAGATCTGGCTGACTGAGTGGAACTCTGTTGATTTCAAACCCGGTCCTCAGACGCTCGGTATTGTAAACGCTTTGTTTGTTGCGGATTACCTCGGTGAATTAGCTGTCCAGAATATCGAACAGGCATCCTACTGGGATATTCATAATGATATCACTGAACAGGGTGGTGATTACGGGTACCTGTCCAGAACCGGTGCGCCTGATGGTGATAACATTCCGCGACCATCTTACTGGGCCTTTAAAATGGCCAGTGAAAGTGTTCGCGGGAAACTTCTCAAGGCGGTATCGGGAAATGAAAACGTGACGGCATATTTGTCGGAAAACAATGGGAAGAAATCGTTGATGGTTGTTAACAAGCTTCCTAAAACAAAAGCAGTCATCTCACTTGATATACCCGGTTTCAAGGGTAAAGGTACAATGAAGCAGCTGCGCTCCGACAACATGAAGGGCGGCTACAGCCCGGAAAAAATCGATGTTTCAGAAGGAAAGAAGCTGACTCTGCCTGCCTACTCGGTAACAACGATTACATTGGAGTAGCAGAAATCTGTTCCGGAAAACAGGCTTCAGGTCTCTAGAGATCTGGAGCCTTTTTTTATAGGTATTCCGGGTCAGAAGCTTGAGCCGGGTATGGTCACGTTAATTAATATTTCCAATTCTAAATCATTTCGGCGTAACCTATTTTGTAATACTGTTCGCAAAAAAAGGCAATCATTGGAGGATAAATGAAATTTGGATTTTTCGATGATGTAAAGAGAGAGTATGTAATAACTACACCTCAAACTCCCTATCCCTGGATTAATTATCTTGGCATATCTGATTTCTTTTCCTTGATTTCCAATACTGCTGGAGGGTACTGTTTCTATAAGGATGCGCGCCTCAGAAGAATTCTCCGTTATAGATATAACAACGTTCCTCTTGATAATGGAGGACGTTACTTTTACCTCCGCGAAGGTGATGATTTCTGGTCTCCGGGATGGAAACCAGTAAAAAGAGGCCTTACTGATTATCAGTGCCGTCATGGAATGGGTTATACAATCATCAGGGGCGTAAGGAACGGGCTTAGTGCAGAAGTCCTTTACATGGTCCCGGTTGATGCTCACTGTGAGATTCACAAAGTGACTCTGACTAACACAACCGATAAACCAAAAAAAATTACACTTTTCTCTTTTGTTGAATTCTGTCTCTGGAATGCGCTTGATGACATGACCAATTTTCAGCGTAATTTCAGTACAGGCGAAGTGGAGATTGACGGCTCAACTATATATCATAAAACAGAGTACCGCGAGCGCAGGAATCATTTCTCGTTCTATACTGTTAATAGACCGGTTGCCGGATTTGACACAGATCGTGATTCTTTTGTCGGAAAATACAACGGATTTGAAAATCCGGAAGTTGTAGCGGATGGAAAGCCGAAAAACTCTGTTGCAGACAGCTGGTCTCCTGTGGCTTCTCACTGCATAAATATAACCCTTGATCCAAAAGAGAGCACAGAGCTGGTTTTTGTTCTCGGGTATGTGGAAAATAAAGTGAGCGAGAAATGGGAGGCCCCCGGAGTAATAAACAAGAAAAACGCCAGGGCTCTCATTGAAAGGTTTTCAACCAGCGCAAATGTAAATAAGGCATTTGATGACCTGAAAGCATATTGGGATAATCTGCTATCTAAATATACAATCGAAAGTAAAGATGATAAACTGAACAGGATGGTTAATATCTGGAATCAGTATCAGTGTATCATCACTTTTAATATGTCCAGAAGCGCTTCTTATTTTGAATCGGGAATCGGAAGAGGGATGGGTTTCCGCGATTCAAATCAGGATATCGCAGGGTTTGTTCATCAGCTGCCCGAGGGCGCAAGGCAGAGAATTATCGATCTGGCATCGACACAGTTTGAGGATGGAGGCGCGTATCATCAGTACCAGCCTCTTACGAAAAAAGGGAACAATGAAATAGGCGGGAACTTCAATGATGATCCGCTGTGGCTTATTTATGCAACGGCTGCATATATTAAAGAAACCGGCGACTGGAAAATCCTGGAGACAAGGGTCCCATACGATAATAATCCGGAACGGACAGGGACACTTCTTGATCACCTCACAAAGTCTTTCTACCATGTGGTAAACAACAGAGGTTCACACGGACTTCCGCTTATCGGAAGAGCCGACTGGAACGACTGTCTCAATCTCAACTGCTTCTCAGAAACGCCGGATGAATCTTTTCAGACATGCACCAATAAGGACGGCAAGAGGGCCGAGTCGGTCTTTATTGCCGGAATGTTTACCGGTATAGGGAAAGAGTATGTAAATATTCTTCGACACCTGGGCAAAGAGAATGAGGCCGGAGAGGCCGACAAGTGCATTGCCGAAATGAAAAGTGTTGTAGAAAAGCATGGGTGGGATGGCGAATGGTTTTTAAGAGCCTATGATGACGGCGGAAACAAGGTCGGAAGCAAAGACAGCCCCGAAGGAAAGATATTTATTGAGCCTCAGGGCTACTGCATTATGGGCGGTATTGGTCTTGAAGACGGTAAAGCCAAAAAGGCACTTGAATCCTCAAGGAAGTATCTTGACACTCCACACGGCCTTGTACTTATCAACCCTCCTTATTCAAAATATTATGTAAATCTCGGCGAGATTTCATCATATCCGCCCGGATACAAGGAAAATGCCGGTATATTCTGCCACAATAATCCCTGGATTATAATCGCTGAAGCGATACTGGGAGAGGGTGATTACGCCTTTGATCACTACAGAAAAATCGCGCCCGCATACAGGGAAGAGATCAGTGACGTGCATCGGATGGAGCCGTATGTTTATTCCCAGATGATAGCGGGAAAAGATGCCAGGAGGCATGGCGAGGCTAAAAACTCATGGCTCACAGGTACTGCAGCCTGGAACTTTGTCGCTGTCTCACAGTGGATACTGGGAATTCGTCCGGATTTTAATGGCCTTATTGTTGATCCGTGCATCCCCTCTGACTGGAACGGTTTTACCGTCACCAGAATGTTTCGTGGTTCCAAATACATAATCACCGCTAAAAACCCCTCGCATATCTGCAAGGGAATAAAAATGCTTCTGGTCGATGGTGCAGAGGTTAAGGGCAATATTGTGCCGGTATTTGCAGATGGTAAAGAACACAAAGTTGAAGCTATAATGGGCTGAGCGGGTTTGGAATCAATAATTAGAACTTATAAAATTAATATTAGAGAAATTCCTTTGATTTGAAAGGATGGCTATGCAATACGGATACTTTGATGATGATGCCAGGGAATATGTAGTCACAAATCCAAGAACGCCGGTAAAATGGATCAACTATATCGGGACGCTTGATTTTGGCGGATTTGTGGATCATACAGGCGGAGCTTTGATCTGTAAAGGGGATCCGTCGCTGAACCGTATCGTAAAATATATCCAGCAGATGCCCTCATCGGACTTCAAGGGGGAAACTCTTTACCTGCGCATAAAACGTAACGGTAAATACAAAATCTTCTCGCCATTTTTTGTTCCAACACTGGATCAGTATGACAAATATGAATGCCATGTTGGTATGGGATACACCAGAATTGTTTCTGAGTATTACGGTGTAAGAACCGAGTGCACCATATTCGTTCCAGCAAAAGATCAGGTTGAGATCAGAGATATCGTTATTACAAATATCTCTTCTGAACCCCAGGAAATAGATGTGATACCGGTACTGGAATATACTCATTTTGATGCTGTAAAGCAGTTTACAAATGCCGACTGGGTCCCCCAGACCATGGTTTCAAGATGTCATACCGACTCAAATAAAAACAAGACGCTTATCCAGTATCCTTTCATGTGCAGGGATTTCAAGATCAACTACTTTACATCCAATTATCCGGTCTCATCGTTTGAATCGGACAGGAAACGCTTTCTGGGTGATAACGAGTACGGTACCTGGATTCATCCGCTTTCACTTGAAAAAGAAGAACTGGACAATTACGAGGCAAACCGGGGGGATAATATCGCCGCTCTGCTTCATCATCTGGGAGTGATGGCTCCCGGCGCAAAGAAGAGAATTGTCACTCAGCTTGGCCAGGAGGAGAGCATTCAGAAGGCAACTCCGAAGATCGAACGTTTCAGAAAAACAGAAGAGGTTGATAAGGCATTCAGGGAACTGTCTGACTTCTGGAGCGGTTACCTGTCTTTAATGCAGGTGAAGACACCCGATAGCGGCCTTAACAGCATGCTGAACGTTCACAATCCAAGACAGTGCTTTATTACCTACAACTGGTCAAGATACCTCTCCTACTACCAGCTCGGGATGGGAACCCGCGGACTTGGATTCCGTGACAGTTCCCAGGATGTCATGGGCGTGGTTGACAGAATGCCTGAAGAAGGAAAGAAACTCATGGTGAAGCTTCTTTCGGTACAGAAGCGCAATGGTTCTGCCATGCACCAGTTCAACCCGCTCAGCATGGAAGCATCGATGGGCGATCTTACCGAAATGCCCGATCGTCCGCAGTATTACGGCGATGACCATCTTTGGATACTGCTGGCAGTTACATCATATATAAAAGAAACCGGCAAAAAGGATTTTCTCTCAGAACAGATTCCCTATGTAGAGAAGGAGAAGGGAAAGCCGGTTGAAACCGCAACGGTTCTTGATCACCTGCGCCGTGCGCTTGCATTTACTAAAAATAACACCGGAAAACACGGGCTTCCGCTGCTTGGCTTTGCAGACTGGAACGACTGTGTAAATCTTCCCACCGGGGCAGAATCAATCTTCAATGCCTGTCTCTACGGTAAGGCTCTTCAGGAGATGATCGAACTGGCTGAATTTTTAGGCGAGAAAAAGTGGGTAGAAGAGTATAAGGCCGATTATGAGGCTATGAAGGGCAAGTTTAATGAATCCGCATGGGATGGAGATTGGTTTGTAAGATATTTTGATCATGACGGAACGCCTCTGGGTTCAAGCAAAAACGAACACGGAAAGATTTATCTTAACGGGCAGTCATGGCCGGTTATCTCAGGGTTTGCGACACCTGATAAGGGCCGCAAGGCAATGGATTCAGCCCGCAAGCTGCTTAATACTAAAAACGGTCTGAAGCTGAGCACGCCTGGATTTAACGGTTATGATCCAAGTAAAGGCGGTATTACAACATACCCGCCGGGAGCAAAAGAAAACGGCGGCATATTCCTTCACACCAATCCCTGGGTTATGATTGCTGAGACGATCCTTGGAGATGGCAACAGGGCGTATGAGTACTATAACCAGATTAACCCCGCCAAGAAAAATGATGTTATTGACGAGTACGAATGTGAGCCGTACGTGTATCCCCAGAACATTCTCGGTGATGAGCATCCGCAGTTCGGTCTTGGCCGCAACAGCTGGCTCTCAGGAACATCATCATGGGTCTATCAGGCAGCAACTAAATTTATCCTTGGTGTTCAGCCACGCTATAACGGGCTTTCCATTGACCCCTGTATCCCGGGATCATGGGATGGCTTTACAGTTGACCGCTGGTTCAGAGGAGTATTCTATAAAATATCAATCAGCAATCCCAAACATGTAAGCAAAGGGGTTGCATCGATGAAAGTTAACGGAATGCCTGTAGCGGGAAATGTAATACCTCTGGCAAAAGAGGGTGAAAAGGTCGATGTTGAAGTTGTGATGGGGTAATGTCTGTTTATTACCCGGAGGGTTTTTACTGCCCTCCGGGTACTGCTTGATTTTCTGCGTCTATCTACCCGGTTTGCTGATAAAAAGAAAAGAAGTATCAGTTGTTAAAATCGAAGTAATAAATACCTGTCGGGAACATCCGGGGCTAAAAACATATTTTGAGCATCCTCCCCGCTTCCTGACAGGAATAGGGGAGAGCTCTTAATTCTCTTTTAAACAGAAACAAACTCCGACTACTTCAGAACCTTCTTATAAAGATAGCTTCGTGCAAAGACTGTCCCTGCCATGCGGTATGCATCCTGAACCCTGACTTTTTCAGGTCCAGGCAAACGGCCACCGGCTTCAATACCTTCAATAACAGCGATTACGTTGCTTCGGTTTTCTGTTTCGACAATAGAAACCGTAACATTTACTTCAGCAGTTGACATTCCACCCGGGTTTAATTCTTTTGTTTCTATGACAAATGTATATTTTGCATCTGTTTTTTCCCTGGATGCGGTAATTCCCATCTTTTCTTCAAGAAAAGAGTTGAATCCCTGTGAAAAGCCATCAGGATACGACTCTGCTTTCCACTCTTTCCATTCATTCTCGAACTTTTCTAAGTCCTCTGTTTCATTCTTCTTCTTCATCTTTGCAGTTTCTTTTTCATAGTATTCATTGAAAGGATCACCATCATAATCAAAATTGTTATCCCAGACCATCTCAACATTGAATGCTTTTTCACCTTTTATTACTGATGGGTCACCGGACTTCAGTTTTGGACCGGCAAAAGCCAATGATGCTGCTGCAAGAATGAGCAAGGCTTTTTTGAAATTGTGATGTCGTTTCACTGACATTAAAGGGCTCCTTTGTAAAAGGTAGTAAATAGTTTGTATATAAAAGGCTTTTAGATTTTACAGCAAAAATCTATCGATTACAACTCTTTTTTGAAACCGCCAATATTATGAGCCCTTGACGTGGATTTATCGTAGAAATCAGCACGAGTCTTCGTACGGTTGTCCCGTGCTTGGAATTGTCAATTATCATCATAGTTTATCAATACGCACAAGATAGAGCCCATTGTTAATACCAACGTTTCTTTTAAGGTCAATACTGTTACTTTGAATGATTGCCTTAGTGATTAGTTTCCCGGAATATGTAAATATCGATACTTCTTTTTGAACATTATCAAATTCGGCAGGAAAATTGCAGATACCACTTACATCTGTTATCATTCCATATTGCATTCTATTGATAGAGGCATTCCCCTTTTCGGGACCTGGATGCTTTTTTGTGCTTGTTATACCACATGGCACGAGAGGTTTGTTAATTTGGCTACCAAGAACTGGCCAGCCATCGTTGTTCCAGGAAAGCGTATTTATCCCTAGTATCGATACTGAAGTAGGGTAGTAGTGGTACGTAAACAGTTCAACCCCGCAGGCGCTGTATATTCCCATATGCCCAGGCCCGTGGATATTACCGGTACTCTGGTAAAACAGTCTGTCTCCTGTAAATGGGCCGGTAATATTTCTAGAACGTGAAACTGAAATAGCATAGGTACTGGATGTCCCACTGCAACAACTGCCTGTGTTCCAGAACAGGTAATAGTAGCCGTTTCGATAATGCATGTAAGCACCCTCTTTCCTCCCGGTCGCAAGCGGATACCCGGGATGAAGCGGTGGCCTGTATGATGGATCCGAAAGCAGAGGCAAACCTGTATTATTATCCATTCGGGTTATCCATATCTGGTCCTTTGATTGATCTTTCCCGTAACCACTGCCCCAGACAACCCATAGGTTCCCGGAGGTATCAAGGATAGGTGCTGGATCGATAGCCGCAAACTGGATGTCAGGTGTGTTATCGGGATTATAGACAACTTGACCGCGATCAGTCCATTTGTAATCAGGCGAGGCCGGGTTAAGTGTTGGTGAAGTCATGAGCCCGGTGGCGCATGCAGATGCCGGTGCTGCGGCTGCAACCGAATAATACAAATAGTATTGATTATTATGATAGATGATATCCGGAGCCCATACTCCTCTGTTTGCAGGAAAAACCCAGGATGGAAATCCCCTGGGAAACATATTCGGCTCAGTTTTCCAAGATAGACCATCAGCGGATGATTTGCAATCACCGGTTGTAGAGTACACATAGAATCTGCCTTCACACTCGACCATGCGCGAAGGATCGTGAGATCCATTGTTTCCTGTGGTCTGCCCATTAACGGAGAAGAAAAAGAGAGTGCAGAAAAAAAGTGCTATCAAGGCATTATGAGTGTTTTTAGCAGATGCTGAATTAGAATGTTTTATGCGCATATACATCGTTCCTGAGATAGATTTAGGTTAGTTGGCGGAGTAGTTCAATTATCACCTCGGCAAATAAATATACCCTAAGATGGCATTGCAAAATATATATTTAGTGCATGGAAAAACGAGATTTTAGAAAGCTTACTTCCGATGCGCAGCTTGAAATTAAAAAGGCTGCAATCAAA
>JAAYYB010000005.1 GCA_012515615.1 Fibrobacter sp.
TCAGCTTCCCGGGGGAGCTTTTCTTTTCAGCTCAGAGATAAAGTCGCTCTTCTGTTATCCTGAAACCAGGCCCCGGTTTGATCCGCTTGGTCTTGAGCAGATCTTTTCACTCTGGGTTACGGTTCCGCCGCGTACGGTTTTTATGGGGGTACAGGAGCTCAGAGCCGGTCATACGCTGAAGATCAGCTCTGAGGGATCAAAGCTTAGCCGTTTCTGGAAGCTCTCTTTTCCCGATAAAAACGGTTACGAGAAGAGGTCCTTCACCTATTACCGCAACAGGCTTGAGGAGTTACTGTACGATGCGGTAAGGCTGCGGCTGCGTTCAGATGTCCCGGTGGCATCATTCCTGAGCGGGGGGCTGGATTCCTCGATAATCTCTGCACTGGTCAAGAAATATCATGACAACAATCTCATGACATTCTCTGTTTCCTTCAAGGATCGCCAGTACGATGAGCGAAGTTACCAGCAGGCCATGGTTGAATTTATAAAAACCGATCACCGTTTGGTCGAGGTTGACTACAGCGACATAGGAGATCTTTTCTCAGAGGCTGTCTGGTTTGCCGAGAGCCCTATGATGCGTACCGCCCCGGCTCCGTTATTGGCCCTTGCCGGACTGGTAAGGAAAAACAACATAAAGGTCGTGCTTACAGGAGAAGGTGCCGATGAGATGTTTGGCGGATACAATATCTTCAAGGAGAATAAAGTCAGGCGTTTCTGGGCAAGATTCCCGAATTCAAAACTGAGGCCCCTTCTTCTTCTTGGTCTTTACCCCTATATAAATCCTGGAACAGAGAAAAACCGGTTCTGGCAGCTGTTCTTCAAAAAGGGGCTGCTTGAGACCGATAGTCCGTTTTACTCGCATATGCTACGATGGACAAATACAGCAAGGATAAAGCATCTCTTAACCGGGCAATATCAGAATGGGTTAAATGAGCAGGAGAATGTTCTGAGTCAGGTGGAGTCATTTATAGACCCTGATATTTACAGGTGGGATCCGCTTTGTCAGGCTCAATACCTCGAGATAGCACTTTTCATGTCCGGTTACCTGCTCTCATCACAGGGAGACAGGATGATGATGGGGCGCTCGGTTGAGGGGCGTTTTCCGTTTCTGGATTACCGTGTTATAGAGTTTGCGGCATCGCTACCTCCTGAGTACAAGCTTAACGGCCTCAAAGAGAAGTATATTCTGAAGAGAGCTTATGAAAACCTCATTCCAGAATCGGTAATAAAGAGACCAAAGCAGCCTTACAGGGCTCCTGTTTCTCAGTGTTTTCTCTCCGGATCCAAGTCTTTGGCATCGAGAGTAATAACGGAGCAGGGTCTGAAGAGTTCCGGGGTTTTTGACCCATCGAAAGTAAATCTGCTGTTTTCAAAGATCAGACAAAACCCCGCTCAGATCAGTGCAGTTGACGATATGGCGGTAGCGGCAATAGTCTCCACGCAGCTTCTGTTCCACTATTTCATATCCGATCTGCAATAATTTAAACCTGACTTCACTACACCCCCCCCCGCAACCTGCCGCAGCATCTTCTCTTCTGGCAGAATCTTTGCACTTCATATTAAAAGTTACTGTCATGAAACAGAAAAGGATGGATCATCCCGGATGCATCTCTGGATTTTTATTGCAGTTCTCATCATGGTAGTTATTTCAACACAGCTCATCAGGTGGCTGCTAAGAGAATCTTTCAAGTATAGGTGGGTATTTCATTCCATTTCCCGCCGCCGCCGGAGCCCAAACAATGTTCCTGAGCCCATAAATATTTATCTGATGATCTGTGATCATTACCAGCCTTTCTGGGGTCATGTCTCTCAGGAGATTGCAGAGCACAGGGTTGTCACCTGGTGTCGGGAGTACCCCAGGATAGCCCGCGAGCATACAGACTGGCGTGGAAAAAATCCGGTGCATACTTTTTTCTACTCTGAGGAGGACTACAACCCTCAATTTTTAGATTCTTTATCCAGGCTCAGCAAAGAGGGTATAGCGGATGTGGAGCTGCTTGTTGCCCACCAGCATGATACGCCTGCGAATTTCAAGAGGAAAATAGACGAGTTCAGGGATGTTCTGTTCTATCACCATGGGCTGCTCAGAAAAAATGAAGGGGGGCAGATCAATTACGGTTTTATTCACGGGTATGGTGCCCTGAACAATTCCCGTCCCGACCAGAGGTGGTGTGGTGTTGACAATGAGATTCCCATACTTAAAGAGAGCGGCTGTTATGCCGATTTCACTTATCCGTACGCCTCCTATGTTACCCGGCCGTCAAATGTTAACAGCATCTATTTTGCCTCAGACATTTCCGGTAAAGTCGGGGCACACCAGCAGGGGTATTACGCTCAAAGAGATGTCTGGTCAGAGGATGACCTGCTCCTGATTCAGGGT
Organism: Fibrobacter sp.; assembly: GCA_012515615.1. Taxonomy (GTDB): domain Bacteria; phylum Fibrobacterota; class Chitinivibrionia; order Chitinivibrionales; family Chitinispirillaceae; genus JAAYIG01. Next base: position 2,381 of record JAAYYB010000005.1, read on the forward strand.
CCCCTGGCTTTAAACTGGAAGAGCAGACGATTTATTCTGTTTCCGTCAATTGAAAACGGGTCTCTCAGCA
>JAAYYB010000069.1 GCA_012515615.1 Fibrobacter sp.
CTGCTCAACCGACGATCCGGACACGTTCTTCTTTGACATGAATGGCTCCTTGTTGGTAACTGAATATACCGTAAAGAACCACCTAAAAACACACCTTTAAACTGTTCGAAAAAATAGATCCATCACAATTAATATTGAAAATTGAGCGTGTCTGAAACAGAAATAATTTGGTAAAAAGGTGAATTTTATACAGACAATCACGCAATTATACTTTCGGTAGAATAGTAAATGCAAGTAGAATTTTTCAAAGCAGAAGTGGTACCAGTTGGTGGCAATATGTAAACCGCTCTGAAATTATATGCGCGCGCGAAAGAAAATATCAAAATTCAATCAGAGTAATGCAATTGCGCACCAGCACTTTTATGAACTCTTACCTTGATGAAATTATGGAAGCTCGAATTCAGAACGCAATTTATGTAACAAAGTATGCTTGAGTGACGTTATACGATGTATTAATGTATTGATAAATTCATTTTTCAATCAACAAAGGAGTTTCATGAGTTCGGCATTAATCATCGTTATTGTTGCAGTCACTGTTACCGTGGGTGGTTCCTTCGGATTATACAAAGCCGCAGAAAAAAACATGCGCCATGTTCATGGATTAGAAATTCCTTCTGTTGATATTTCTCAATTGAAAGATTCAACGTACAAAGGCTCTTATTCTTACATTGGCATGTCACACAGAGTTGCAGTAACTGTTGAAGGTCAGCAAATCAAAGAAATAGGGGTAATTAAAAACGGCAAACGTACATGGGCAAAAATGGCTGAAGGAGTGATACCAAGAGTTATTGAAGCGCAAAACACTAATGTAGATGCTATCTCAGGCGCGACAACTTCATCTAAGGCTTTGCTTATGGCAATTTATAATGCGCTTACTCCGGAAAAAAAAGGAAAATAGCAAATTAAATACGTTCTAATTCATTATGAATAGATCGTCTGTTGATTATGCAAATTGAAGATAATAAAATACGACTATGGTGCGCGCTAATCACGGAAATTGAGCAGCAAGAACATAAAAAGCGCGCGTAAAGAGTCGTAATATGGTAGGTGGTTTACATACAGCCACCGGCCAAGTACGCCAGCCCCAAAGCTGGCCAGTGTACATTGACCACGCCGTTATTTGCCTCAGATCGGACTCACCTGAGTCTGCTCGGGTATTTTTTTCTGCTTGACTTTTTAAAGAAAAAAGGATAATTTTTTAAACAGCGTGACTTTTTCGTTAAAACTAAAGGAGGGCCAGTATGGCAAAAAATAAAGATAAGGGTGTTACCAAAAATAACAAGCCAAAATTGACTGTAAAGGAAAAGAAAGAAAAGAAAAAGGCAAAGCAGTCAAAGAGCACGGCAATATAACAAAAGGCCCCGGTTTTCACCGGGGCCCTTTTTTTAAAGTACACCCTGATCAATCATCGCATCCGCAACCTTGACAAATCCGCCAATGTTGGCTCCATTGACGTAGTTTACAAAATCACCATCTTTACCATATCTGACACACTGAGCGTGGATCTCCTTCATGATTCCGTGCAGTCTTCCATCAACTTCTTCCCTGGACCAGTTCAGACGCATGCCGTTCTGTGACATTTCAAGACCGCTGCATGCAACGCCACCGGCATTTGATGCCTTTCCGGGGGCATACAGAGTCCTTGCCTTAAGGAAAACTTCAATCGCTTCCGGTGTGCTGGGCATGTTTGCACCCTCACCAACACAGATGCACCCGTTTTTAATCAGCTCTTCTGCCTCCTGCTTCTCAATTTCATTCTGAGTTGCACAGGGAAGTGCAATCTCGCATTTTATGCTCCAGGGACGTTTCCCTTCAAGGTATGTACAGTTGTACTTGTCTGCATATTCCTTGATGCGTCCGCGCTTTACATTCTTTAATTCCATAATGAAAGCCAGCTTCTCTGCATCAATACCGTCAGGATCGTAAATCGTTCCATTGGAATCGGAGAGCGACACAACCTTTGCACCAAGCTCGGTTGCTTTTTCTATGGCGTATTGGGCCACATTTCCTGAGCCGGAAACCGCAACGACCTTACCTCCAAAACTCTCATTTCTGGTCTTCAGCATCTCATCACAGAAATAAACAAGACCGTAACCTGTCGCTTCAGGCCTGATCAGGCTTCCGCCCCAGTTGAGTCCCTTGCCGGTAAGTACACCTGTGAACTCATTTCTGAGCCTCTTGTACTGACCAAACATAAAACCTATTTCACGTCCACCGGTTCCAATATCACCGGCTGGAACATCGGTATCTGCCCCTACATGACGGCTAAGTTCTGTCATAAAGGCCTGACAGAAACGCATCACTTCATTATCTGACTTGCCTTTTGGATCAAAATCGGCCCCTCCCTTGCCACCACCCATAGGAAGTGTAGTGAGAGAATTTTTGAAAACCTGTTCAAAGGCCAGGAATTTCAGAATCCCCAGATTTACCGAGGGGTGCAGCCTGATGCCGCCCTTGTAGGGACCAATAGCACTGTTCATCTGGATTCGGAAACCACGGTTAACCTGTACTTCTCCTTTATCGTCAACCCATGCAACCCGGAACATTATTACCCGTTCAGGTTCTACCATGCGTTCCAGAATTTTTGCCTTCTTATAACGAGGGTTCTTCTCAATGAAAGGCATCACAGATGTGACTACTTCTTCAACTGCCTGATGGAACTCTTTTTCACCAGGGTTTCTGGCTTTAACTCTCTCGATAAACTCAAAAACTCCAGACATAAGGTACTCCTTTCACAATCAGAACACCGAACAACTGTTTAGAAGCAAAAAAAAGCCCGCTCCTGTGTTACCAGGATCGGGCATCATCTTTGATACTCATTTGTGGCTGAACATCTTTGTTCAGCGCTAAAACATAATATAAATAATTCGCGGGAATCAGTCAAATGTTGAAGCTAAAATAATCGATTCTGCGATTTTGGCCATAGAGGTGCGGGAGTTCATGCTCTGGCGACGAATCAATTCAAAGGCGGTCTTACCGGAAATCTTCTTTTTATCCATCAAGATCTCTTTTGCCCTGTCAATCACCTTGCGTTCGTCAAGCTCTTTTTGAATGATCTCTTTCATTATCCGAAGCTCTGTGTTTTTAAACAGTACGGCAGCCTGGGTTGCTACCGTGGTAAGAGTCATAATGTCCTCTTTTGAGAATTCGTGAGCTTCGGATGTATAACAGTTTATGACGCCGATAACTTCCCCTTCAACACTCATGGGAACCGAAAGCAGCGAAACCAGCCCCTCAGCTATCGCAATTTTTTTGTTTATGTAACGGGGATCTCTCTGGACGTCAAGAGATGTAAGCGGCTTGTTGGTCAGTGCTACACGCCCGGCAACCCCTTTGCCAAGCGGGGTGTTTGCACGCTGGCTGTAGCTGCCCGAATCTTTCTGACAGGCGCGAAGAACAAGCTCGTTTTTCTTTTTGTCAAGAAGAAGTATGGAACAGATTTTTGAACCTGTTATCTTTGCTGTAACAGAGACTATCAGTCCCAGCAAATCATCAAGGTAATTGTGGTCCATTATGGCGTTGCTGATCTCGGCAATGCCCTCGAGAAGCTTGTTTGTATCTGTAAATTTGCTCTGATCCATTTACCTACGCTCAATAGAGTGAAAACGCCAATAACAAAAATGATTTCTGCAGACCGGATTGTCTATTCTTTAAGAATCGCAGTGGAAATAAAAAAGGCTGCAAGGGCATTGATATTGCCCTTTGCAGCCTGTATCATCCAGATCACACTTATTTTGTGGAGCTATGTCCGATACCGACGTTATCTATCAGCGGCTTAAAATTCTTGTTGTACTCACTGGCCGACTTTGAACCATAATACTCCAGATATACCATGACCTTGTATATTCCCGGCGCGGCTTTCATTTTACGTCCTGTAAAGCCATTCCAGTATAGGTCAATGTCAAAGAGGCTTCCACGGCTCTTCTGGAGATCTGATTTTGATATTCTCTCGTCCCCTAACAGGTCATTATTGGTGTTGGTAATCACCTGATTACCAACTGCATCATAGATCTTAATGATGCATTTGACCTTCAGATTCTCCTCTGCTGGTGGAACCATCAGATCAAAGTTCAGTACCACGCCTGAACGATCCGTCTTAACCCAGGTTCTGGCGTTGGGTTCGTGCCTGGCGTTTATCACACCAGCCGAAACCCTTCTGGCTGTTGCTGTAGCAGGATTCGGAAATGGGTTAAGATCAGGTCCGGGAATTCCTAATAACTGCACCCTTACAAGCTGGTTGTCCGGGTCCGGGAAATTGCCGGTTCCAACCTGGTCGGTAATGTAAGAGGAATCACCGGCCATCTTGATGCTGACAAAATGACGGGTCGTCAAATCCACTTCATTTTCCGTAGTAAAGGTGATCTTTGAATCATCAGCCGTCTGGAGATTATCTATGCCCACCAGCATGCTGTCAATGCGTATAAACTTTGACGCATCTTCAGGATCCTTTTCCCATACATAGAGCATCACCGATGGAATATCATCGATGTTCAGCTTGTTACCGTTTTTGTTCATTACAGTTTCGCTGAAAACCACTGTGATGACATCTTCTGAATTGTTCTCTCCCGGTTTGATCTCTTTAGTCACTTTCCAGATCACCGGACCCGCTCCATCCTCAGCAACAAATTTTGACACGGAATCAATTCCAGCATCAGGTATTGCATCAAAGGAGATGTAGGGCTTCCAGTTTGTCTGCGGAGTCTTTCCCTCTGTCTGTTCATCAAGCAGCAGTGTCCAGACTGTGTCTGCGCCTTTACTCCCGCCGATAATGCTGTCGACGGTGAAACTGACGTCTTTTCCGTAGCTGATCACAAGATCAGCAATCTCGGCAAAATTATCAGGTAAAGTGACTGCTTTGCTGAAACGAAGCGTGATACGGTCAAGATAGCCGTTTCCATTATCGTCTCCTGTTACAGCAGATGCCACAGTGACAAGCGGTCCGATAATTTTTACGAATGTAGAGGCTTTTACAGAGTCATTCGCAGCAGCTGTAATCTTTCCGTATTCATTGTCTTTTACACCCGATGCATCATACCAGATTCTTTCCTGGTTTGTTCCCTGCTGTATATCATGCAGTGTGGAATCGGTGTCCCAGTTGCTCTTTTCCGGTCCGCGCTTGTTTCCATACCGGTCATATCCGTAGGCGTAAATCATTGCGCCTCCTGTTGGAAAGCGCAAAACAACAGAGTCTCCTACGGGTGTTCCGTCCGGGTACTGCAGAGCAAGTGAGTCCAGAGCTCCCGGGAAGAGCCAGAAGGGATCAGTTTTTGCATTAAAGCCACCAATGTTCACACTGATCTGGTGCAGGCTGTCGGGATCTGATGGAACATAGAAAAGTGTAGTCGGTACTGTATCGAGACCGCCGGAAAAGCACTGGTCTCCAGACCTGCTAAGCCAAATGGTGTCACCTGCGATCATAACAAAAGGCCTGGGCCTTCCGCCGGTTCCAAGTGTGTCGCTGTAACGTACCCCTTCACCGGTTCCCGCGTAAAAACAGGTATCTCCCGGAACAAGACCATCTTCGTTGTAAATCTTCACAACGATACTGATCGGCTCTCCTGCTATCCTCTGCTCTGGAGGCGTGAGCACCTCTACTACAACTCGTGTAAGAGGACCGGGAGTAAACCGCACGTCAATGGTGTCTGCAGTGGCAACACCTTGAGGATCAGAAACCCAGATAATCCCGGTTCCGGTATCAGTGGGTGAAAAACTCCAGAGTCGATCACTGCCGGGTGCTGAAGGTTCCATCTTGAGACTGGAGCTGTTTGCCCATCTACCGGCCGTAAAGTCTTCCCATACAGTTGTATCTGAGCGAAATCCCTGAACCCTTATTGTGGTATCCTGGTTTGTATTCATGACCAGCGATTCGATAGGAGTTTTTCCGCTCAGGATTCGCAAGTCGGTGTAGTGATACCCCAGAAGTTTCACAACGACGCTGTCGCGGAAGCCGGCTGTATCTACTCCGTAAACCACGGCTATTCCATCACTGCCTTTACGCTCAATGATTCCTTCTCCAAGGCTTGTATTTCCGTTTGTAGCCACAATAATGGTATCGTCGACAACTCCCCAACTGTCAATTGTTGCAAAACGGACGAAGTTACCACGGGCATCTCGCAAAACCGCATAAACACGGGTTGACCTTGCATTGTCGGGTATCTGGACCGTGTCAACGGGGTTGGGATCGTTGGGACGGCTCTGCCAGTCAGGGCTGCCCTCAAGAAAGAGGTTTTTAGGAGAACCGGGAACGACAGTTACTTTGACCGAATCACTATACACCCGAGATGCGTCATACCTGAAATTCGCAATGATCGTCACTGTCTGATATGCTTTATCAGGCATAAATGAGTTTTCGTGTCCTGTAGTATCATCCAGTACACCTGTTTCTGTTTTACCCGGCATCTCTTCGAGTTTCCAGTGTATCTGATTGCTCTTTGCAGTTTCAAGCTCGTACTGGGCAAGCCAGACATTTTTATGGTCGAAAACTTTTGCCACAACCGGGAATGCCTCTCCGGCTGTAACATTTATGGGCAGTTCCGGACTCTGATAAGGCGGATTGGATGCGTCTGGAACCTGGCCCTCTCTGGCATAAAGGGCAATCTTTACAGGTAATCCGGGGCGTATTTTTACATATACAGTATCGGGTACAGATGATCCCATGGTAACTATGATTTTGCCGGTACCCGTATCACCAGGTGCAAAATCCCACATAGAGGTAGATGACGCTCCGATAGAAACACCGGTGGAGGTATAATTCCAGTTCCCGTCTACCGGCACCCACTGCCCGTCATAAGAACGCTTTCCCTGTACCTGAAGAGTTGTGTCCTGATCTGAACGCATGACAAGTGAATCGATTCTCTGAGTGTTGTTTACTACGATTCGCAGTGAATCTATAGAAAAATCGGATACCGCAACATCAACGGTGTCAAATAGAGACGGGGTATTTCTGTTAACTGCTACAATCTTTGTATTACCAAGTGTTCCAAGTCTCCGCACACGACCCTCTCCAAGTGTCGCAACACCTTCACTGGCAGTTACAAGGGCGGTGTTAAGACTGGTCCAGCTTGTACTCTGAGACCTCATGACATAATTGCCGTTTGCATCCCTGAGGATCGCGTAAGCAGCCTTTATTGTATCTCTGCTCCCGAAATCGATCGTACTCAACGGGTTATCCTGACTGAGGAATACTCCTGAAGGGGTGGAGCTTCCCTCGATAACCAGATGGTCAACAGGTCCGTATTTGACATATATATGTACCGTAGCCGAATAGACTCTGGATCCTTCCCTGAACTCTGCAGTGATAGCGTATGTGTTGTAAGCTTTTTTAGGCGAGAAGGTCACGATATGGCCTGCTCGTGAATTAAGAGTATCCGGCTGAGCAAAACCACTCAGCAAAGAGATGCTCCAATTGATCAGAGACCTGCTGACCGATGCTGACTCGTAACCGGGGAGCCAGACGCTTTTTCTATCGAAAATTTTGGCGACAAAGGGATAGGTACTCCCTGCATTGATGGTGTCCACTATAGGCGGAAGAGAGTAGGGGGATATACCTGCGGGGTTACCCTCAGCACGATAAAGCCGCATTGATCCCGGTAATCCCGGAATAAACAAGCCCACTATAGTATCTGGCACGGCACCGGCCAGGCTGGCAATTATTTTTCCTGTTCCCAATGAATCAGGAACAATCGCCCAGCTTTCACTCCCGATCGGTGGCAGGCCAACTGTTTTCAGTGTGCCGGTTAAACTCCAGGTTGCGGGAACAAGATCCCATCCTAGTCCATCGGAACGCTTGCCTTCTACCCACAGCGTGTCAACTTCATCGGTACGTATCCGGATAGTATCCAGGTTGTAACGGTTTTCCGGAGTGTAAATACGAAGTGAATCATATGTAATATTGGTCATAAAGACCTGGACAGAATCTCTGAAGCGGTTGTCAGCGCTGTTGGCTACGACCCATGTATCACTGTTGTTATCTGTTTTTCTGGTCATGATGCCTTCGCCATAGAACGGATTCGTTGATGATACCGCTCCGACAATTACAGTATCGCGGCTCAACCAGTTGGAGTTTTCCGCATAACTTACAAAGTTCTCGTATCTGTCACGAATTACTGCAAAAGCATTTCTTGTAATTTCAGTGCTCTGAAATTCTATCCGGGTAAGTTTTCTCCAGCCGTTTATGCTGGCTGTGTCTGCCTGAATTGTTATATGATCAGGCTGTCCGGGGACAACCCTTACCCTTACAGAATCGGCGAACCGGCCGTTTTCGAAGGTGGCTATCAAGTGTACAACATTGTAAGCTCGCGTAGGTGTAAATTCATTCCGTTGACCCTGACTTAACAGATATGCTCCGGTGGGTGGCGTTCCGGAAATTTCTCCTATGGTCCACGTTATGGGGGCATCGGAGTTATTGTACTGTGTCAGCCATACGTCGTTTTTGTCGAAAACCTTGGCGTATAATGGAAACGGATTGCCTGCAGAATCCAGATAGTATGCAGGTGGATCTGTATATTCCTGACCATTTACAGATGAATAAAGCTTCAGTTTTGCCGGTCCTCCGGGGAGCACCTTAACAGGAATTTGTGTGTTCTTTCCGGCATATACGACACCGATTGATCCCCGCCCGGTATCACTGGCACAGTAATTCCATGACTGGGATTGATCAGGAGGATCTATGCTCGTTTCGATTGATGATTGCCACTTGCCGGGTACCGGTTCCCATCCAAGTCCGTCTGTGCGGTTCCCCTCAACCATCAGTAATGTGCAGATATCAGTTGTCGTAGTGAGACTGTCAATTTTAACTTTAGAACCGCCTGAATTCACCACTATCCTCAGGGCGCTATAGGTCACATTATCAACTACTACTCTCAATCTATCCTTGAAATTATCCCCCGAATATGTGTTGCTGGCAGCCATTACTTCACCTTCACCTTGGGGCCCCTTCTTATAAACTATACCCTGGCCCTCTGTTTGAGTTCCCGGGACTGCTCTGTCAATGATTGCGGACCCCGATGCGATACTCCAGGCTGTACTCTGTGAGGCAGAAATGAAATTGCCATATCTGTCTCGTAAGACCGCATAGGCATTGCCTGATGCTCTATCCGAAGGGATGACCAATACGTCAAGAGGATTATCATCACGCAATGCACTTCCGGTGGGATTGGGGATGGCTTCTATGACCAGGTGATCTGCAGGGCCGGGCAGCACATAAATTCTAATTGAGTCACGAATAACTGTTCCGCCCTCCTCAACTGTTCCCGCAATTGTTACCCAGGTATGTGCTTCGGTGGGGACAAATTTAACAGTGCTTCCTGTGCGGGGAAAGAGTGTGGACTCGGCGTTCCCTCCAGAGTTGACAAATTCCCACTCTGTTCTATCTCCGAATTCAGCCCGGATAGAATCGTTCTGGTCCCTGACAATTGATATGGCTGTCAGTGTATCGCCTGCTCTTATTGTGTCATTTGGGAAAACCTGCAGTTCAATGTTGGTGGGGATGGCACTGATAATGTTGGTCGTTATACGGATATGAGCGTCATCCGTATGCCTTTCTGCATAGAAGAAGTCAAGTGAATATTCTCTGCCTTCAACTAACCCCGGAATATCATCAAGCTGAAAAGAACCATTTTCCGGGCCATGAATACCACCCAGATCCATTCTAAGTTGACCATCAATAAAACACCAGACATCATCATCACCCATAAAACTGAAAGTAAGTCCCGGAACCATGGTAAACTTCCAGTGTAATTCCATTGAAAATGAGAAATTGTGTAGGACATCGTTTTTTTGGTCCCGACTCTCGTTACCAAAACCAAGGCCGTCTAATGGAAAAAAATAGTCATTGAGATAACGATATACTCCTGTTTGAGTAGGGTCATTTCTGCCAAGGTGAAGGAATGGAAGGGAATCTTTTATTACGATGTTTTTAAAAGCGGTGTCATACGGTACATCTACCACTCCATCAAATTCAACATCAGCATCCCACCACTGCCCGCAATTACCGGTACATGTGTAGGTAGGGATAGTCTTGTCGCCAGAACCGCCGCCGGGGCTATTCCATGGTCTATACCAATATTTTAAATAATAGTTTTGTCCGGGGTATTTGCCTTCTGGATCTATACGCAGTACAGGCTTATTATCCCCGTCTAAAGTATTCTGAACCATGTTCGGAATAAGATCTCCGGTTTCATGACTAGGTTCAAATTCAGGATTACTACCATTTGAATGGAAATCATAAAATGTGACCGGTACCCATAGCGTGTCAGGGTATAAGCCTCCTTGAGAGAAAACAGGTAAAGCCCAGAAAAGACCAGCAAACACTATCCGCGCTAAAAGCTTCATAAATCCTCCGCTTATGATTTCCGATTTTTTGTGACCAGTTTACTTAAACGTTTAGACAGTATAATCATACTGAATTTCAAAAAAAAATTCAATACAATATAAATGGTGGCCTCAGGATGTGCTTACTCAAAATTGCACATCAATCTTGTAGCAGCCAGGTAACCCTATTGTATTATCGGCCACAAGCCATCTGGCACTGAAATTATTTTGTAGATATTTTCACTTCAATCTGGAGTATAGACCGATTGTGGATACTTTTTCCTTACAAATTGCAGAGTTCTATACGCCGAAGCAGTTTTCCCGTATCAAACAAACCCGTATCGGAGTTGCCGGCGCAGGCGGACTGGGCTCTAACTGCGCATCTATACTGGTTCGCTGCGGTTTTGAACGCTTCCATATAGCAGATTTTGACCTTGTGAGCGGTTCCAATCTTAACCGCCAGTATTATTTCCCTGACCAGGTCGGCAGACCAAAGGTAGAGTGCCTCAGAGAAAACCTTCTGGCTATAAATCCCTCCCTGTCCCTGAATGTTTTTAACTGTAAAGTAACCCGGAGCAATATCGATGAGCTTTTCGGCAGCTGTGATCTGGTGGTAGAGGCTTTCGACAACCCGGAAAGTAAAGCTATACTGGCCGAATCCCTCATAAGTAAAGGTAAGCCGGTAATAAGCGTAAGCGGGGTAGGGGGGTATGGCAACTCTGACAGCATTATCTGCAGGAAAGTGAAGGAGAACTTTTATCTGGTGGGTGACGGCTTATCGGAAGTTAACGATGTTTTAAAGCCCTATGCTCCGAGAGTGATGATTGCAGCGGCAAAGCAGGCAGATATCGTGCTGTCCTGGGTGCTGGCGGGAGAGATTTGAGGACTGAGTTTTATTTCCTGCAAAATTCATTTTTGATTTTTTCTGCTCCAAAGCTATTTTATAGAACACTTTGAAATTAATGCCCCCGTAGCTCAGTAGGATAGAGCACAGGTTTCCTAAACCTGGTGTCGCACGTTCAATTCGTGTCGGGGGTATTTTTTTTAACCAACACTCATCTTTGGCCATCGTATTCACATTACTTGCAGTGAGATCGGTTTCATTTTCTCGCTTCCTTTCTAATATTATACAGTCGCTCTGTAAAACCGCCCTCCTTTTTAAAATCATCTTCAAGTCTTTGTAATTGCTTCCACAACAAATAGCTGGCCTGGTTAATCAGGCAAATCATAGTATTTGCAAACACTTCATCTGATTTTCCAGACCAGTCGGACACATCCGACCTTTCAGATCTCACCCTGATGGCTTCCGGATCGTCTTTTTTCCACTGACGAAGTTTACGCTGGCGTAAATAGTCTTCGTAATCAAGAAGAAGTTCACCCAGGCTTGCACGGGCCACATTGGTAAGTTTTAACTCGGTTTTTTTGGATGTTGCAGCCGCAAGGCTGCCTTCTGCGATATTTTGTACACCGCTTCTTGCTGCCTGTACCATCTGGTCATGAGTACGGGAGAATCTATCAATAAAACGGTTGCAGAAGATAACGGTTGCATCATATGCCTGTTGGGCAACTTGAAAACTGCGAAGCTTGCGAAAACCACCATGTGCAGGGAAAAGGTCGCTCATACGATTCTCCTTTTCTTAATCGTTTTCAAACAATGATTTTCAATCTATTTGCACTCATCGCGGCGCCACAGCTTCTAACGCCTCATTACACCATCGTCAGTACTCTGGAGTTCACTATCATAGGAAGAATTATCAAGTTCATGTTTCAGCTCACCATAACCGGTAATTCTTTAGAGGTACCCTTTAGGTAACAATTTGAATTATCTATTACCTGAACTGCTTTAATAAAAATTTGACCTGTTTGTTGCTGACTGTTTCGAAGTTTGCAAATGATAATATAAATAGAATTATTGTACAAAGGAAAAAAACTTGAAAATTACACTTCGTTGGGCATCATATTACTCTGAAATCGATCATAAAAACATCTGTTGATTTACCTCTCAGAGGTATATAGTATTGAAGAAAGGGATAAGCCGTCAGATAATCAGAAGATTCAAAAAGCTTGTGAGGGTTAGAAGTTTCAACTATTTTTATGCTGTAAGGTCTTTGAAACCTCACTTTTTTTCGATTTCTGTCTTGCCTGCAGTGCTGTAGCAGAAAAAACAAAAAAAAGGGATTGACGTAACGGTTCAAATGAGTTATATTTGATACCGCTTTTGAAATGATCTTTGAGTTTTGTTGATAGAAAAAATAAGTTTAAAAAAAGTTTGACAATACGGCCTAAAAGTTGTATATTAGAAAGTCTGTCGAATAAAATCGGCAACAGCTCTTTGAAAGCTTCGATGTGTGTGATAGTGGTTCTCTGATAAGAACAAATTGAGTTAATAAGATTAAATTCTTCTTTTACGGAGAGTTTGATCCTGGCTCAGAACGAACGCTGGCGGCGTGCTTAATACATGCAAGTCGAACGTGAAGTGTAGCAATACATGGAAAGTGGCGAAC
>JAAYYB010000070.1 GCA_012515615.1 Fibrobacter sp.
AGAGTAAGTTATGACAAACAACCAAAAACCAGCGTCGCTTCGCTCCGACCCCGGAGTGGCGACATGATTCGGAACAGGGTGGCGACTTCCATCGGAATCAGGTGGCGAAATCAGCGGAATAGGCATAATACTGGAACTTCAGGCCCGTTGCGGGTTACGTATTGGCGAATTACTTAAGATCAAAGCATCCGATGTTTCTGACAGAACCATTACCCTGCGGGAACCTAAATCAGGTAAAGAGACGGAAAGAGCCTATATGCCGGAGAACGTATCAAGAAAACTATCTGAGTATATCAAAGAGAAAGTCATAAATGGAGAAGACCGGATATTTCCCATCTGCTACTCGACGGCAAGATCATTCATTAAGAGACTCGGGACACAATTGAATGTTCGGGTTGCTCCTCATGATCTCCGAAGATATTCGGCGACGTATGCCAGCAGAAATGGGGTTCCGCTCGAAGTAGTATCGAAAGTAATCTTGAGGCATCAGGACTTGAAGACAACACAGGTTTATCTCGGAAAAATCAGTGATTCTGAGGCGATCCGATGGATGGATGTTCTACACGGTAAATAACATCATCGTTGATGCCAATTGAAACAGTGAGGTATTTGGGGCAATAATTTTATTCATATTTTGTCGGTCATAGCATTCTCAAAGGAAAATATACTCCGTTGCTTCCTGAAGTCAACAAAACGTCAACCATAACAAAGATGCTGGACTTCAAACCGTAATAAACACCGTCCGCACCCCATATTTTTCGGACAGGATTTCATTGACATTCAATTATGTTAAGATTAGAATAAACAATCAAAAAAGTAATCGTCCTGATCCTGAAATTCTGCTCACGCAAGAATTTAGAACGTTGCTTTCTACTGATCTGTTCACTCATTCTACAGCCAAACAATAGATTTATATTTCGCAGAAACACGATTTTTTAAGCGGCGATACTTATGAGTGTTCCCCATGTCCACATGTCATATTTTGAAGCATGCATTTAACATAATCAGTAACCAACTTGAGTAGGTAAATAAGTAAAATCAACTTTAATGAAAAAGGAAAGGAGAAAATTGTTATGTTTGCACCGAAGAAGATATTAGTACCGACGGATTTTTCGGTTTATGCGGATAACGCGTTAAAAGAGGCGATAGACATTGCCAAGCAAAACAAATCAAAGATATTTCTTTTTCACGTTATTGATGACGGCTTTCAACAATGTGCGGTCGATTATTGCATAGACGAAGGAGCTGTGCAGAAAATTTATAAGGACAGCATAAAAAATGCAATAGATAAGCTGCACAAGGAAGCTAATAAAATTACAAACAAGCACTCCAGTATAGAAATTGTTTACGATACTAGAAGAGGCATACCCTACGAAGAGATACTCAAAGAACAAGAAGAAAAGGGCATTGATTTGATCGTCATTGCATCCCATGGGAAAGCAGGCATTTTGAAAAATTTGATGGGTGGCGTTGCCAATAAGGTTATGAAAAGAGCCAAATGCCCGGTGTTGCTCGTTAGAAGCTGATCTTTGGCATAACATCTTTTCAGTCTTTGCTCGCATACGCTGCAGCACGTTTCGATTTTTTTAAACTAAAGGAGGAACACATGAAAAGGAACATTTTTATTCTTTCAATGGCACTGGTTGTGGCATTTGTCCTTGGTGCTGCTACGGTGCAGAGTCAGACCGATAGAGATGGCTATCGTTACGGTATGGGTCCCGGATACGGTTACGGCTATAGCATGGGTCCGGGAATGATGGGGGGAGGCTATGGTGGCTACGGTATGGGGTCCGGCATGATGGGCGATGGCTGGATTGATGTACCTGATAAACTTCCGACACCCAAAAACGCGGAATGGGCACAAAAACTCCGGGAGATTCTGACACTGGAAAAAGAATCTCTGGCACAGTATGAGGCCGATCAGGAAAAATTCAATGTCTATATGCCTTATATGATGGTCATCCCTCAGGAAGAGAATCATGTTGAATGGATCGGCCAACTGTTTAAAGCTTATAACTTGCCTGCTGATGGGAAAACGCCCCCCGTGGTGGAGAATAAAACATTGACGGATGCCTACGAACTTAGCGTAAAAATGGAAAACGATTTGTTGCCCCGTTATGAATGGCTCGTAAAAAAGGCCGAGGATCGCGATACGGCTCAGGTATTGAATGTTATCCTTCTTCAGAGCCGCTGGCATCTGGTGATGTTTGATCACGCCTTGCGCATGGGGCATGGCTATGGATACAGCAGGGGATGGGGCAGGGGACGCGGCATGATGGGCGGTCACGGCTACGGTATGGGGCCTGGCATGATGGGAGACTATTATGGAACTGGTCGTGGCTATGGACGGCAATATCCGTCAAGAGGCAAAACCATAGACGCGAAGGAAGCCGAGGCCATGATGAATGACTATCTAAAGTCTTCAAGAAACCCCAACCTGAAGTTGGGTAAGATAAAAGACACCGGGAATGCCTTTGAAGCAGAGATATTGACAAAGAAGAACGATCTCGTTGACAGGGTTCATATTGACAAGGCAACGGGCTATATAAGATCGGCTTATTAAACAAGCAGATCGCCTAAGTTGGCCTTCGACCCTGTTTCAAGGCGTTAATATTATTATCCGGGAGGCAGCATTCTATTGCTTCCTTCCGGATAAATAAAAGGAGGGGTGCTTTAAATGAAAAATATTATCGTGAAAATAATTGCATTGTCGCTTATGTTGACAGTTATATCATTATTCATTGCTTATGCCGCTGACAATCCGACATCCATCAATAAAAGCAATGATGAGCAGTTAAAAGATAAACTGACAGGAATTGACGGGAAAACGGCGGTCGCGATAGCCAACAAGTGGCACGGGGATAAAATTGACGTTGTAACTTTTGTTACACCGAAGAAGGTCATTTTCAAGTTCAAGGATGGACAGATGATCAGTGTCCCGCTACCAGATGATGTCATGATGGTTTCCATTGCGCCATACATTAACAAAACTCATGAATGTGCAACACATTATATATCGAGTTGCGATGCGGAATTGAAGAGCACAAACTTAAAAGTCGTAGCCGTTACTGCGGGAGGTAAAACCTTGATTAACAAAACCATGAAAACAGCACCGACCGGTTTTCTGGATCTTTGGCTGCCCAGAAATCAAGCCATTAATATAACAATGAGCGCCAAAGGCAAAAGTGCAACCGGGAAAATATTCACCAATAGAGATAGTAAAACATGTGAAACAACTCTTAAGCTGGAATAATAGAATCACCTCTGAAAAGGAGATATCGAAGATGAAAACATTTTTTAAGTTATTTGTTTTTATGATGGCGGGATTGCTTGTGTCCTGTGGAGGTATGGGGTGCTATGATGGACAAGGTCCCGGCGGCTGGTGGCCCATGATGCATTACGGATTTGGTTATGGAGGAATGTTTATGTGGATTATTTTTTTAATTGTCGTTGGCGTGCTGATCTATTTCATTGTTCAGGCCCAGAAAACAAAGGGTCAGACACCGTCACAGGGTGAAACTCACCTGGATATTCTGAAGAAGCGTTATGCTAAGGGCGAAATCAGTAAAGAAGATTTTGACCGGATGAAGCGCGATCTTGAAACTTAATGTATTTCGAAAAATGTTTCTGTCTGCCCCGGTTGGCACTAAGCTGAAGAGCAAACCTGAATCATGCTATGGGTACAAGCGCGGGATATACGTCAGCCTCGTGTTCGTTAACATTTACAACTTACTCACCGGTCCGTGAGGTGTGCCGGATTTTTTGCACGCGCAACAGATAGTGACGATATTTTGAGCAATGTAATCGAGTCTGTGGGGGAAAGATGAAAATCACCGATCCGGTAGGTAAGATGACCAGCGGAAGAGAGGACACTGTAGTTAGTATCAAAGCTGAATGGACCTGTCCGATGCACCCCGAGATTATCCGTCATGCGCCGGGCAATTGCCCGAAGTGTGGCATGTCTCTGGAACCGAAAACTACTATGCCGGTAGAGGGAAAGATAGAATATACCTGCCCGATGCATCCGGAAATCATCCGGGATAAGCCTGGAAGCTGTCCAAAATGCGGTATGGCATTGGAACCGAAAACCGCATCGATGACCGAGACAGAGAGCAACCCGGAATATGATGACATGTACAAACGTTTCATTGTGGGCGCCATCCTGACACTTCCTCTGCTGATTATTGCCATGCGTGACATGATTCCGGGAGGCGGGTTACTTGATACCCTGGCTGCCGCCAGGACCTATGAATGGCTGGAACTCCTGCTCGCAACGCCGGTAGTCCTCTGGGCGGGATGGCCCTTCTTCGTTCGGGGTGTCCAGTCCGTCATCAACAGAAGTCTTAACATGTTTACCCTGATCG
>JAAYYB010000071.1 GCA_012515615.1 Fibrobacter sp.
AAACAAAAGTATTGGACCTTTCAGTACTTTCAGTACCACAAGGTGGCTCCATTATTACTCTGGAGACAGTTAATGGTGCAGATGGGCCCAATGTTGACAAGCTGTCTTTTACCGGCATTCCATCGGTAAAGGAACTGAATTCATCAATTTCAAAGCACTCTTCGTTTTATAACCCATCAAAGAAAACCCTGTATTTACAGGCAGATGATTCCAGATTTCTCAAAGTAAAAGTGTTTTCCCTGGATGGAAAAGTAGTGTTGTCAGAAGACTTTAATTTCTCCTCAGGCAAGACTGGTTTAATCGAAATTCCGCTTAAAAATATCGTAAAAGGAACTTATATTATCCAATCTGAATCGAACAGAAAAATAGATAAAAAAGTGCTGTATTTGCAGTAGTGCATTATCTCCCGATGGGGGATTTTAAAAGCCCAAGATGTAACTGTAAACTTGATCCAAAGGTCTTTTCCTAAGTTCCCCCTTCGGGGGTTAGGGGGCTGCCGTTCGGGGGATTCAGGGGATATGAAGTCAGGAGAATAATATGATCGAACTTGCCTTCAGCGAAAGCGCTACCGGTGGCTTAAAGATAGCAAAATCTTTGATGAGGGGTAGAAGCAAAGACAGTGATGTCAGTGCGATTTGAGGTGCATATAAAGAAAATCAACCGGCTGGGATATCTGGTACAAGGTCTGAAATGACAATGGAAGGTAGCCCAATGGAGGTGGAGGCACTTACACTTGAATTGGATATCGGCGACATTTCGGATACGAGTACCGGCCTCAATCCACGACAAAAGATAATTGAAGAACTGTTTTCAGATTTTGAAGGTGTTCCTGATGCAATGATTAAGACTAATCTTCATGCCCTGAACCGGCTTCAGCAAGCCAAAGAAACTATGGAACATGTCCGAATATGGGTCTGCCCAGGAAATCCAGGGGAATTATGTGGTTTATATTACGTATGCAGCATTCTGTCAGATGTCAAAACGCCCTTATCAGTTGTGCGTGTGCCCGATCTGATCGAGAAAAATAATGGTATCATTAATTACCGTCATATAGGAGAGATCATCCCTGAAACACTTGCTACTTTGACAGTATATGAGGAGTCTGTCAGCGAATTGCAGCGAAAATTTTATGCAGATTCATGGACTGATCTGGTACATGAAAATGCCCCGTTACGTGCAGTGGTCAATGGATGCATCATTGGGGTACCTGAAGATTTTTATGATTTTGCTTTGCGGGCAAACATGCCTGAAGGCAAATTTGTAGTCGCAAGACTGATTGGAAAAACATTGGGGCAACTATCAGGTGTCACTGACCGGTGGCTATACTTGCGGATACTTGCGATGCTGAAATCAGGGGAATTTGTTCTGGTTTCTGCACCAACGGAAGATCATCCATATTCCGGAGTAATAAAAAGACTTGCTCTCCAAAGTTAGCCAGCATCCAGGATGCTCGTGTATACTCTGGAATCAGTGGGTTCAATAAATTCCAAATCTCAAACACTAAATCCTAAACAAATTCCAATAACCACTTAAATTTGTTAATAATAGGAATTAAGCCTTACGGCTATGGGATTTAGGTGGCAGAGGACGCAGAAGAAAACCTCCTACAAATTACCGATCAGATCCACCATATCATCGGCTGCATTGCGCTCGGCCTCTTTTTTTGTCCTGCCGGATTTTGAAGATGTCTCGATTATACTTTCATCCGGAAGCTTTGCCCAGGCTTTTGTCCAGAAAACTGGTGCATGAACAGGGCCGGTTTTCTCCGGTGTCGAGAAACCAAAGTCAATTATGTATCTTCGCTTTTTCAAAGTGTTTAGTGTCTGCTTTGGATTAGTTCTTGTCTCTACAGAGGCGGAATTCAGAGTGTCATCTTTGGCAGGGGTAGAATCGTTGGTTGGAATATCTATACATTCGTTTTTTTCATTGCATGTAGCCAGAATCTCAGAAGCTGCGCCATGTTGTGCGGTGGTTTTAACTTTCGATCTATACCAATTGGAAACTTTTTGTGCTGAGTCATTCTGAAGAACTGCACGGCA
>JAAYYB010000072.1 GCA_012515615.1 Fibrobacter sp.
AAACACGCATGCGCCAGTGACCGGGGCGGATCCACTAACCACCAGTATTTTAGGGGTGCTCACTACCGTTCGCCCCTACTATCATCTAATCTCAACAAAAAATCACCCGGAAATGTCCGAAGCACCAGAAATAATTTCATTTAGTAGGTCTGTTTATTATAACACATAACGGGTTGCGGCACAACCGATGTGGCGACTGTAATGCAGAGTGCAACGTAGCTTTACAGTTGATATGGCGGTTGTGCCGCTGTTGATTGTCTGTAGCCAGCCCATTTTTTGCTACCATATTTCAATTCTTTTTCTTAGCGCGCGCTTCATTCTTTTCTTCTCATTTTTTACTGCGCTTTTAATCATGCTAACCAACCATAAAGAAGACTGCAAGAATCAACAGAACTAAATAAGAAGCGATATTCATGGTGATTACTGGTTTCCAGTATTTCTTCTTATTCTCTCTTTTAAATGAAACGACCCAATATTCAATGAAAACTGACAATATCCAGGCTATTGTCAACAAAACCAGCAATGCTCCAGGTACTGCATATTTCGGAAATGGTTCATTTGGGCATAACCATGCCGCTTCGACAATAATCGTAACCAAAGAGTCTTTGAAATTCCCAAAACCCGGCCCACAGGAGCCTCCTGTTGTTAATAATTCAATTCCAAACGCAATACCCCACGAAAGAGGGTACCCAATTATCGTCGAAAAGAAATTTGCCTTTGTGCTATCAAGAATTACTTCTCTCCATGTTGCTTCCATCATCTTTTTTAAAACAAGTGCTTCGATTGCAATAACAGGTACTGCTGCAAACAATGCGAACGGAAATTGTATAAAGAACATTGGTATTCCTGCATTTGCAAAACAGGTCCCGCTTACCAGGAATATGAAAAGCAATATAACTGAGCTTTTTTCTTTTAATTCTTTTATCTTCATTTCTTTTCCTTTTGCTACCATATTTCCTTCTTCTCTTCGCGCGCGCATTCTATTTCTTTTCGTTCAAATCTGGTAATTGATCAATCACTGTATCAAGAGGAACTGGTTTGATGCTTATGCTATTTGAAATGTTTTCAATCTGAAAAACGTTTTCACCGGTAAAATGCAGTATCAATTTATAAGATTTACTGTCAACAATGTACAAGGGCTCTTCGATATCAAAGGGAATCAAGTTCCAATAAATTCTTAATTCTTCTTCATTCAGTTTTCTCACTCTATATTCGTTCCCGTCATTCCTGATTTGTTCAACCAGAAATCGTTGAAGAGAGTCTAGTACCTCTTTTCCTTGCAATGCTTTTCCGGTTAATACTTGTCCGTTTCCAACATTGAGGTATAGCGCTGGTCCTTTTGCATTTGAGAAAGTTGAATTGTTCTTAATCTGCGACCATAAGAATGGGTAACATCCCACTGCTTTACTGAATAGAGAATCGCCCGTCTCATTCGAGCTAAATACCTTCATGATTTTGTCATATGCTATTTGATTTGTTGTACTATCTGCTTCCTTGTAGCGAATTTCATTTGAATAACTTCCACCTTGATTATATGTGTAGGCACAAAAACAAACCAAGGATGAGAGGATAATCAAACAACACCTGAATAAATAGCTCATTTCTCTTCTGTCATATGTCTTCATTTTCTGTTTTCCTCTTGTGCGCGCTTTTTCTTTAAAATTCTATAATCAATTCAAAAAATGGGCTGGCTGGCTATTGCAAACAACTGGAGGGATTATGCAGTCTGAAGCAAAAGTTCTTTTACCACATCACCCCACAACCTGCCGCTTCCTGAACCATCTTTTTTCTCGATAATCCTCAGGAAACTCATACCTGCGGCTCTGGCCGCCTCTCCGTCGGTATCATCTCTGTCCCCAACAACAAGGATCTGCTTTGGAGAAAGCTGCCATTGTGAGGCTATTTCAAGCAATGGTTTAGGTGAGGGTTTAAGCGCGCCTGAGGCTTCCGATGATGTAATTGTGTGGAAAAGAGAATGCTGGATTCCAAGTCCGTCGAGACGATCTTTAACGCTGTCATAATCGGATAAAACCGCAAGCTTTACGCCCGCTTCGTGCAGGCGGGAAAGAATCATATCCGTATCAGGGCGGCTATTGCGGAAAAACGGCATGGTTGACACAAATGCAGGGTAGAAAGTGTCAAGAATCCAGATCTTTGCCTGTTGAGCAGATATCTTTTCGATTCTGGAGAGACTTTCGCTGATTGCATCGAGAAGTTCAACTCTTGAGCCCATCTCTTTGCCGGCAAAACTGCCGCGTATCTTCATGAAACGCGGCAGGCGCAGAATATGGGGGAATACCTTTAAAGTCAGCAGCGGGCGTAAAATCCAACTCATCCGGTAAAGCGTCCCGTCAAGATCAAAAATTACACCTGCGAAATTGCTTTTAACGGTCATAATGGCTCAGCATGCGCATTCCCGGCATGCCTTGAAGATATTATCAAACATCTGTTCGATAGCATCGTAAGGTGTTGCCGAAAAGGCTATTCTGATAACATCTCCCAGAGCAATGATGCCTGTGTCGTACTTCTCAAGAAGCACTTTGCGCACCTTCTCGGCATCTCCACTCTTTACTCTTACACACATGAAGTATCCGGAGTTAAAAGGCAGGGGGCTGAAATACCGGCTATACTCGGTGCGGCTCTCCAGTAACTGACGGATCTTTTGATAACGGCGTTTCAGTATCGAGTATCTCTGTGCCTTCTCCTCATCATAGGAAGGGCTGGCGTATGCTTCAAGCAGGAGTGTCTGGGCAAGATTGGATGCATTAGAGATATTTCCTCTTATGGCTCCGGCCATCTTCGACTCAATAGCTGAGTAAAGAGCTGCAGAATTCAGTTTCGTTCCGAATGTGACAAACCCGACTCTGAAACCCCATACATAATCCTCTTTTGTGGGCCCGTCAAACTTTACGGCCAGGATACGCTCGTGAGCGTCGGCCAGAAGAGAAAAGATTGATTCCTGCAGAATACCATTTTCAAAAACCAGCCCGAAATAGGCATCATCTATGAAAACAACGATCTCATTTCCATCATTGGCCGCCTCAACAAGGATCTCCTTTATCTCCCTGGCCTCCTCGACAGTGATCGTGTAACCTGTAGGGTTGTTGGGGAAATTCAGGATTACGATTTTCTTGCCGATACCCGATTCCCTGATCTTTTCACGCAGCCCGGCAGTGTTGAATCTTGAATTGTCAACAAAGGTCGGAAATTTCTGAAGAATTCCGCTGTAGGCGTGGTTAAAGATCAGGTTGTAATTTTCCCAGAACAGATCAGGAGAAATCACAACGTCACCCTCGTTTACAAAAAGGTACCCTGCCATTGACAGACCATGAGTGAGAGCGCAGGTAACAACCGGTGAACTGAAGGAGATGCTCTTTAGTGACGGGTTCTTCTTGTAGAGAAGATCTTTCCAGATTTTCCTGATTTCAGGGCGACCGAAGCTGGGTGCGTAGGAAAAACTCTCCCTGTCCTTCAGGTTTAAAAGAGAACCCAGCGACCCCAGAACCATTGGTGAGCCGTTGTCTTCAAGAGCAGTCCCGATAGTAGCATTGAACTTCTTTCCCTTTGCATCTGCTGTCTGGGAGAGAATCCCATGTTTGGGGAAGTAGATCGCCTTGCCCCGATCCGAAAGAAGGTTGAATACATGTGGATTTACGGAGCGAATTGCCTCGTTTAATGCCTGTGCCTGCGGATCGAAGATCATACTGAAACCCCTGCGGTTAACTGCTCTACATAAAAACAGCCGGAAGATAAATCACCATTGATTTGATCTTTCGGCTGTTATTTGAGATTTTTTTTCAAAAGATTATTAAAATACCTAATTGTTGGTATTTGTGTCAAAAAAAGAACTATATCTCTATCTTTCGGCCTGATAACCACTTATAATAATTCGTGGTATTTTTTTTACCGGCATATCTCCCATTATGGCCATGTCTATCATTTAATGTCATAATATATCCGGTGCATTTTTCTGTGCTTCGGTATTTTTATTATGAGGTGTGAATTATTAATCTGGTCTTTTTTAATCAGAATTTTCTGGTACAAAGAGAGGTCATTTCATCTCTGAGGCGGATTCCGCAATTGCGTCTCATTGTCTTTGATATCACCTCAACACCCGTATCTGAGCAGGCTTTTTATGCGTCAAAAATCCTTGAAGAACAGAAGTGCAATGCCCTGTTTACCATTAATGAGTGGGGCCTTGACTGCGATGGAATAATTGCGGGGTTTCTGGAACAGAAAAAGATTCTGCACATAAACTGGTGTGTCGATGATCCATTCTTTGAGGAGATTATTCATAAGAGGAAATTCCGGAAATCAGATCTGAGGTTTGATTTCGTTTCTGATCGGGATTACCTGGAGAAAATGGAAAAAAAAGGGTACAAAGCCAGGTTCCTTCCACTGGGGACAGACCCATCCATGTTTTACCCTGTAAAGAGAAACTTTGTAAACGATCTGTCTTTTGTCGGAAGTTCCTACCTCGCGCAGGTCAATGAGTTTGTTTCGATGGCTGAAACATTCCTTACCGGCATGGTTCCCTTTCTTGCTTCCCTGCTTAGTCAGTACAGACAGGACAGTAGTCTTGACATTGATAAAAAAATTACAGCCAGAGTATCGGCTCTGGATTTACCCGAAAGTCTTTCCCCTGAAAAAGCTGTTTTTATCTGCAAACATTTTGCCGGCTATCTGTACAGAAAAGAGGCCGTTCTCTCACTTGCCCGGCAGTTCCCGGGGTTCAGGATTTATGGCGATGACGGGTGGCTTCGTGAAGTCTCTCCGGAAAGACTTGGAACTGTCAAATATGGAGATGAGCTAAGAGAAGTCTACAATTCCACAAAAATCAATGTGGATATTAACCGTGTAGTGATAAGAAACGGCTTTACACAGCGGGTTTTCGATACACTCGCATGCGGTGCATTTCTTATCACCAGCTCAAAACCCATAGTGGAAGAATTTTTCGAAACCGATGGCTCGCAAAAAGAGATTGTAACTTTTAAAACCCCCGATGAGCTCTCAGATCTGGCACAATACTATCTGATTCATGACACAGAACGGCAGAAGATCCAGGAACGGGGGCACAGAAAAGTGATGGCGGCCCATACATACGACCACAGGATTAAAGAACTGTTCAGACATCTAAATACTGAACTGCAGATTTCTTCAGCCCGGCATTAAGATTAAGGAGGCTTGAACCCTCGCGGCATGGTATTATAATCACCGTGGAATTTTCAGGAGAATTCCGGGAAATGTGAAATGTTGTATATTCAGATTTTTGGTAAATTCGACAATGGTACAGGATATGCTAGAACTAGATTTCATGAAAACTGTTACCTTGCGCTTGATCGGCACAACAATCAATTTCGCCTTGAACTTTGTTCCGGAAACTTACAAGGAAATGATAGACAAGACTGCTCCGGTCAGTTCTGTCCAGGGTTCAACGAACGGATGGGTTCGTAAAGAGGTTTACTCTGCTGAGAGCGGTTTCACTCATCACTACCACTATCACCCCGGCCCTGATAAAAATGCGCCTGTATTTCTTTTCCTGCACGGACTTGCATTCGACGGAAAAAACTTCTACAATGTGAGCAGTCTTGCACAAAAGTGGCAGCTTATTGCCTACGATTTCCCGGAAACATCAAAGATTTACCGGGGAGACATGAATGATTTCAAGTTTCTTATAGATGATTTTCTTGATACACTGAAAATCGACTCTCTGTTTCTCTGCGGGGTCTCTTTTGGCGGCGGGATAGCCACCCGTTTTGCAGCTTCACATGCCCGAAGAGTCAGGGCCCTTGTACTTGTGTCAACTTTCATCATGAATTCTTCTAAACTCGACCGTATCAAAAGCCGGGAAATGGCCCGTATAATCCTTAAAAACCCCGACTACAAGCTCCACTGGCTGATCGAAAGGATATATCGTCTCTCATTCAGCGGAAGCAACAATCCGATGCGGGAATTAAGAGGAATCGTAAAGGTAAAGGATCCTAAATGGTATCGTCAGGTGGTCAGGGCTATTACCACATGCGAAGGGCCCGAGGATGCCGTTCAAATTAAATGCCCGGTTATGTCGCTTTACGGTTCAAAAGACAAAACCGTTTCCCTCAAAAGCGCCCGCTCAATTCCAAAATTTATCCCTCACTCAAGCTTTGAGATCATTGAAAACGGAACACACGCAATGATGTATCTTCAAGGAGAAGAGCTCGCAGCCAGAATCATAGCGTTCTGCAAAGGGCTGCTTTGAAAGGTAATGGCTTGCAGATATTCACTTTTCCCTGAATCACTTATGGAACAACCCGGAGATTATTACAGTAAAAACCGCAGTGAACTGCTTGACCTGATGCCTCCTCTTGAGGGAACTGCTGTCCTGGATGTGGGTTGCGGGGAAGGGGGGCTTGGCAGGCTTTTAAAAGAAAAAGGGTGCAGCAGAATTTATGGCATAGAGCCTGTTACTGATGCTGCCAGAATTGCAGAAACTGCTTACGACAGAATCTTTAATTGTGATGTAGAATCAGCGATGGAATCGCTTCCCGAAGATTTATTCGATATTATTGTATGCGCCGATGTTCTTGAGCACTTAAAGGATCCATGGGAAATCCTTGAGCGGCTCAAGAAAAATCTCAAGAGGAATGGTGCAGTTGTAGCAAGTATTCCAAACATCAGAAATGGAAGAGTGATCGGAAGACTCCTGCGGGGAGAATTCGGTTACGACAAAGAGGGTATTCTCGATAAAACCCACCTGAGATTTTTCACATTCAACGGTATAATCAGGCTCTTTGGCGATTGCGGCTACAAGGTTGTCCAGATCGTGCCTGTTTATTACAAAGAAGCAGAAACTCAGATCCCGCTGTGGATGCAAAACGATGTTCCCGCAAAGCTTGAAGATCTTGCCCGCATCTTGACCGGCTCCGAACTTAAACTCCGTGATGATGAGCTTCTTGATTTCTTTACTTTTCAGTTTCTTCTCAGAGCGGTTCCGGTGAGGCAATAATGTCTCCTGTACACCGTTAATCTAATCTGATTTTGCAAAACATTTCTCAAAATTGTAATTTACGTTCACATGGAAACTGCCCGGATATCCCCCGATATGCCTAACAACACGGAAAACTCCTTTCATCGCATGGAACTGCTGACTGGAAGCGGTGCTCTTGAGAGGTTGTCAAGTACGCCTGTTATCCTCTTTGGTGTCGGTGGGGTAGGGAGCTGGTGTGCGGAGGCTCTGGTCCGTTCCGGAATAGCCAACCTTACTATTGTTGATTCGGATCTGATCTGTGTCACAAATATTAATCGTCAGGTACAGGCAACATTTGATACTGTCGGTCAGCTCAAAGTTGACGTGCTGCGTCAAAGACTTTTTTCAATCAATCCGGAAGCTTCAATCAATGCCGTGCAAACTGTTTACAACTGCAACACAGCCGCGCAGTTTGATCTGGGCAGATATAAATACGTTATTGATGCTATCGACAGCCTCAGCAGTAAAGTAGAGCTCATAATCAATGCATCTGCTTCAGGTGCCCTTATTTATTCAGCTCTGGGTGCTTCCTGCAAAATGGATCCCACCAAAATCAAAATTGCATCACTCTGGAAGACAGAAGGTTGCAGATTGGGACGATTTGTCAGGAAGAGGCTACGAAGGAGGGGCTTTAACGGCGATGTTACCTGTGTGTATAGTGACGAGCCCGCTGCAAAACCTCATAATGTAATTTCAGGATATGGAACCGGCGGGTGCATCTGCCAGCCCTCCGTGGATGAGGTGGAGGGTAAAGAGGATCAGGAAGAGTACAGCGCAAAAAAACAGGTCAATGGCTCCGCTGTACACGTAACCGCAGTTTTCGGTTTCATGCTTGCCGGGTTGGTAATACAGGAGATTGTTAAAAATCAAAACGCTGTTTCTGAACCTCAAAATGAACGGGCCGCAATGTCTGTTGAGACCTCAAACAGCAATTAATCTAAAGGAGTCATGATGTCTGATTCATTCGCAAGAAACCAGTTTCCTAAACAGTATGCCAAGGTCGATAAACAGCGCAAAAATGCAGAGTCAAATCCCCTCACAATTCAGGAGATAAATACACTTCTGGGTATGCGCATCAACAGGGAACCAATGTTTAAATCTATCGAAATATTTTATACCGAAGATTACAAAAAGGCGCTGAGTGAAAACGTGAGTGCTACTGAGCTGGAAAAGATTCAACGTTTCCGTAATGCGACTTCTGAAGAAGCATCTCTTCTTTATAATGACCTTCATGCCCGGGAAAAGTATCAATATACCGGCAGTGGTGCACAGGAATAGTTGATTACAGTCGTGGCACTCCGGCTGATACCGGATGCCGCATCTGTTTTAAATCCGATGAAAACTATACCTCACCGATTCTTTTGTTAACAGGGCAGAGGCTTTTTCTTCATCTTCGGTTGAAAATTCAAGCGCAACCCCGCACTCTGAGGAGATCTCTTTAGGGACAGGAATAACTTTGCAGCTGAGTCCGTTTTCTCTGCAGAGCCTATCTGCTTTTATCGTGTCTCTTGTAGATCTGAAAATTGCAACCAGCTTCATTTACTTATTCTTTTCAGTGCATTGAGAAGGTAACGTAAGTCTTCTTTTTTATGATACGGTGAAAGGGCGAACCTGACTGTTCCCGAAGGGAACGTACCAAGGGTCTGGTGAGCAAGCGGTGCGCAGTGAAGTCCCGCTCGTACTTCAATTCCAAAGTCTGAATAGAGGATTGCGGCTAACTGGCTGCTGTTGTGTTTTTCGTGAGTTATCGAGAACAGCGGTCCTTGTGATGCAATCTCTTTTGAGCGGTAGATTTTTATCTGCTCAATCGAGCTTATCTCATCCATCAAAGCTGTCAAATCAGCATGATCATGCATTGGCTCCGGGTACCCCTTTAGTGCTCCAAGGAGGCCGTGAATTCCAGTAAGATTCGGTGTTCCGGCTTCGAATTTATCTGGTGTAAAGGATGGCATCTCGAAACTCTCTGATCTGCTGCCTGTACCTCCGAGAATAAGAGGCGAAACATTCTCCGGATCCTTGCAGAATAAGCCCCCGGTTCCGCTTGGCCCCAGGAGTCCTTTGTGCCCGGTAAAAGCCGCATAATCGATGTCCCAGCCGTCGATTTTCAGATCTGTGTGACCAAAGGATTGGGCCAGATCAACCAGAATTGGAATCTCTCCGATCTGCTTCTTGATTTCCTTAATGGGCTGGATAACACCATTGACATTACTCTGGTGATTTACAATCACAAGCCGTGTGGATGGCTTTATAAAAAGGCTTAAGTTCCTGATATCTGCGGTTCCATCAAGATTATGCGGCATGATATCGTAACTGACGTTGTTTCTGCGGCAGATCTCACTTACCAGACGCATAACTGCATTGTGTTCCATTGGTGATATCAGTATATGGCAGTCATGAAGTTTAAGGCCGGACAAAATGGTGTTTATGGCAGATGTAGCATTAGAAGTAAAGCAGACATTTTCGGCTTTTCTTGTCCCGAGTTTTTCCGCGAGAATCTCTCGAACTGTTTCTACACCGCGCGAAGACTCCAGAATCCGTGGGTAAGAGCCACGGCCATAGGTTCCACCCGATTTGTTCAGGTATTCTGAGATATACCCTGCTACTTCAGGAGGTTTGGGGTAGGATGTCGCGGCATTATCGAAATAGGTGTTTATCATTGATTTCGCGCACTCAGGGAGAGATGATATGTTTTTTTGTGCTGAGTAATTTTCTTCCATGGTTCCGGATCAGGGGGTACTCAGATGCGGCTCTGACCGGGCAGGAAGCTGTGATTTATAGAAAATAAAAAGCCCCATACTCAAAGAGTAGGGGCTAAGGGGAAAAAAAACTATTTCTGGGAAACTGCAGCAGAATCTGCTTTGATTTCTTCTTTCAGCGAAGAGGCATCTTTGTTGATCTTGTTGAATTCATATTCATTGACAAGAAAAACTACATCCTTGCCCTCAGCTTTTACTCTGTAGCGGTCTTGTGAGTCTTTTGCTCCAAAGATCACCTTTCTGGAAGTTCCATTGGAGAAGGTGATATCTGTGTACAGCTCAGGGTTAAGCAGTCCCAGAGCCGAGTCACTGGATGAAGAGCCTTCAAAATCTGTAGCTTTCAGCTGTGAGAGGGAATTCAGCAGCTCATCAATCTGATCCTTTTTTGCCGGACTTGAGAATGGTTCCTCAATACTCCAGGAAGTATCTTTTTTGGCGAGTGTCACTGATACCCCGTCTTTTCTTTTCAGAGAAATTTTCGAAACAGATGCTTTATCAAATTTGACAATGGATTTGTCTCTCCACCTCTTCTGGTCGGTAAAGAATGAGTACTTGATGCTTCCTTTTACCATGTAAACGGAATTTGACCCGATCATCCTGACATAGTTGCTGCTCCAGTCAGGACCGTTCTTTCCAATAAGGAATGAGCCTTTGGGTGTCCCGTTTGCATCCAGAACATCAATGAACACTCCTGAATTACTGTCTACTTCGAAAATTGTCTGCTTGGCAGGATTCTCCGAGATCAGTTCATCTTTTTTCATGCTGGTCAGCTTTTCAAGGATAGCCGCAACAGACGCGCTGTCTGCGGCATATTCCTCAATCGCTGCAGTTTCGTCAGAAGCCTGGTCCTGAGCGACAGGTGAGTCTGATTTGACGTCTGATTCAGGAGCACTGGAAACGACCCAGATATCACCTTTACGGCGAATCTTCACTGAACCGGTATTGTCTTTAATTATCACCGCAGAAATGTCTTTCTCTGTAACTCCGGGAAAGAACATCTGCGATTTACCTGACGGGGAACTGTTTGTCAACTTTTCCCCAAGGATAATTCCCAGAACTGCAACTGCCAGGATGGCCGTGATATAAAAGAGTTTCTTTCCGCTCATTTATTTCTTCTCCTCCGTTTTTTCCTGAGAAACTACAACAACAGGTTCTTTCCTTCTAATAAAAATAACAAGTCCGACAATTATCACCAGAAGGGGCATTACAAGAATGTTCGCAATCCGGATCATATTGGGCTTTGATGAGTTCTCTTTGAGCAG
>JAAYYB010000073.1 GCA_012515615.1 Fibrobacter sp.
CCCTTGTTCGTTATCCGGTTGGAATCAATAATCACGAAGTTCATGGGCGAAACGGCGGCAAAGCTCCGAATCGTTTTTGATGCCCTGCAAAAGCATCGGGGTATTTACCTGTTCGATGAGTTTGATTCTATCGGCGCAATGCGGGCAGCCGGAAACGATGTCGGCGAGATACGGCGAATATTGAATAGTTTCTTACAATTTATCGACCATGACTGTTCAAACAGCATGATTCTTGCGGCAACCAATCACCCGCAGATGCTCGATTATGCCTTGTTTCGGCGGTTCGACGATGTGATTGAATACTCGCTACCGGATGCAAAGCAGATACGGCAGCTCATCGAAAACCGTCTGGCCGGTTTTTCTGAAGACGGCATAAACTATGCCGACCTTGCAAAACGGGCCGATGGGTTGAGCTTCGCGGAAATCACGCGGGCTTGCGAGGACGCAATCAAGGAAAAGATTATCATGCGAAAAGAAGTGGTCGGCGCAAAGGCGGTCGCCCGCATGCTTGACGAAAGAAAGAAATATCACTCCCGCATGACTTCCACCTATGATACCGGGCGGGCATAATCATGCCCCGCAATCCGGAACGGTTTGTCTACCGTCACCTCCAGCTTCCGTCTGAGTACACTGAACCCGAACGGTATAAAAGCGCCAAAGGCCGTGGGAAAGATGTTAAGCTCCGGCAACGTATCCGTGAAGCGCATCGGGCATTATTACTCGGTCAATTGGAACATGTTCAACAGGAACTTGCCCGACTCGACGAACGTCGAGAGGCTATGGGGATTTCCGGCTTCGAGGGAGTGACGGTTGTCTTCCGCAGTGAGCCTGATTACGAACTGACGCACGAAAGCCTTGACCTTCGCCCCTCGGGTATTGAACTTCTGAATGTTCGCGAAATCCAAGGCACTACCTATGCTGCTGTCTTCATTCCTGAAGGCAAGTTCGATATCTTCTTCAAGCGGTTGGAGAAGTATGCCGCAGAAAAAAAGTACGTCAAACTTTTCGACAATATTTCGGAAATCAAGAAAGCTACGGTGGACGGTCTCTGGACAGACGAGCCGAGTCTTTTGCCACATGATGGCGAAACAATATGGTGGGAAGTCTGGCTTCGAGCCGACAAGGACAGCAAGAAAATTCTGGACTACTTTCGTGCCAATGCCGGGAAAGTCGGTCTACGGCTTGATAAAGATTCGCTTTTCTTTCCGGACAGAACCGTTCTCCTCGCTTTCGGCACGCGTGAGCAGATTGCCGAATCGGTCGATATTCTCAATTGCATAGCGGAACTTCGCAAGGCGAAGGAATCCCCGGCAATCCTGCTTGATATGCCACGAGCAGGGCAACAGGAATGGATAGACGACACCTTGCGGAGATTGCAGGTACCCGGCCTTCGCGATGTATCCGTCTTGCTGCTTGATACCGGCGTGAACCGCGAGCATCCGTTGATTGCACCACTACTCCACCAAGACGACCTTCATGCCTATAAAACCGAATGGGTGAAGACCGACGAAGATGGACACGGAACGGGGATGGCCGGACTTGCGCTTTATGGTGACTTGATGGAAGCGGTTTCATCGGGTGCGGAAATAGAAATGGGTCATGTCCTCGAATCCGGCAAGATTATCCGCCATGACGGAAACGATAATGCCCCTGAACTCTACGGGGCGGTCACATCTCAAGTCATTTCGATGGCAGAGATGCAGGCACCAGACCGAAAGCGGGTGATTTCGCTTGCTATTGCGGCAACGGATGACCGCGACCGGGGCAAGCCGTCTTCGTGGTCTGCCGCCATAGATAAAATTGCTTCGGGCTATGGGGAAGATGGGGAACCGAAACGGCTTGCAATTATTTGCGCCGGAAACATCGACCCGGAAGACATGATAGCGTACCCATTCCGAAATATCAATGACGATGGAATCCATGACCCCGGCCAAGCATGGAATGCGGTTTGTGTCGGCGCGTATACCCAGAAGACCGCTATCGACACGACAAAGAACCCCGGTCTTGAGCCAATCGCCAATGCGGGGAATATCTGTCCGGCAAGTACAACCTCACTGATATGGGATAGGCAATGGCCGCTCAAACCCGATGTCGTTTTTGAAGGTGGAAACTGGGCGACGGATGGACATACGGCAATCGGGGGTGACCCGGATGAGATTAGACTTCTGACCACGAACCGGGATTTCACTCGGAACTATTTCACAATCACAGGCGATACGAGCGCCGCGACTGCCCAAGTCGCCCGCATAGCTGCAATAATCCAGAAGGAATACCCGGACTTCTGGCCCGAAACCATCCGGGCGCTGATTGTGCATTCGGCTGAATGGACACCTGCCATGCTCCGG
This sequence comes from Fibrobacter sp., assembly GCA_012515615.1. GTDB lineage: Bacteria > Fibrobacterota > Chitinivibrionia > Chitinivibrionales > Chitinispirillaceae > JAAYIG01. The sequence goes on from JAAYYB010000073.1 coordinate 2,346, forward strand.
CAGTGGAATCTTGATTTGGACCGCACCCAGACACGCAAGGCCGATGTCGAGAACCTTGTAAGGTATTGCGGTTTTGGAGTGCCGGATATCACCCGTGCCCTGCATTGTGCCCAGAACAGCCTGACCCTTGTGATGCAGAGTTCATTGCAGCCGTACCAGAAGACGACAGGCGCACCGACCATGCGGGACATGAACCTTCATACCATCCCGTGGCCGAAAGATATTCTTCGTGACCTTGGTAATAACCCCGTAGAAATGCGGGTCACGCTTTCCTATTTCATTGAACCCAATCCCGGTGACAGGGGTTGGAACAACCGTCATCGGTACCAGTCGCATGGGTTACGGTTCGACATGAACCTTGCGGAAGAGACCAAAGAAGGTTTTCGGCAGTATCTGAATTGGGCCGCCCGCGAAGGCGAAGAAGAGGTGAATGTCATAAGTCAACGTGACGGGCATCGGTGGATTCTGGGGAAAGACCATCGGCACAAAGGCTCTATTCACTCTGATATCTGGAAGGGTACGGCCATCGAATTGGCAGAACGTACCTACATCGGTGTTTACCCTGTAATCGGCTGGTGGAGGCAAAACACCCGGCACAAGTGCTGGGACAAGCAGGCCCGGTATTCTCTTGTTGTCAGCATCTCAACCCCGGCTGAAGACGTTCAACTCTATACTGCAATTGCAAACCAGATTGGCATACAGATAACCACGTAGTCTCTCTCCGTCCGAAAAGGCAACCAAGATTCACCCCGATAGAATTTTCGTTACGGCGAGCGCTTGGCACTACCCGTAATCGGAGACTCCCGCCAAGTACCTTTTGCTCTTGCCCTGCAAACCGTCGCGGGTAGTGGTCTCCGGGTACGGGTGTATATGCTTGGTGTCTGGTTAATGGTTTGGAATTCAGGCCCGGTTGGGAACCTGCCAGAGTGTACCCGGAGTGTACCCACTTTGCGAAAAGTGTACCCATTTTGGGGGTATTTCCGGGTATTACAGGGGTTGAGCGGCAGGCGGGTAGAAAAAAAGAAGGCCCTGAAAACTGCCATTTTTAGCTTGTTTTGGGCAATTTTCAGGGCTTTATATTGGTAGCGGGGGCACGATTTGAACGTACGACCTTTGGGTTATGAGCCCAACGAGCTACCGGACTGCTCCACCCCGCGATATTTCAAATTTTGTATGCTAAAAATACTATGGTACATGTTTCATTGCAAGCTTTTTATTTTCGAGAGGGTCTGAAAAATACTGGTCGCAACTTAAGTGCCATTTACGGCACGAGGTCACTTCGGAGATGATTTATGAAACCCCAGAGAGGAAAGGACCTCCGAGGTGATTTATTGAACCAACCATAAATCATCTCAGGGGCAGATCTTCAGAAAGAAAAAGCCCGCGCAGAGATTAATTTTCCTCTATGAGAAAACTCCCACTCCTTACTGCCATTCTCCTTCTTTTCCGCCTCTCATTTGCCTGGGATCAACTGGAACCTGGACTGCAGTGGTGCGTATTCCGTTCACCGGTTTACCCCGATAGCGTAAATGCCTGCATCAGGGTTCTGAAAGTCGACCCACGGAAATTTCATCTCCGGGCTCTCAGTGTCTCTGCCCCGGGCCAGAATCAGATGCGCTCTGCTATGGAATGGTGCAAAAAAGAGGGCTTTGTGGCTGCTATAAATGCAGCGATGTACCAGGCTGATTTTCGTACCAGTGTGTCACTTTTTAAAACGCCTCTCTTTACCAATAACCCGAAGATTTCAGGTGATAAAACTATTCTGGCATTCGATAGAAAATCTACAGATGTCCCAATTGTAAAAATTATTGATAGACAATGTGAAAATTTCGGGATCTGGAATAATAAATACGGGTCATTTGTACAGAGTATACGCATGATTTCATGTACCGGTAAGAATGTCTGGAGTAAGAATCTCCCCAGGTGGAGCATAGCCTCTATAGCCACAGACGGCTTTGGAAATATCCTTCTGATTCATGCTGCTAAGCCTCACACAGTTCACGAGCTGGCAAACGTCCTGATAGGACTTCCGCTTGATATTGAGAGAGCAATGTACCTTGAAGGCGGATCTGAAGCCCAGATGTCAGTGAGGAGCGGTAAAAAAGAGATTGAAGTCTATGGCGAATACTCAGGCACCGGTTATTCACCGGTGAGGGCCCCGGCTATCCCAAATATAATTGGGGTGGTCAGGGGAAAAGAAAGTGTCAGATAGATCAAGGTGCTCTCTTTCCATGAATCACCGAATTTTCTTTTTTTCACCTATGAAGGAAACTAAATTATTGATTCACAGTTTGGTTGTATGCAGCCGCTTGAGAGATTTGCTGGCTGTACAACCTCCGAATACAGTTCTTTTCATTTCCCTGCATCCCACACATCTCAATTTCAGAATCGCAGAATGGATCAAGGGAGTAGAATGGAACAGTTAGAATTCTTCAGGATTTCATTATCGCCCGCCAGGTGCGGTGCTGATATATCTAACGGAAGCGAACGTGCTTCCTACGTCCCCATGAAATATGTCTTTAAGGTTCTCAGAAGGCCTCATCGGGCTGTCAATCTCATGTTCACCTATTATCCTTTTGATAAAGGATGGCCCAAAAGAGCATCTGAATTAATCAAATGGAAAGAGGGTATGGGGCAGTGGGATCTCCCGTACGATGACTACAGTGTATTTCTGGGTGGTCCCGGTGGTTCACAGGATGCAGAAGCTTTCATGCAGTTTCGGGATGTACGCAGGTACGGTCAGGATGTCCATTTTACATTGACCATTGATCCAGCTGTACCGGTAAAAACAATGCGGGTCATCGCAAGGGACCTGAGGCCATACGGAAGGGTGTTTTTTCGTATAAATCATGAATGTAACGGAAACTGGTTCCAGCATAACAAAAGATTCAGCTTTAAACATGTGAGTAATTTTTTCTGCAGGTTTCACAATATCCTCAAAGAAGAAGCTCCTCTGGTGCGGACTGTATTCTGTGTCAATGGATGGGACAGTGTCGAGCAGATGCACCTGGGGCCCGATGAACTTGGAGGGGCAATTAAAGTTGCTGATATTCTGGCTCTGGATCTCTACATATCACTTCATTTCCGCTGGCCAAACAAGTTCAGGAGTGATCCTACTGTATACAATAATGCAAGTGTTAAGGAGTGGTGGAAAAAGATCCAGTTTAATTATAGGGAAATCTGCAAAGCCAGGGGTACTGATAAATTCCCGTTCACACTGCCGGAGATAAATGCCGATTCAGATGTAAATGGCTTTTACGGTCAGGCCAGCCGTATAAGAGATGTATACGGATTAATAAGGGAGGAACAGCCGGATTGGCTCCATGCGCTGACAATGTATCAGTTCAGAGACAGGGGAGGGTTGGGACTTGAACTTGAGGACCACAAAACTCATCAGTTCATTAAACGCCTGCCATCATGCGCCGCTTACAGAAAGGCTGTGTCAGATCCCTTCTATAATCCGGGTATCACTCAGAAAATATCTTTATTCCCTGAGAAATCACCCCTGAAACTCAGATGGTACAGTTCTGAAAAAGCAGACGGAATCAGGATTTCCGGTAAAAGACCGGCAAGGTCTGTTCATTCTATACTGAATCTGGAGAATGGCAACTATATCGTTGATGTCAACGGCAACTGGATCCATTCTGCCGGCGGGGCAGTTGACCTGAGAAACCACATTCAACCAGACTCACCTTTCACTATAAACATTTTTGCACCACCTGCGGAAGGTATTAACTCTATCGGTCCCGACGGCACCTATCTACCATACTTTGAGACGATCTTAGAAAAAATGCCACAGATGGTTTTTTAAGGGATTGAACCTATTTGCTATGGGACACAATCAATTACTATCTTTTAAAAAACCAGAAATATTTCTGTGTTCTGTTTTCGAAATCTGAAAGGAGCCAGTATGTTTAATGTTCTGGTTGCGGATTGTGACATGGATTCTCATGAACTGGTTAATGATATTCTGGAGATAAACTTCAAAAATGTTAAAATCGACCGGGCTCTCTGTTATGATAGCTTCCTGAATAAACTCCAGAATCCGGGTCAGCAGTACGATTTGATTCTGCTTAACCCTGAAACCGGTAAAGATACAGGCAATGACACTCTTGCAACTTTACAAAACTCTTTCCCTGAACTTCTTGACCGTGTGATACTTCTTGCTGATACCCAACTGGACAGCTCTGTGGTTCAGTCTCTCCCGGTCATTTACAAACCATTTTCACTTGATAATTTCGGTGAAAAACTCAGGCAGGTTTGTGCCTGTTTATTGTAATGATGGAAAAGAAGGTCGTTCCCGGAACCCTGTCTGTATGCATGATCGTAAAAAATGAGGAGCGGATTCTTGGCCGTTGCCTCCAGAGTGTAAAGGCCGCAGCAGATCAGTTGATCGTTGCTGACACAGGCTCATCTGATTCTACCGCTGATATCGCGCGAAATTTTGGGGCCGAGATAATCAATGTAAAATGGGACGATGATTTTTCTGCTGCCAGGAATGCCTCTATTAAGTATGCAACCAGCGACTGGATTCTCTGGCTCGATGCAGATGATGTGGTTCCGCCTGAATCAATTCCTCTATTATGCAACCTGAAGAAGCAGAAGCCTGACCGTGTACTGGGGTTTATAGTTCGGAACCAGCGTCCCGGCAATACCGGAACAGAGTTTGTTCAAGCCAGGATGTTTCCAAACCGGCCTGACCTGTTTTTCGAGCGCCGTATTCATGAGCAGATCATGCCCAGCGCTTTACGTGCGGGATTGGTCATGGAAAACAGACCAGTGATTATTGAACACCACGGATATGCAGATCCGGATACTCTGAAAAGTAAAGCGGCACGCAATGTAAAGCTTCTTCTCGAGGATTATTGCGACGGGAATAATGATCCGGTTATGGCTGTAGAAATAGCCGATTCCTATACGCTCATGGAAGAGTACTGTGAAGCAGAAAAGTGGTACCAGAAGGTTCTTTCGATTCCAGGCTGCCGGCAGTTATTCACCAGCATAGCCAGTCAGGCTCTTCTGGGCTTGGGGGATATCTGCAACAAACAAGAGAACTTCTCTCAGGCAGTGGAATACTTGAAAGAAGCCGCCAGGCTCTCTCCATGGCGCACCGATAACCTTTTCAGTCTCGCTGTTGCTTACGAGATGAACGGCCAAACAGAAGATGCTGTTGTGGCACTGAAGAATATTATCTCCACAGAGCCCAGACCAGGCCAGGTGGGAGTGGATTTCAGAGCCGCCAGTATCAAAGCGTTTCTCAGGCTCATAAGGATCTTAACCGAACAAGAAAAACTCGAGGGCGCCGCGGCTGTTGTTTGCGATGCTCTCAAAAGGCATGGAGATCGTCCTGAGATCAGAAATACCGCCGGAAAGTTTTATCTTAAAACAGGAAAACTCATGGATGGGCTTCATGAGTTTGAGAAGAGCCTTCAGCTTGTCACTGAGGGAAATCTGGAGGCATATATAGGGCTTTGTGTTATATTTTATAAAGCCGGAGCGCAGGACCGAATGAGAGAGACCCTGAATACTATAATGCCTCTTTTCTCCGGGAATCCAAAATTTGAGGCGTTCAAACGATTTGTCCTCGGTCCTGCAGACCCGGGTACCGATAAAAATCTTCAGGAACTCCGGAGAGAGTTCTTTTATGCTTTGTAGCTCTCCGGATCATCTTTCCTTTCAGTATCTCATAATCGCCGCCGCTGGGGTTCTGTCAGGCATATCCTGCGGTTCCACAATGTAGACAGTGCCGCCCCTGAGCATGGTATTTATTGCCGCTTTATCAAGCAGATCCTCGTCTCCGGGTTTTTTCTCCTCGTGGACCTCTATATCCTGTTTGTCTTCTTTGAATTTTCCCCAGATGTTAGTTTGTCCGTTTGTGATAAAAAGTGTGCTGATTCTTCCATGCAGGGCGCTTGATACGATTGTTTTCAGGTCATTGACAGCAGTTGTCTGGTGTTCGCCGGAAAGCTGTCTGTAAAGATTTGTATCGCGTTGACGGTTTGACTGGAAGAGCGGCTCAACGATGGGCCAGGCGTGATGAAAGATTTCCTCTTCGGTCATGTTCTGAGAATTGAGCTGAACGCCTTTTTCAACCAGGTTACGGTAGCGGCTTGCGTCTTTATAGATATAGTGCAGGTAATCGGTACCAATAAGCACCAGGGGCGCATTTGTATTCTGGATTATCTCATCCACTGCATCGGCCACTCTGTCGTAGTATAATTTGATGTATACTTTTCGGCTGTCAGTGATACGCCCGTATCCAAAAACCGTGGTTCGGTTATTTGTTGCCATCCTCGGCTTGCTCGCAAACTGGGTTCTACTATCCATCACATCTAATTGCAGAGTCTCGTTGATACCCGAAGGAATCTTGTCGGAATAAATCTGGAAAAAGGAGAAACGTGAACCAGCAAAGAGCCGTACTCCAGAAATATTCAGATCAAGCACATAAAACCTGGTGTTCCCTGTAAGGGTGGAGAGAATCGGCTTAAGGTGGAAACGAGGGGAAATGGTAAGGACTTCGTGAAAAAAGACCGGAAGCCTGTAAATCTTGAAAATTCCCAGTGCTATAAACACCACCATCCCGTCTGCCTGATTCTGCCAGAATGCCTCGTTTTCCAGAAGCCTTTTAGCAGGGTCAAGCAATGTGGATGCCTCCACCCGCCGCAGCCCGCGTTCCAGAAGCTGCCGCTCTGCTTCGGTAAGCAGATTTTTAAAACGTATCGGGTTCTGCTGAGTCTCTGCTCCGGCTCTCAGTGTAGGAAGGTATATGGAGATACAGTTTTCAAAATGAACTGAAATCAGTTCCCGAAGATCATCTTCTGTAAACAGATCCACAGATAGTCTCCTGTTTAAGTGATTGTACTTCAATAAAATGCAACGGCTATGCCAGTATCGGGATGCTTGCCGGAGATGATTTGAAGATGAGGCTTGATCTATTTAGATTAAACAGTTAATTCGGGGTAATCTTCCTCATTTCTGAAAAAAACAGATGGCCTGCTGATTGCATCTAATCAACATTAATCTGCTGAACCATCTGCTCTGAGGGGTTGCACTCGATGAATTCAGAAAAGCTGGATATGCTCAACAACATAAACAGGCTATCTCTAACCCAGATCCTCAAAGAAATAAGGGTTAAGTTTTCAAAACTGCTTAGAAAAGAGATCGATCTGGCTAAAACAGAATTAAAAGCCGATATAAAGTCAGAAATTTCTATGGTGGGAGGAATGGGGATAGCGGCAGTTTTAATCTTCCTTTCCATCTCTATGCTTCTTGTTACTCTGATTTTAGCCCTTTCAGAGGTGCTTCCAGCGTGGACTGCGGGGTTGATTGTCAGTGCTGTTCTTTTACTGGCCGCAGCTATAGTCGCTCTTATTTCCTGGAAAAAAAGGGTTTAAAAATCCCCTTCGGAGGACCCGTGAGGTGCTGGAAACTGATTTGAAAATGAAAAGAGGGAGTCTGGCATGAACCTTATCACCCAATTTCATTCACAGCCATTCGACTCAGATATGCTGGAAAGAGAGATTAAATCAATCCAGGGTGATATCGTTCTGCTTATTCAGGAGTTTATTAGAAGAGTGAGGACCTTTTATAGCAAATACAGAATCCCTGCAGCGTTACTTCTTCTGCTTCTCATTTTAATCATGAAACTACCCCAAAAGTCCCATAGGCCTAAATCAATGTAGTACCTGACTTTTGCACCCGGGACTCTGCAATTTTCCCAAACCTTTCTGCTGCAGGGTCTGAATGCACTTCGACCCCTCCCGGATACATAAGACAGGTAGTATTTTTATTTAATGAACTATCTGGCGCATCTTTTACTGGCTAAACCGGGCCATCACAGCGCAATCGGCAGTCTTCTTGCCGACTTCACCAGAATACCTTCAGGTAATCTCCATTTGCATTTCGGCCATGAAATCGCCGAAGCGGTCATCCTGCACCGTAAAATTGATTCTTTCACCGACTCACACATCGATGTTGCCGCAGCCTGCCATCCGCTATTTCCTAAATACCGGCACTGGTCCCGGATCATCATAGACATTGCCTTTGATTATTTCCTGACAAAACACTGGGACAGCTATTCCCAACTCTGTTTTGATGCCTTTCTGGCACAATCGTACCGCTACCTTAGTGAGATTCCCGAGGGAATTCCCACCAGTTACCATAACTTTGCCCAACGCCTGATCACTTACGATGGCCTTCGTGCCTATTCTGAGAAAAAGCACCTGAAGATTGTCTTTGAACGGCTTCAATTGAGGGTAAACTGCGGTGTCTCAATAGCCAATGCCTGGGAGGACATCTTTGAGAACCATGACGGAATCGAGCAGCGATTCTGCAGCTTTTTCCCCCAGCTTGTAAGCTTTAAGGATAGGGAAATATCTGAAGGTTGAATACGGGGCCATCTTTTAACCGGCTATTTCTCCTTTTTTTCCTATATTGCACATCAACCTTCTAATAAATTTCCAGAGGGTATTATATCTATCTGCCTTTATTCCCCCTAGGCCAGTCAGGCGTATTCCTCGTTAAATCTCAGGGTCACCCCTGAGGACATTCCTATTTTGAAAAAGTTTTTTTCATCTTTGGAAATTGTTAGGAGAAAATAACTTTCGTTTCCCATCAATTGGCTTTTTTCAGGGCATTTGAGCTATGGAACGGTATTTGCAAGTTCAAGGTTCGCGAAAATGAAATCTTGTGACAGGCCTGTCCAATTTCATGAACCATTTCATCATTTCACCATTTTCAAAGGAAGCGTAGCATGTCTCAGAAGCTCTACATCGGTAACCTGCCCTACAGAACAACAGAAAGTGATATCAGGAAGTTTTTCGCCAAATATGAACCAATCCACTCTGTTGCCCTTATATCCGATCGGGAAAGTGGTCGTTCAAGAGGTTTTGGATTTATTGAGCTGGAAGACCAAAATGCCGACAGTGCAATCGCTGAGCTAAGTGATTCAATGTTCGGGGGACGTAACCTGCGTATCAGCAGGGCCCGTGACCGGGAAAGCAGCCAGGTTGGACGGGTTCAGCAGTTAAATAGAGTTTGATATGCAGCCTGTCGACGGCCGTTATACTGATTCTCCTGACGGAGGTTCAGTATGCGGCCGGATTATGAATAGTTGATAGTTCCTCTGAAGCGCTTGTGGAACCAGCCAAACCAGTGTTGCGGGTCTTTGCGGATCCACTCTGATATAACTTCATTGTGTATTCTTTGATATTCCGCTATGCACTCCTCTTCACTCTTATCATGAAGGTCGGGTTTTGCAGGTTTCTCAAGTATAATATTGTAACTATTGTCTTTATCATCCATTACTGCCGAAATCGCAAGGACAGAACAATCTGTTTTCCTTGCTATTCCGGCAACTGTTCTTACTGTATTAGCCTCTCTGCCCAGAAAAGGCACCATGGTTCCATGGCGCCCTGCATGCTGGTCTATAAGAATGGCAATAATTCCGTTTCTTTTTATCACTTCCAGCATCTTGCGCAAAGCCTCTTTAGTATAGATTGTTTTTACTGCTGAACGGCTGCGTTTTTTTCCTAACCATTTATCAACCAGTTCATTTTTCATGGGCTTTGCAATTACATTCAGGTCATTTACCGCCCTGCCGAAGACTTCTGCGAGCAGTTCCCAGTTTCCATAATGCGCCAGCAGTACGATTAATCCCTTGCCCTCTGACATCGCGGCCTCAACCAACTCAAAATTAATAATCTGATAAGGGGGTAGTTTTTTCGATCTTCGCAGAAAGTCTGTGGCGTAACGGCCTATGTTCCTGTATAGACCCTGAAGATTCTTTTCGATCTGCTGTTTGTCCCAGAGCCCGATGTGTTCCATGTTTCTGAGAGCGGTACGACGGTACAGGCCGGTAAGATATAGAATAGCTCCCACTGATTCGCCCACTTTCAGTGCAATCGGCCTTGGAATTATGCTTAGAAATTCCTCAATTAATCTTAGGGAAATATATTCAAGGTATTTGGATCTCTTCTTTGGAATTAAACGCATTTTACTCTTCTTTTCAGTTGTTTTCAGCAGCCTTAAACCGGGTCATCCGAAACTGCGGCGCAGCAGGTAAATGGAGGTAAACCCATACTGTACCAAAAATAATGCTAAGTGCACTGCCAGGGAATAGATATATTTACGGTTATGATTCATGGTTTGGTTATGTTTTCCGGCGGGCTTGACAGCGTTATTGCTGCCCATCTGCTTAAAAGTCAGGGACTCTCGATAAAAGCCCTTCATTTTGTGCTCCCGTTTTATTCAGGGATGGGTCTTTCGCATAGTAATATTAAATACTACGCAGAGGTGTTAGGCATTCCCCTGATGATAGTCGAAGAAGACGAAGAGTTTCTAAATATGATCAGGGATCCCAGGTTTGGATATGGAAAAAACGCAAACCCCTGTATCGATTGCAGAATTCAACGGCTTCAGAGTGCTGCTAAGATTATGGCCTCGGAAGGTGCTTCGTTTATTGCCACAGGCGAGGTAGCAGGGCAGCGCCCCATGTCGCAGCGTGTGGACAACCTTTATAAGATTGAGACCGAATCGGGGCTCAAAGGTGTTCTGCTCAGGCCGCTTTCCGCAAAACTCCTGAATCCAACTAAACCCGAGCAGAACGGACTTATTGATAGAGAAAAGCTAATGGGCATCTCCGGGCGAAGCAGAAAAGTACAGATTGAGTACGCAAAGACTCACGGTCTGAAGCACTCAACACCAGCCGGGGGATGTATGCTGACGAATGTCGATCCGGCAAGACGGTTTCTGGAGATGGCCTCCTTCAAGCCGGAGTTTACTTTAGCTGATTTCAAGCTGCTTGCCTACGGGCGGCACTTCAGGCTTGGTCCTGGACTCAAAGCAATAATAGCCAGAAATGATCCCGAAAATATGGTTCTGGAAAAGATGTTTACAAAAGATGATTATGTTCTTCAAATGGCTGAGGTTACAGGTCCTTATTGTGTGCTTCGTGGAGATGCCACACCTGAGCAGCTTCAATTGGCGGCATCTGTTACGGCCCGTTATACAAAGGCCCGAAATGATGCAGAAGTGAAGGTAAAGGTTGAGCAGGGGGGAAGAAGTTTTATTATTACTGCCAGACCGGCAGGGGAACAGGAATGCGAAAAGCTTCGTATCTGATCAGTCCCGCTTCTCCCATTTGATTTCCGGTATTTTCTTTATGTTAATAAGGAAGTAATATCCGGGATTAAGCTTCTCAGGTCTCCACTCAAATCTCATATCCCAGCATTCCATATCACAATTTATTCGGATACTGTTCTGCACCCATTGGTTTTCCACAAAGTTATAGACGCTGCTCCATTGCAGCCCCCAGTTTCTGGTAAATTTCAGGGACGCAGAGGCACTGAGACTGTAATACTTCTCAGGTGTAAAAATTTCTGTGGGATAGTTCCGTTTCAGAGTGTATGTGTATGCCGGTGACAGGCTTATGCTCCAGTCCTGGGGTCCTGCGTTGGCATATTTTACCGGATTATCCTCATTGAGCGAGTCTAAAAAGAGCAGGTCCCCTCCCCAGAGTTTACCTTTGAGCCCCAATGTTCCGGTGCTGAAATTGATGGTCATGTCTCTCATTATTGGAGCATGGAGATTATTTCTCTGGTCGTAAAGCCAGAAATTTGAGCCGAAACGTACTGAGAGTCCCTTGTACGAAGTTGATGCAGAGAGGTTCAGGTCGCTGAAATTAAGGCTGTCCTTCTCAAAGTCATAACTTGTTGAGAGGTCAGCTGTAAGAATAGGGAACTTATTTTCTGTCGGTTTTTCACCCTCTTTGCCGGGAGTCACTATTTTTCCATCAAATTGATTATGGAGCCTCAGGCCCATGATCTGTCTTCTTTTATCGTAACCTCTGTCATATGGAATCCCTATGGGGTAAAACTCGTATGCCTGATCGTGCCTGGGATGAAAAGAGTAGCTGATGCTGGGAGATAATGTGTGCCGCAGACCAGCAAAATTAAAGATCTTTATGGGATATATTCCATAAAGATTGGTGGAGAGGTTGACTCCCGCGGACCAGTTTGCATCATGTAGCAGTGTATCATAAGAATCCTTTACAGGTATAATTCTCTTATTATATCTAACCACCTCTATGCTGTCGGGGTTTCCATATTTATCATAAGTTATTGTATCCATTTTAAGAATCGGCCAGTCAGTATCCGAATACCTGCGATCATCTTGGCCGGAAGTAAGATAGTACCTTTTAGCAGATTTTCTCTGATAGCGGCTTACCATTATACTCTCAGGGTTCCCCTCACTATCATAAGAAAGAGTATCTCTTTTAAGAAGCGGCCAATCTATATCGCTGAGTTCATCTATAAATGGCGGGAACAGAGTGTAGTTTGTGTCAATATAAGTTGTATCGTAGCGGAGTATGGTTGTATCCATGGCTCCATAAAAAGAGGAAACCCGCGCGGAGAAACTGGGATTGATTGTCAGAAACCCGAAAAGTGTCTGCGGGGCAGATATGTCCAGAGACTGTGATAATCCCGGTCTGTAACTTGATTTAATAAAATTCTCTTTATCCTCAATGTGTTTGTTTACACCCCGGGTATTATACCCGACGTAAATTTTATTGAACCAACGTTCATCTTCAATCTTTTCTTTTGATTTGGGGAATAACGGTCTGCTTGGGAGACTGAAAGAAAATGATGGAAGATCTTCATTAAGGGCCTCTGTCTGAAGATTATAATCTCTTTGCCAGTTAAGTGCGGCAGAAGCATTAATGCTCTCGAATCTGCGGGTGAGTGACAGGTTCGCTGAAAGACTCTGGTTCAGAAGCTCTTCATCTATTTCTGATGTTTCTTCATAAAACCTCTTGTGCGAAGTCAGACTGCCCCGCCCGTAGAGTTGTGTAAGCCCGTCGGGAGTAAGTTTCTGGTTATGCGAATAGTCGATTGCCCAGAGCCTTGAACTGTTCCGGAACTCCGAATCAAAAGCATATCTGCCGGATAGACTGCCGTTCAGCAGGTATTTGATCGCATAGCTGCTGCTTCCCTGGAGTACAAATTCCCGGAATTCTGAAACCTTGCCTTTTACCACAAAGTCAAGATAATCGTTTGGGGCAAAATAGTACCCGATATTGTCTACGTATCCTCCGGCTGTAGGGTGACCGCCCCATACAGGTGTAAGGAAACCGCTTCTTCGGTTGCGTTCAAGAGGAAAAATAAAATAGGGGAGGACCGCAACCGGTGCATCACCGATGTTCAGTACTACTGGTCTGCTTATAATTTTATCATTTGGTACGAGCTTTATGTTTTTCCCGTAAAAATAGTAGTCGGGGGTGTCAATATGGGCGCAGGTGGTGTAGTCTCCCTGATCCACATAGAGTTCGTTTTTATCAGATTTTACAATCCTCTGGCCGGTAAAGTAACCGTCATCCATGCTCGTCGAAGCGTATCTGACTCGTCCCCTGCGGGTTTTGATATTGTAGGCCATGTAATCGCCAACAGTAGTGTCTTTACCTTCTATCAGATGAGGTGTTCCAGTGGCGGTGAAGAGGTTGTTATCTATGTTGTAAACAATAGTATCGGCTGTAAGTATAATATTCTGATATTTCACTACAGCTTTTCCGCGCAGGTTCAAAATTCTGGTTTCGGCATCATAATTAATCAGGTCAGATTCATAAAAAACGGAATCAGTGATTTCCTGTTTTTTTTTCTTTACTGCAACAGTGTCTGTATCTGTAATGAATTTTCCCGCAGATGTATCGGCTATTTCTTTCTGGTCACCGTAAAGCTGGCATAGAAAAGATGCTGATAAAAGGAATAGTAAAAGTCTGGATAAAGTCATGTTTTATTCAAAGATAATTCTAATTTGTATGTTCGGGCGGTACCGACACTGCGTAAGCGCGTTTCAAGAACTGCCCGGCTCCCGCTCTTACGAGCGATTTAATCAGCGGATGGTCAATTTGAGCCGCTGGTTTAATACATTATCTATATATGTAAATAACCTAACTTATGCACCAGGATCAGAGCGAATTGCACTTTATTCCTTCCCGGTTGTATTAGTTTGGTATAAAAATAATTCCTGTACTCTTTTTAAGGGCCTCTTACGTTCAGATCTTGAGGAATTATTTATAAGGGTACCTCTAAAAATTCATTTTCCGCTGCGGCCGGCTGCGAATTCTACTGCGCTGCCGTTGCACTCAATCGACAAATCGCAGCGGATTCGCTCTATCGTGCCCCTGTCGGAGCGAATTCTCGCCCGGCCCCGCTTGAAATCTGAATTCTGAGGATTTATTTGCAAGGGATTAACAGATCTCGTACACTATTGTATATTAATAAAACCATATTTTTTGAGGAGTTTCAATGAAGGTGAACCTAATAACTACTGTTTATATCTTGTGTTCTGTTTTTGGACTCTATGCAGAGCCTGTCGATTCCACGAAAAATGCTGAAACCGTGACTGTTCCAGCCGACTCTCTGGCTGATACATTATCGATTGCATCCACTGATTCTGCAGATTCGGCCGGCACTATAGAAAAAATTACGCTGATTGTCAAAACAGAACCGGCTGGAGCCTCAGTATTTCTCAATGACTCTCTCATGGGGCTGAGCCCGATTACTGTTGAAGGTCTGGACATCGGTAAACACTATCTGACACTGAAAAAAACCGGTTGTTACCTTAAAAAAGCAGAACTCAATATCGACACTTCAGGTGTATCTGAACTTTTCTTTACACTTCAGCAGCCTGGCGGGTTAAAGATCTCAAGTATCCCTGAAGGTGCAGAAGTGCTTATTGATGGAAAACCGTCAGGAAAGACTCCCCTGAATAGTTCGCAGATGAAACCGGGAGAGTATAAAGTAAGGGCGGAACTGCCGGGATATGACCCGTTTGAAAATCAGGTTAGTGTTAAAAGCGGTGTGACTGAGACACTCCAGATTGAACTGAAACACTCTGCCGCTTATCTTGATTCTCTCGAAAACGCCCGTATCGAAGCCCAGCGGAACCGCAAACGTTTCAGTTCCATACTTGTCATAGGTGCGTTCACTGTTTTTGGTATCATTCTTTTCCTCATGGAAAGAACTGACCGTTGATGGAAAAGCTGTTGCTTTCAATCCTTATCTTTATAAATGCTTTTCTTTCGGCCCAGACAGTCACTGTTCCATCTGGAAGTTTTATGATGGGAAGTAAAAACGGTGAGGCAGATGAAAACCCGGAACATGTGGTCACACTTTCCACTTTTAAGATCAACACTTTTGAAATCACCGAGGCGCAATACGATTCATGTGTGAAGGCAAAACGATGCACACCTGCTCATTATGATGACGAAAAATGCATAGCCTGGAATGGAAAGAGCTTTAGGAAGGTAATCGTTCCGGATCTGTACCGTAATCCCGGATTGCCCGTTCAGTGCGTGACCTGGTACCAGGCACAAAGTTACTGCAAATGGAAAAAGATGCATCTCCCATCAGAAGCTCAATGGGAATATGCCGCAACCGGTGGAAAAAAAGTTGACTATTCCTGGGGTAATTCAGTCCCTGATATGAAAAAATGCAGTTATGCACCTGTCGGCAATCCCTCCAGAACGGGTTCCTATGCTCCAAACTGCTGGGGGCTTCATGACATGACCGGTAATGCATGGGAATGGACCGCAGACAATTATGATAAAAGTTACTATTCCTATTCGGAAACGAAAGATCCGGCCGGCCCGCAGACAAGTCTTTATAAAGTGATAAGGGGGGGAGGCTGGTACAGCGGTCCTTCTCAGCTTCGTGTAACCAATCGCCATTGGTTTTCTCCTGATTTTGCCGAAGTCAGTATTGGTTTCAGATGTGTACAATAGATGAATGTCCGGATTGTCTCGCACACCTGAATTAAAAGGATTTAGTAATGAAGCAAAGATACCTGACACCTTTTTTTGTACTGTGCTTTTGTTTCGTTTCCTATTCAGCTTCTTATGAAATCGAGTATGGCCGGCGCATTCAGCTCGACGGTTTTCTGCCTGAATGGAATTCTGAAACTGCAAAAAAATGGGGGGCTTCACAATGGATCTGGGATGCACGGAGGACCCCTGAAGGTATAGTCGGGTATCTGCGAACAGAAGGGAAAACAGTCTGCAGGGAATGGAAATTCTCTTTTACTACCCCAAAAGGTAATACTCCTCTCAGGATTAGCATTCCTGACACTCTGGACAGATCTGATTTTTACAGGCTGGACAGGGATATGCTGGACAGCTCCGGGGCGGTCTCGCTGGAATGGGCTATCCCATGGGGCCAGATGGATACAACAGGTTCAGCAAAATTTTCCTTGCTTGCATCGGGACGGAGCAACTGCGGGGATTCTCTTGAGGAGATCAGACTCACCGGTGCAGAGGAGAGCCGTTCTGTCATCACTACACCGGTAATTGTTCAAATGATACTTATAGCCTTTCTGGCTTTAGTATATATAGTAGTAAAGATCAGGATTCGGAATCAAACTGATCGAAGGGAATCCCTTCGTCGATGAGCATTATCGGGATATCCTCTCTGATAGGGTAGAGGTACTTGTGATCCTCTCTGAGTAAACCAGCATCGATTGGCTCGTTTACTGTTTCCCCGGCTCTGTTTTTAACTTCTCCTTTTTTGATTTCCCCATTGATCATCTGAATCACCTTGTCACTGACAAGGGTAAGGTCCTGTTTTGTTTCAGGACAGCAGAGGATGTCCAGCAGTTCTTTGTCTACCATAAGTATCTCCTATTAAGGAAAAGAATCCGATATTCGATTTTGTATTTAGAAATATGATTAAACATACATTTTTTACGCATTGTTTGCAATTATAGTTAAAAGGCAGTATACGGTTCTGCAAGTCTACTTCTTCCGAACCCCTGAGGTGAAATATTGACTTAACACGTTAAATCACAAAGTCATCTCTGGGGTGAAATATTGACTTAACACGTTAAATCACAAAGTCACCCCCGAGGTGAGATATTGACTTGACTCACTAAATCAAAAATCTGAGGTTAATTCCGACCCGGGTCCCGACGAACAAGTAGAAGGGAAGGTTTTCTCCGTTCATCACAAGGACAGAGAGCCGTCGTTATATTTATCAGAAAGTTCCCTTTTTGATCTTATCCCCTTCCGGAACGCTTTATAAATCATCTCCGGGGTATCCTCTTCTAATGCTTTTGCGCTCATGAGTCTACATAAAAGCTTCGGCGTGTTTTATTTTCTATAGCTGATATTTTTTCCCCTCAGATCTGGTAAACGCGGAATACTGTGAAAAACAATATAGTCTCCAGGTTTTCAGAATATATCAGGCTGCTGCCATCAGCCTGGGTTTTTGCACATTTTCTGGAGG
>JAAYYB010000074.1 GCA_012515615.1 Fibrobacter sp.
AGCTCTTTCTAAGTCAAGAAATGTTCCACCAACAGGTTTCTTTTCATTAAATAACATTATGATTATTCTCCTTTGTTTTTTCCTTGCCAGCCGCAGGTACATTCAATAATTTGTTTCTTTTTTTGCCGCCGAACTTCTTTTCTATTCTAGAATTAAACACCGTCCCGAAATTGGTGGTAAAAAAAATTGCTTAATAAATAGAAAAGCCTGATATTACTCCTTCACCTTGCAAATGAAAGGAGAAATCCGGCTATGCAACTTGAGCTGACACTCGAACTTGAAATCAAAATAACAGACCGCCCAATAAACATCAACGGCATTATTAAAGCTGTTCACTTGTATCAAAACGAATTGGGGAAGAGTAAGGAGGGGACGGACTGCTTTTTTATCTTCAGCGAAAAATGATAAAAACGGTCCGTCCCTTGGATTTTTCTTGATGTTTCTTTCCTTTTTCCGTAATTTCCTATCAGCTTCAGGTCAGATTTTAATCGCAAAGGCACGGAGTCTATAGTGAGAGTTTTTAATGCTTACCTGGTATTTCCGGCTCTAATCACATTGGTTATGATTCAGAGCCTTCATGCTCTTGAAGCCCTCAGTCCAGATGTGGCGTATTATGCATCTATAGTCAGTGTCTGGAAAACGCAGGATTCAGTCTCTGTAAAGGGTTACAGATCAGCAATCGAGAAGATCGCTCCAGACTTGCCTCTGGAAATAAGAACAGATCTTTTAAACGAGTTAGACCAATCTGAAATACCAGATTCTTCGACAGCAGCTCTTGAACAAATTTATCTCAAAGCTGCTACAGCCCGTCGATTACAGCTTCTGGAACCCTATCTGCCCGATTCTTCACAGATTGTGTTTTCTGCTCATGGTGTATGGTCTCAAATTTATAATGATAACGCAAACGAGCGCGGTGGAGACCTGGTACTCATTACGATGAAAGGTGGTGCCGGGACACCATCGGTTCTTGTACAGGGTGAGACTCGCGATCCCGATGTCTCTTTTGATGGAAAACGGGTACTGTACTCGTTTCGTGACATGTCGAGCGGAAAAAACTCCTATCATCTTTACGAAATAGATTTACATTCTAAAAGTACCAGACAGATAACAACCGGAGGCACCGCTTCTGACTACCGCCACAATTCCGATGTTGACGGAATTTATCTTCCAAACGACGACATCATGTTCTGTTCAACACGCATGATACAAATGGGAGATTGTCTTGATGATAATTCTGTTACTGCGAATCTTTTCCTCTGCAATAAAGATGGCAGGTACCTCAGAAGAATCAGTTTTGATCAGGCACACATCTGTTATCCATCAGTGCTGTCCAATGGCCAGGTAATCTATTGCAGATGGGATTACAATGATAAAAATCATACCTATGCGCACGGTCTCTTTGTTGTAAATCCAGACGGCACCAAACAGATGGAATTTTATGGAAACAACTCCTGGTGGCCCACAGCACTCTATTATCCACGTGAGATTCCGGGTACAAACAAAATTATGGCAATCGCAGGCGGCTATCACTCAGGCCAGGCCGGGATTGTCTGCACGGTCAACCGCGATCTGGGGATTGCAAATGGCGAGGGTGTTACGCTTTTAGCACCTGTTCGAAATCCAAAGGACGATACAGAGGGAGTCTGGGCGAGCACCCTGGGAGGATTGACTTTTGAAGAGTACAGGGCCAAATGGGGACCGTATGCATTTGATCCAGCAGCTTTTCCAAAACCCAATGCCTATCCTAATGATTACTGGACCTCCGGTCCCTATATATGGCCATATCCTCTGGATGAAAATTGCATGCTCGTTTGCTGGAGCAACGGGCTATTGTTCATGACCGCGTCCGGACACAAAGAGCTGATTAGCTCAGGCCCGTGCGCATCACCCCGACTTGTTCTTCAACGTCCTAAACCGACAATTATAGCTGATAATACCGATTGGAGCAAAAGCACTGGAATTTGCCAGGTTATGGATATAAACATCTCTCAGGATCCACTTCTGAAAGATATCCCGGCCGGAACAATAAAGCGTCTGCGTGTCGTGGCACTTGAGTACCGAACCGGTCCATCCTCAGGGGCAGGCGGCATGAATTGCGGGCCCGGAAGCATCAATAACGGAGGGGCGACGACCCCGATACCCATTGCAACTGTTGGAGCATCGTGGGATGTTAAAAAGATCATTGGTGAAACACCTGTTGAAAGCGACGGGTCGGCTTGTTTTTATGTACCTGCACGTACACCGGTTTACTTTCAAGCACTTGACGAAAAGGGACATGTCGTGCAGACTATGCGCTCATGGGCAACCATTATGCCCGGAGAGGTCAATAGCTGCATGGGGTGTCATGAATCAAAGCTTACTACACCTCAGCAACCGACATCCATACCAATTGCTGTAAAACGTGGCCCTGTTCCTTTGGATTCCTTTTATGGTCCGTCTCGCGGATTCAGTTTTACAAAGGAAATTCAGCCTATTCTTGATGCCAAATGCGTTGCTTGTCACAATGAGACAACCCCTGACGTATTAGATTTAAGCAGAGGAACAGTCGAACTGCCTCTGGGGCCGGCTGGATCATGGACAAAATCGGGACGGACATCATCAAAGGCATATCAGAACCTGGTAACTACGGAAGACTGGGATTACAGAGGTAAATACGTCTGGTGGCAGAGTGCTGAGGATTCACCATTATTGCAGCCACCATACAGAACCGGCGCATCCAGGAGTCCTCTCATCAGTCTTTTAGATGCTGGACACAATTCTGTCACTTTAACAAAAGAGGAATACGATAAAATTTGTGCCTGGATCGACATTGGGGTCCCTTCCTCGGGAGACTATTGCGAGGGATTGACAGAACCATGGGTCAGCCGGATTGCGGCCCGGGAAGCTGAAAGGCGCAATTGGGAAGCCCAGGAGAAGAGAAACATCAATGACCTTCTGGGCATTCCCAATGCCAAAGTCCAAAAACCTTCATCATTAAAGGGCAGATCTAATAACCAGATTCAGTTACGGGCATATCTCAACCCGGTTTCTGATATAATGGTTTTGCAGTTCACCATCCCTGATGCTGAAGTATCTGCTCGGAAACCTCAGGAGCAATGGTCATTGGCATTATTTGATTGTGCCGGTCGCTTATTAGGAAATATTACCCGGGGTCAAATTAAAGCCGGTCAACACCGGGTATACGTAAACCTCAGAAATGATCAAAAAGCAGTACTTTCTCATGGAACATATTTCTGCACGCTGAAGACCCCGGGATTGAAAAGAACTGTTAAAATCGTTTTAGTGGACAGGTAAATGGGGAGGGAATGAAGTAAAAACATGCCCCCTTCGCAGAAAAAATGGTATTTTTAGTTTTCAAGATCGTATTACGTTTCAACAGAGGATTGAACAATTGATTGATCTCATATCTAAAATGACTGAGCAGCCGCTTATATTCGACGGCGCCATGGGTACCGTGATCTACGACCGCGGTATCTTTATCAACACCTGTTTTGATGAACTTAACCTGACAAACAGCAAGCTGATCCAGAAGATCCACAGCGAGTATGTTGAGGCCGGAGCCCAGGTATTGGAAACAAACACTTTCGGTGCAAACCGTATAAAGCTGGCAGCTTTTGGACTTGCAACAAAAGTCGATGAAATCAATTCTGCAGCGGTAAGGTGCGCAAGAGAAGCTGCCGGAGATGATATTTATGTTATTGGATCAGTAGGTCCATGCACCAAATCTTCTGAGATACTGCAATCTGCCAGCATAAACGAAGTGCAAGAGGCTTTCAGAGAGCAGATCGCTTCACTGGTCAAGGCTGGAGTTGATGGAATAATCCTGGAGACTTTCTCGAAGCTTGATGAGCTGGACCTGGCAATCAAAGCGGCAGAAAGCTTCGATGTCCCCCTTATAGCATCCTTTACTGTCGGGCATGAAGGGTTGACAATTACCGGAACCCCGGCAACAGCGATCGTAGATTTTCTCGATCAGAACAAAAGGGTACAGGCAATTGGAATCAACTGCGGAACCGGTCCCGCAGGTGCTTTTTCCACGCTGGAAAAAGTCATCTCCAGATCCCATAAGCCTTTTATTGTCATGCCAAATGCAGGAATGCCCCGGGATGTAGGCGGCCGCATGCTTTATCTAAGCAGTCCGGAATATTTTACTACCTATGCTATACGTTATATCGAGCTTGGCGCAAGAGGAGTCGGCGGATGCTGCGGAACAACGGCTGCACATATTAAAATGATGAGCCGGTCGATTAAGACTATGAGCGGCGTTAAAAAATATATAGAGGTGAAATCTCATAAAACCGATGCTGCTCCTGTATCGATGGTAAAACCATCTGATAAGTCCCGTTTTGCAGCCAAACTGCTTTCTGGACAGAAAGTGACTTCGGTGGAGCTGCTGCCTCCCCGCTCAATTGACATGAGTGGAGTACTGGAAAAGGCAAAGCTGTGTGCAGAAAAAGGTATCGATGTCATCAATATTCCTGATGGTCCACGTGCAAGCACACGTGTCTCCCCAATGATAACCGCTATTGCGATGCTCCGCGATGCGAAAATTGAACCGGTACTCCATTACTGCTGCAGGGACCGTAATCTTATCGGTATGCAGGCTGATCTGCTGGGTGCTTATGCAGCCGGAATCCACAACTTGCTTATCATCACCGGAGATCCACCCAAACTCGGAGATTACCCCGATGCTACCGGCGTTTTCGATGTTGATTCAGTCGGACTGACCCAGGCAGTTACAAATATGAACAGGGGAATTGACGTAGGCAGTAACCCTGTTAATCCACCAACCGGCTTTTTCACCGGTGTAGGTGCCAATCCCTGTGCTGTTGATATGGATAGGGAGATGGAACGTTTCAGGCGGAAGGTCGACGCAGGTGCGGAATTTATAATAACCCAGCCTGTATTTGATGTAGATGCACTCTTTCGCTTTCTGGACAAAGCCCGGAATATTACTCAGATTCCGCTAGTGGCCGGTGTGTGGCCGTTGACCAGCTTCAAAAATGCGGAATTCATGAATAATGAGGTACCGGGGGTAGTAGTACCTCAATCTATTCTGGAGCGTCTTAAAAAGGTCACCACCAAAGAGGACGGGGCCAGAATGGGAACAGAAATCGCCATGGAAATCATAGATTCCATCAGTACGCGGGTCAGTGGATTTCAGATAAGTGCACCTTTTGGTAAAGTAGAATTGGCACTCGCTGCACTGGGAAAGTAGAAGCCGCTCCGCTTAGCCCGGTATGGCTGCCTTCTCAAAAAGCTGCAGAGACACCCTGAGGTGGTCCACCTTATTTGCAGGGATGATGGTGCTAAGAGGTATTTTACCGATTGGCCCGGATTCCAGAGGACGAGGAATCTATATTCAAGCCAAAATCCGGTCATTTTCAGTGATCATGATCATTTCAGATAACTCCCCGGGGGAAAAAGTCTTATGAGAATTATTTCAGTTGCATTGATGGTAATAGTTCAGATCGCAATTTTTTCAGGATGCCAGAAGGGCGCGCCTGAAAACAGGATCCAGAAAGAGACAGATGCTGTATCGGGCATCAACTATGCCGCTTTACAGGAAAAAGCCGCCGCATTTGTTCCCTCAATCGGAAAGTCAGGCGGGGAAATTGTATTATCAACTTTTTCCGACCCTAAATCTTTCAACCCCATCACCTCAACTGAAAACACAACCACTGAATTTACATCGTACATCTTTGAGGGGCTGGTCAAAGCAAACGGCGTTACACTGCTTCCTGAACCTAATATGGCTGACACCTGGTCGGTTTCCGATGACGGTCTGGTGTGGAATTTTCATTTGAGGCCCGGCGTAAAATGGTCTGACGGCGTGCCATTCAGTGCATATGATGTCGAATTTACTTTTAACGATCTGATTTATAATCCGGCAATCAAACCCAACTCTTCAAGAGACATCTTTTTGGTTGACGGTAAGAAAATCGATGTCAAAGCCATAGACAGCTCCAATGTCCGGTTCACTCTTCCCTTCCCTTATGCACCCTTTCTGCGTACCATGTCACAGGAGATTCTTCCCAGACACAAATATTCAAAGATCGTCAAATCGGGCAAGTTTACCACTACACTCGGTATTCAGACTGACCCTGCGACAATCGTGGGTACAGGCCCGTTTCTCCTTGATTCATATGTGTCTTCACAGAAAGTCGTCTTCAAACGAAATCCCCTTTACTGGAAAACTGATAGTGCCGGCAACAAACTTCCATACCTCGACAGAGTTGTCTACACTATTGTAGCCGACCAGAACGCCGAACTTCTCCAGTTCAAACGCGGCGAAGTCGATTACCTTATGGCCAAAGGCGAGGATTTTCCGGGACTTAAAAAAGACGAGCAGACCAGTACCTATACTGTATATCGCCTCGGACCGGCTACCGGAAGCAATTTTCTGTTCTTCAATATGAACACAGGGCGAGACCAGTCAGGAAAACCATATGTTGATAACGTCAAGCTTTCATGGTTCACAAATACCAATTTCAGGAAAGCTATCGCGCATGCTCTTGACAAACAAAATATGATCAGAATTGTAATGAACGGTCTTGGGTACCCGCAATGGTCCCCAATGACCCCTTCAGAGGGCTTCTTCTATAATGATAAAACCACACAATATAGTTATGATATGCAGAAAGCAAAAGAGATCCTGGCAAATGAGGGGTTCAGCGACAAAAATGGTGATGGCATTATAGATGATAAAGACGGCAACACAGTCGAGTTTTCTTTTGTCACAAACAGCGGCAACAACGTAAGAGGAAAAATTGCTGAAATCATCCGCAAGGATCTCGAAGCCCTGGGAATGAAAATTCATTACCAGCAGCTTGAATTCAACAGCCTTGTCCAGAAAATTGATAATCCTCCCTACGAATGGGATGCCATTCTCATGGGACTCACAGGCGGTGTAGAGCCGCATTTTGGAAAAAATGTCTGGCACTCTAGCGGCGGTCTTCACATGTGGTTCCCGCGCCAGCAAAATCCGGCAACCGACTGGGAAAGAAAGATTGACAGCCTCTTTGATACCGGAGTTAAAGAAGTTGATACAGAAAAGAGAAAGATTATCTACGATCAGTGGCAGCAGATTGTCTCCGATCAGCTTCCGATGATTTACACCGTTCTTCCCGAACGGATCCTTTGCATATCAAACAAATTCGGCAATCTTAACCCGTCGCTTAACGGCGGACTGCTCCATAATCTTGAATACATTTACATTAAATAATTTATAAATCCTGAATACACTTGAAAAAATGCCGGTGGATACGGCGACAAAAATATGAGAGATGAACTTATCAGGCGGGCGCTGGTTTCCATACCCCAGCTCCTGCTGATGTCCTTTATTACTTTCCTCTTCATTGATCTGGCTCCGGGCGACATCCTGGCAAAATACCGTTTTGACCCGCGGATAAGTACCGAAACTGTAAAGCAGATCGAAGAGAAGTATCATTTCGATAAACCGGTTCTGGTCCAGTACGGGCACTGGCTCTGGAGGACCATAAACCTTGACCTTGGATATTCTTTTTCGCGTGAAGCCGAAGTGACGGGTGTAATTGCAGAACGGCTGTTTAACACCTTTCTTCTGTCATTCTTTTCCATAATTTTCACCTGGCTCATAGCGATTCCGCTGGGCATTTACGCCGCAGTAAAGCAGTATTCCTGGGGAGACAGAATCTTGTCGGCAATCTCATATTTCGGCATGTCGCTCCCCAGCTTCTTTCTTGCCCTGCTTCTGATGTTTCTGGTATACGCGGGCCGGGATCTGCCGTTTGTATCATCAATTCCTATCGGAGGGATGATCTCCCCGGGGTATGAAAACATGAGCACCTCCGGTAAAATCCTTGACCGGGCAGCGCATATGGTTTTACCGGTGATAATCCTCACTATCGGGGCACTTGCCGGCCTGCAGCGTATCAGCCGCGGCAACATGCTCGAGGAGCTTCGCAAACAATACATAGTAACCGCCCGCGCCAAGGGACTTCCTGAACATAAAGTCGTTTACGGGCACGCTTTACGCAATGCAATCAATCCCCTCATAACGCTCTTTGGTTTCGAGTTCTCCTCACTGCTCAGCGGCGCGGCACTTCTGGAGATAATTGTAAACTGGCCGGGTCTGGGCAGCCTTATGCTTGCGGCCGTAAGGGCACAGGATACTTTTCTGGTCATGGGAAGCATGCTTATGGGCGGAGTAATGCTTATCATAGGAAACCTGATCTCCGACATTCTGCTGGTTATAGCCGATCCAAGGGTAAGAAAAGCATGAAGCTGTTTAAAAACAACAGAGCCGCTACCAAGTTTTTCCGGCATCCGCTTGTATGGCCCGGACTGATAGTGCTTGCTATTCTTTACCTGATAATGTTTTTTGCCGAGTTTATCGCTCCTTATGACTTCGACAACGGCAACAGAGAAAACTCTTATCAGCCGCCAAGCAGAATTCATTTTATCCACGATGGCCGCTTCTCTCTTCGACCATTTGTGTACCCCTATTCATTTGGTTTCAATGATTTTTTCGAACGGGTTTACGTTGAAGACCGCACAAAACCCACACCGCTCTCCTTTTTTGTAAAGGGTGATAAAGTAAAGCTGTGGGGGATCATACCTATCAGCCGTCATCTTTTTGGAACGAAATCAGAAAAAAACAGCGTCAGATTTTACCTGTTAGGGGCAGATGCTGTTGGAAGAGACCTGTTTTCCCGTATATTGTACGGATCGAGGGTTTCACTGACTATCGGGTTTCTTGGTGTGGCAATAACCGCAATTCTGGGATTTCTTGCAGGCGGGATCTCGGGATTCTATGGCGGAAAGACGGACTGGCTGATCATGCGTTTTGCCGAATGCTTCATGCTTGTGCCCTCTTTTTTTCTCATGCTTGCTCTACGCAGCGCCTTTCCGATGAAACTTTCCTCAACACAGGTTTACCTACTTATTGTAGTAATACTCAGTCTTATCGGATGGGCCGGATTTGCCCGTGTGATAAGGGGCATGGCATTATCTATCAGCAAGAGAGATTTTGTCACTGCAGCCCGTGCCCTGGGAGCATCTGATTTCCGCATAATCTTCCAGCACATTCTTCCCCAGACACTCTCCTATGCCATAGTATCGATGACTCTTACCATTCCTGGATATATTCTGGGTGAATCGGCACTGAGCCTCATAGGCCTTGGAATACAGGATCCTCAGGCAAGCTGGGGCAATCTTCTCAGTGCAGCTATGAATGTTTCGGACATTCAGTATCATCCCTGGATACTAATCCCCGGGCTCTTTATCTTTTTAGTAGTGATGGCTTTCAATTTTGTGGGTGATGGTTTACGGGACGCACTTGATCCAAACAGGTGACCTGCAGGAAAAGAATACATTGCTGTAACCTTGTTCGCGGAAACATCCCAGAGGTTACATTTGGAATTTATGTCATTTTCACCCCAGAGATGAAATAAGAACTTTGGAATTCAGTCACTAATTCATCTCTGGGGCTCCAGAGCATGCCTTCCAAAGAGGGGTAATTCTATACTGGCGTCATCTTAAATCAACAAAGTCTGTTTTTCATCCG
>JAAYYB010000075.1 GCA_012515615.1 Fibrobacter sp.
AAGTTACCTCTGGGGTGAAATCACAAAGTTACCTCTGGGGTGAAATCACAAAGTTATCTCTGGGGTGATAGAATTCGAGGACCCGAAGACGCTTTATCAGGAATCAACACCGTTATTCATGCTTATGGAGATACAACTATTAACCAGGAACCAGAACCTTTACAACGATCTTGTGAACGGTTTCATCTGTTGCCAGTGGAGCATGGGCATCTTCAGGAAAAAACACGGCACACTGCCCGGGATTAAGGTAAAACCAGTGATCAGGTATATCACGGAAAAATATGACATCCTTTTCATAATTATATTCTCCCACCGGTGCAACACAACTTGTAACGTTTTTCCACCCGATCGTGTCTCTTCCGGATACACAATATTGTATATCGATGTATCTTCTGTGTGTCTCAAGCCTTGCTCTTTCGATTCCCGTACCGGTTACCGCCGAACCGAGAGCAAAAATCTGCTCCCCTTTTATCACCATTTTCCCGGAAGTGAAGGTTTCTGCGTTTATGGAGCGCAGAAAGTTTACCGCATCTTTAAATCCTGGGTGGATTGCAGAGTATCGGTCCATGTTTGTTAATTGATCCAGTATCATAAAAGCCCCCGGGCGTCTATCGATTCAATTTTCTTGAATGCGGAAAGGAAAATTTTTTCAATCTCGTATAACTCAGAATCTTTGTTTCTCTTCTTCCACAGGACTTTAAAATCATCAAGCAGATCTTTCCCCTCGCCAATCAGCTCATTTTTATCATGAAGAATCTTTCCTGCCTGCCGATACTCCACTACCTTCATGTAACTCAGCAGCCCCAGTGTCCACCTGACTGCTCTGGCACCCCAGATAAATTCGCCATATTTTTCAACTGAAAAATCTCTGAGGCTGAAAATCTGATCTTTTATAATTTCTGCTTTTTTAAACTTTTCAGAAATCTCTGCAATATCAATCTCTTTTACCTGTTCTTCCCTGTTCCAGAGTCCGCCAAAGCCTTCCGCCCATGCATAAATATTACCAAAATGGAATGTACAGAGACTTCCAAGCTCCCTTAGCAGTTTAAAAAGCCTTCCGGACATTTCCTGCCATTCAATCACCGATGCTGCCCGGTCGAACTCATTATCATCCTCATAGGAATTGTGGTTCCAGGATAAAGCAGCACTTAGCATCATCCCATGCATAGATCCGGAAATCAGGTTAACATGGCCGCAATCCCCCCAATCAGTCGTCAGTATTCCTTCTGCGCCGAATGAGTGCCCGTGAGAAACCATTCTTCGGATGTTCTTAGAGGCGCTGTTAATATCATATGCAAATCTACTCCACCCGTGCAGACCCGGGCAGCAGTACTGAGTCAGCCCTTTCCGGGCAAAGATTTCCGTGCTGCTGCTGTCAATATCTGGAGAATAGCCCCAATTAAGAAAAATCATCTCCCGCGGAAGCTCTTCGATCAATTCCGGGTAATGCAGTACGATATCACCCCACATCATTGGAATTTTTCCATTATCAATGACAACACCTGCTACCTTTTTTACAAAATCCACATACAGTCGCCCTGTTCCCAGTTCCTGAGCCCTTTTGAGATTTTTTCCTTTGCCAAGATCAAATGTCTCATCGCAGCATATATTGAAAAATTGAGATGAAAAAGCGGGTATCACCTCTTCTATCATCGATTTAATCAGTTCGAAGCTTTCCGGGTTCTGTGGATCTATCGTATAATGAGCCATCCTGTCCCAGAGGTTATGAGGAAGGTCTGAAGCCCTTATGTCAAGCTCATTCAAGTGTTCAAACCGTTTGAGCCTCAGAAGTTCATAAAGATGTCCGAAAGTTGAAAGCGATGGTACAAGATCAATGTGAAGTCTGCGGCAGTGCTTATCGAGCTCCTTTATCTCCTCTGCAGTCAGAGGGTCTTTTCCGCTCCACAATTCAGGAATATTCCCAAAGGCAAATGTATGCTCCATATAGAGCTGCATCTGATTGATTTTGTAGTTAGACAGTTTATCGGCAAGCCATTTCAGGGTTTTCAACTGTGGAACCCTGCCCCTTGTTACATCATGGTAAAAACCACGCCGGGGAAAATCAGGATAGTCTTCTATGTAAAGGCATGGGATCTCCGCGCCACACTGGTTCACAATCTGGCAGAGGGTTTGAACCGCCCGTAAAAACGATTCTTCTCCGCCCCCTGATACGTTGATTCTTTCCGGACTTACATCAATGGTATAGTTTTCAGGCCCCGCCATCTCCTTTGTGCAGAAATAGATCCCCACTGGCCGTTCCGCAGGTGTTATCTCTATTTCAGGTTCCCGACCAAGAATTTTAACAAGTGAACCGGTCAGCACTGATGATATAAACAAATTACTATTAGTTAACTTGTCAAAATATATCTTTATTGAAAGTTCTAATCTAAAGGAACCTTCTCTGGATACGCACTTTTTTACCTGCGGTATCAAGTACATTTTTTCTCCATCGGAAAACATTGCTCTTAATTCTGCTATTTGACCTAAAAGTTGCACTTGTGTGAGCAAATAAACGTAAGATGTTGAGATAATAATACTTGGAGGCATTATAGGTCTTAACCGACAAGGCGATAAGATCAAGATGCCTGAAAACCTTAGTGCTCAATAGATTACGATTATTTTCCAACAGCGGTTTTTAGGTTCAGAAAACCAACTCAATTCAATGATAAATTTAAAAAGAGCCATTAAGATTGTACACACTGTTTATTTCTTGTAATTGGTACGGTTTTTTAATTATATATACTACAAATCAGCCGATATATTTAATAAGCGGCTTTTTTCCGGGGTAAAAGCATGGACAACCACATTCAAATAGAAGAAATACGCAAATATCGCCAGTATCTTTCAGAAATTCTCGGTGAAGATATAGACGAAGAGGTCGCGGCAAGAATCTGGGTAATGAGATATGCAGAAATATGGCGCATGAAGCAAAACTCGACTGCAAAAGCCTGAACTGCTGATCTTGTCAAAAAATTGAATTCTTGCCTAAATTTGCCTGTTTAGTGAAAATAGGCGAATTATTTAAATCCGGAAATCAAAATCTGCAGTTTACCGGAAGCGCCACCCTGTTTTCCCTGCTCCCTGCAGTTAATATATAAACCCCCGGCATTACCCGCTTCCCAGCATCATTAGCATAGTCCCAGAGCACTGTTCCATCTTCTGAAACACTCAATCTTCGCACCGTTCTTCCAGACTGATCAAAAATTGTAACCGGGCTGTTTCTGCGATGCTGAGTAATTTGAATATGAAGCATTTTTCCGTTTGAAAATGCAGTCACCGGATTTATAGTTTTGCTTGTAAGTTTATGCCTGATGTTAAGCGGTGGAATGTAAGCTGGAGGTGCACTGTAAAGTGACGCCAGATTACCGGTGAAATAGATCTTTCCTATTACTATCTCATTTTCTGTACCGCTTGCCTGTTGCACCTGAAACCTGATAGCTTTCACTTTTGATAAATCAAGCCGGCCACCGGAACCGGATAACCTCTGAGTGAACCCTGCTATTGGTAAACTGAATTCCTTCATCTGAGACGTAAGATAAAGAGAATCCTCGAAATATGTATAATCCATAATGTCTGTTGTTATCAGTTGTACTGAAACTCCAAGAGGGGTTGCCGAGCGGGCAGACACTATGATGGAGTCAAGCCCGGTTAGATTCAGGTTGCCTTCCGGTGTTGTGCAGTCCCACTCCAGCGCAGAATACGGGTCAAACCCCAGATTTCCCTGATCGAGGTGATAAGCCCATTTAAGCTGAGATTCTGAACCGCTCTGAATCACTTCAAATTCACGAACCTTTGACTTTCCACCCTTACCTTCATCGCTGTCAAAATAGCTGCACCACTGATTACCGATATAGGGCTTGAGATCTCCATCACTGAACTCATCAATCAGAAGACGGTTCCCTACCATCAGATTCAACGAACCGCCCAGCCAGACTCTCTTCTGAACCGGAACCGATAACCCCCTGGCATTTATGGTAACCTTGTAATATCCCTGAGGCATCGGATCACCTTCAAAGGATAATCCGTACCATGAAATATCGAAAGAGCTTGTGGTTCCGCTATACTGGCACCATGCTGAGCTGTCTGTTTCGCTCATAAGCTCAACGGCCCAGATCGCCGGCTTATTGAACCGGCCGCTTACCCTGAGTGGAGCTATGCTGGCATTGATATCAAAGGGAGTAACTGAGGGCTGGTCGACCCATTGCAGTGCGACTCCGGGAAGAGAGTCTTTCATGTCTTCCCAGAGATTTGTAAACACACCGGATATCAATGATGCTCCAAACCAGGCCAGAAACTGATCAAAGTACATCTCATTGTGCAGAGTATCTTCATTGTTCGGATCGCTTGCTTTTCCCCAGTAGTCTGAACCCTCATAAAACTTCAGCAGCTCTTCACTGAATGGTTCTGCCGCCTGAGGCCCCCCGGCACCCATTGCCGCCGCCGCCCACATTCCAACTGTAAGATGGCTGTGCTCGGTTCTGGGTCGGATGACACCACTTCCCAGTTCAAATTCTCCGGTTACAGCACTCCCGTCCATTTGAAAGAAATTTGCCTTATCCGGTGTGCCGATAAAAGAGAGCGCTTTCTGCAGAAATGTTTTTGCGCGAATTTCGTTGTACCATAAATAATCTGTTGCCACTCTCCAAAGTACCCTTATGGCATCTTTATAAAAAAACTCTCCTCCTGCATAACTATTATAACCCAGAGCTTCTCCGCAAAACTCACCCGTAGGTTTCATCCAGTCTGGCACCATTCCATTCTGGTAGCCCGGTGATGCTGCGATACTTGTGTAACACTGGTCGATAAGACCTTTCCAGTTACGTTTCTGGGCATCAAACTCATCGAATACACGATAGAAAGCCGGTGCAAAATAGCCTGGATTAACAAACTCGGCGCCTCCCCATTCTGCACCGGGACGCAGATATTTACCATCTTCAACCATCAAAGACCAGAGGCTGTTAAGGATGTCCTGAGCCCTGCCGGCATAAGTTGCTCCTTTGGGGCTGGTATGAGCTGACCAGACATTCTTTTTGACCAGCAGATCGGCAAAGATCAAAGCCAATGCTATATCTTCATCAGCATCTGAAGCCGGACCTGTACCAACTACCGTTCCCTCCTGACTGGCCCGCCAATTGTAATACTCTCCTGACCACAGGCAATTTTCACCTGCGTCCCAGATTTTATTGAAGTAGGTCTGATCGTTGCAATAAAGGGCCAGAATCATGCCGTAACCTACACCCTCTGAAACGGCATCCTGGAGATGAGGTGGTTCAGATTTAGGCCTGTGTACCATTGTGACTGTATAGGGATCAATATTTCTCTTTTTAATGCCTTGCCAGGTTTTAAGCAGAATTGAATCATAAGGAGTACTCACCGAAGGTAGAACCGATGGGAAAGGAAGAAGAGTAGCTGAAGCATATAAACCTGATAGACAAAGAACGATAACCGCTTTCCTTACCAATAAAAGCATGCTTTCTCCAATTAAATAAAAGGTACCTGATGATTTTTATTATTAGTGTGCTTGGAAAATGATATAGTTCAGATCCATATTGATAAAGAATCCCTTTTTTTGGAAACAGTTTATATATTAGTTTCCCATCTGGACTTGACCAGTATTCAAACCCGTAAATCTTTATAATGGCCAATAGAAACTATCATCTTTTTTCAAATTGCAAAAGCATTATAATATGGGCTATCGCATCTGCTATTGGTGCCACCTGGCGCATAAAAATCACTGGACCTGAAAATCTTGACCCCTTTAACGACCTTGGCTGCGGAAGAATCTACTGCTTCTGGCACTCTCAACTTCTTCCCCTTTCTTTCATTTTTAGGAATACAGGAAAAACGGCTCTTGTTTCCAAAAGCCGTGACGGGCAGATTGCCGCTGCAGTAGCAAGATACTGGAAACATGATATAGTCTTCGGTTCATCAAGCAGCAACAGAATTTCTGCCCTGCGCCAATGTGTACGGGTTCTCAATGAAAAAAAATGCGTGGTTCTTACACCTGATGGCCCCAGAGGGCCGGCTCAAAAAATCAAATCTGGTGTCGCCCAGATAGCTCTGCTCTCGGGTGCACAGGTCGTACCGGTTGCCGTAGCCGCTGACCGCGCCTGGAGATTGAAATCTTGGGATAAGTTTTTGATTCCAAAACCGTTCAGCAGACTGAAAGTCTTCCTCGGCGACCCTGTTGATCCCGGGCAATTTTCGGTAAACGAGTCTGATACAGAAAAACTTCGCACAATTATTCAGGAAAGGATGGATCAACTTGGCGACCTGGCCTGAAAGCGTTCATATCCTGGTTCCATCTTACAAATCAGCAGACCTCCTGAGTAAGTTTCTTCCAGACTTGCTAAGATTTGTCCCTGTATCACAAGTGCTGGTAGTCGATGATGCCTCAGAAGATAATACCCCTGATATCTGTTCCAGATTTGGCATCACCTGCCTGAAACACGAGATAAACAGGGGAAAAGGCGCAGCGCTGAGAACCGGTTTTAAATACCTTCTGGAAAAGGGTACCAGCTGGATAATCACAATGGATGCCGACGGGCAGCATTCACCAGAGGATCTTCACTGTTTTTTAGACACGATTAAAGAAACGCCTGACGTGGGGATCTGTATTGGCTCAAGAACAATGAAACCCGGGATAATGCCTTTCTGGAGAATCTGCTCTAACCGGCTTACGTCATGGAGTCTTTCCCTGATAACCGGCGCCAGAATCCTGGATAGTCAATGTGGTTACCGGATCTACTCTTCAGCCCTGCTCAGGTCTGTTTCCATAGAATATGACCGATTCGAAATGGAAACCGAGGTGATAATAAAAGCGATCCGTAAGGGTTACAGAGTCAGTTTTACAAAGGTGCAGACATTATATTTGAATGATCTAAGTCATATTTCTCATTTAAATGATACATTAAGATGGGTCAAAGCCGTACTCATTACCAGTTTTAAATCTAAGTCCCGGAAATAACTGAAGATGGCAGAATACCTCAACCCCACTGTCGGCTGCGAAAAACTGATAAAAATATTGCGGGAGAAGGGCATCACCGATGAACGGGTGCTCGATGCCTTCCGCAAGGTCCCACGTCATCTTTTTGTTGACGGTGCAATGTATGCCCAGGCTTACGATGATAATGCGCTGCCGATCGGCAATGGCCAGACTATTTCTCAACCGATTGTGGTTGCAATGATGACTGAGATGCTTGAGTTGAAAAAAGATGAAAAAATTCTGGAGATTGGGACCGGATCCGGTTTTCAAACTGCTATCCTGGCCCAGTTTTCACGCCGTGTATACACAATCGAGCGTCAGAGAGAACTTGGTGAAAACGCAAGAAAAAGATTGAGGGAACTGGGTTATATAAATGTGGTTTGTAAGATTGGTGACGGGACTTGCGGGTGGCAGCAGTTTGCCCCTTTTGACAAGATAATCGTTACCGCTGGAGCTCCGGTAGTGCCAAAAACTCTCATCGATCAACTCGCTATAGGCGGCCGGATGATCATTCCTGCCGGGGACCGGGAAAAACAGGAACTGCACATTTATGACCGTTCCGAGCTTGGATGCAAATGCAGGGTTACCGGTGATGTTACTTTTGTACCATTAATCGGCGAACATGGCTGGTAGAGGTTTCCTTTCCTAGTTTCATTCTGTTACATCTTATACTAACTCTAAACTAAAGGCACTAAACTCATGCAGGAATTATTTACCACTTTTATTAACTGGTACATGGAGCACATTAATTATCTGACCATAACCCTTCTTATGGCAATCGAAAGCTCTTTTATCCCGTTTCCTTCAGAAGTCATCATACCACCTGCTGCCTGGAAAGCCGCACAAGGAAATTTAAACATTTTCGGCGTATTTGCATCTGGTACTGCAGGAGCTCTCATTGGAGCTATTTTCAACTATTACTTTGCTCTTTACCTGGGTAGAAAAGTGCTTTACTCTCTGGCAGATACCCGTCTGGCCCATCTACTTTTGATTAACAGAGAGAGTCTTGAAAAAGCGGAAAATTACTTTAACAAATATGGTAGAAGCTCTACCTTTATTGGACGGCTTCTTCCTGCTGTCCGTCAGTTCATTTCTCTTCCTGCGGGCGTTGCCCGTATGGATATAAAGGTTTTTTTGCTGTTCACAACCTTAGGGGCAGGAATTTGGAACCTTATTCTTGTCATTCTGGGCTTCTTCCTTTACTCTCAAAAAGACTTGCTTGAGAGATACTATCACCTTTTATCTTACGCATTTCTGGGCGTTGGAGCCGTTTTCGTGGCGTATGTTGTGATCAAGACCATATTCACGAAAAAAACCACCCGTGAAAAACAAACCCCTGTGACCGAAATTTCACATACCGGAGCAGATGAAACTGCCGAAGCTGCTGAAGAGTAAGAGAACTAGTCAGGGACACCTGGGTTGAAATATTTCTTTCAGCCCTCCCGGCAATATTCATCAGACCGTAACGAATTAATTTCCTGCGCTTCTTAAATTGTGCCCGCAGGTTTATTTATGCTCGGTTTTGGTTGGAAAAAAACCTGTTTGCAATTATATTGTTATGTTTTCTCGTGATCTGATTTTCACTATATAGAGGAGCTTATCTAAATGTCAAAAAACAAAGTACCTCACGATGGTAACTCAGCCTGCGCTCATGTTGCGCACGCTGTAAATGAAGTCATTGCAATATATCCTATTACCCCATCTTCAAACATGGGAGAGATCTCAGATGAGAAGAGCGCAGCAGGGCAGAAAAATATCTGGGGAACAGTGCCCCAGGTTGCGGAGCTGCAGTCTGAAGGTGGTGCGGCGGGTGCAGTTCATGGCGCACTCTCCGCCGGAGCTCTTACCACTACGTTTACTGCCTCTCAGGGTCTGCTCCTCATGATTCCCAATATGTACAAAATTGCCGGTGAGCTCACCCCTACAGTTTTTCACGTAACAGCCCGTGCTATTGCCTGTCAGGGTCTCTCGATCTTCGGTGACCACAGCGATGTAATGGCTGTACGTCAGACCGGTTTTGCAATGCTTTCCTCAACAAATGTTCAGGAAGCAATGGATTTTGCCCTGATCGCTCACAGCGCTACTCTGGAAGCCAGAGTACCATTTGTACATTTCTTTGATGGATCCCGGACATCTCATGAACTTCAGAAAGTTGAAGAGCTCTCTTTAGATGACATGCGTGCAATGATCAATAACGAGCTTGTATGGGCACACCGCAAACGTTCGATGAGTCCTGACCGCCCATATATCAAAGGAACAGCCCAGAACCCTGATGTCTATTTCCAGGGACGTGAAACTGTAAACGCATATTATCAGATGTGTCCGGGAATTGTTCAGAAATATATGGACAAATTCGCCAAGCTGACAGGCCGTCAGTACCACCTTTTTGAATATGTCGGTGCGCCAGATGCCGACAGAGTTATTATAGCGATGGGTTCTGCATGCGACACCATTCACGAAACCGTCGACTATCTTAACAAACAGGGTCAGAAGACCGGTGCTGTAAAGGTTCGCCTTTTCAGACCTTTTGACATGAAGAGCCTTATCAATGCTATTCCTTCTACTGTGAAGAAAATCGCCGTTCTTGATAGAACAAAAGAGCCGGGATCTCTGGGCGAGCCGCTTTATGAAGACATAAGAGCAGCTATCGGCGAAGCAATTCAGGAAGGTATCGCAAAATTTGCATCTCCGGTAATTATCGGAGGCCGCTACGGACTGGGTTCTGCAGAATTTACGCCTGCAATGGTAAAGGCAGTATTTGATGAACTCGCCAAGAGCGCACCTAAGAGCCATTTTATCATCGGTATCAATGATGACGTCACAAACAGCTCTCTTGATTTCGACAGGTCATTTTCAATCGAAACTGATGATGTTTACAGGGCTCTCTTCTACGGTTTGGGCTCCGATGGAACCGTAAGCGCAAACAAGAACAGCATGAAAATCATCGCAGACAAAACCGAAAACAATACCCAGGGATATTTTGTTTACGATTCCAAAAAAGCAGGTTCAGTTACAGTTTCACATCTGCGTTTCGGCATAAACCCGATCCGCCGTCCATACCTGATCTCTAAAGCCAACTTCCTGGCATGTCACAACTTTTCCTTCCTGGAGAAGCTCGACATGCTCAAAAACCTTCAGGATGGTGGTACATTCCTTCTTGAATCACAGTACGATAAAGACAGCGTCTGGGACAAACTCCCCGGCCGTGTACAGAAACAGATCATCGATAAAAAGCTCCGGCTTTATGTAATTGATGCCATCGGCATTGCCCAGAAAATCGGCCTCGGCCCGCGCATCAACACCATTATGCAGACTGCATTTTTCAAGATCTCCGGTATAATTGATGGAAATACAGCGATCGATTCCATCAAGTACGCCATCAAGAAAACATACAGCAGAAAAGGCGATGCCATTGTAAAGATGAACATCGATTCCATTGATATGGCTCTTGAAGGCATTAAAGAAGTTAGTATTCCTTCTGCACCCTCTAACCCGGTTGCCGAGATCAAGGTCGTACCCAAAGACGCTCCAGAATTTGTGCAGAACGTCACTGCCAAGATTATTAAGGCCGAAGGTGATCTGCTGCCTGTTTCCAAGATTCCTGACGATGGTATCTGGCCCTCTGGAACAACCCAGTATGAAAAACGCAATATCGCTGTTACCATCCCTGTCTGGAACGAAAAGACCTGTATTCAGTGTCACCGTTGCGCTCTGATCTGTCCGCATGCGGCAGTCCGCCCGAAAGCTTATGATCCGAAGTATCTTGAAAATGCACCAGAAGCTTTCAAATCAGCAGATGCAAAAGGTAAAGAGCTGGCCGGTCTCAAATACACTCTTCAGGTTGCTCCGGAAGATTGTACCGGATGTGGAATATGCGTTGAGAACTGCCCGACCCATGGTAAAGGCAACGCAATCGAGATGCATCCCCAGACTCCGCTTCGTGAACAGGAAGCTAAAAACTGGGAATATTTCCTTTCAATTCCGGAAACTGACCCCAAACTGATAGACAAAAGCACTGTCAAAGGAAGCCAGTTTATAAAACCGCTTTTTGAGTTCAGCGGTGCTTGCGGCGGATGTGGTGAAACCGCTTATATCAAGTTGCTCACTCAGCTTTTCGGTGATCGCGCCTATATAGCAAATGCAACCGGATGCTCATCAATCTACGGGGCGAATCTTCCTACTACCCCGTATACAAAACGTGCTGACGGCAGGGGCCCAACATGGAACAACTCCCTGTTTGAAGACAACGCCGAGCTTGCACTTGGAATGCGCCTCACTGTTGACAAGTTCACACAGTACGCTACTGAACTGTCAAACAAGATTATCAGCGATGGTGTTGACGGTCCTGAACTGAAGCTGCTCCTGGGAGAAATCCTCTCTGCAGATCAGTCATCGCAGGAACTCATCGAGGTACAGCGCGGCCGTGTTGCCAATGCCAAAAAGCTTCTGGAAAAAAGCTCCTCATCTACTGCAAAAGAGCTTTTGACCATTGCAGATTATCTGGTTCAGAAATCTGTCTGGGCTGTAGGCGGTGACGGATGGGCGTATGACATCGGGTACGGAGGACTTGACCATGTACTCGCATCGGGTAAAAATATCAATATCATGGTTCTTGACACAGAGGTATACTCCAACACCGGAGGTCAGGCATCCAAATCAACTCCTATGGGAGCTGTTGCAAAATTTGCAGCCAGCGGTAAACCCACAATCAAAAAAGATATGGGCATGATCGCCATGAGCTACGGATACATCTATGTAGCCCGGGTTGCTATCGGAGCCAACCAGAACCAGGCTGTAAAAGCATTCATGGAAGCAGAAGCCTATAACGGTCCATCACTGATACTCTGCTACAGCCACTGTATCGCTCATGGAATCAACATGATGCAGGGATACACTGAGCAGAAACGCGCAGTAGAGTCGGGGCACTGGCCATTGTACAGATATAATCCGGATCTGGCACCGCAGGGAAAAAATCCGCTGATCATTGACAGTAAAGATCCTACCCTGCCGCTCGCGGACTATGTCTACAATGAAAACCGTTACAAAATTCTGCAGCGCTCAAATCCTGAGATGTCAAAAAAATTCATCGACCATGCACAGAAATCTGTAATATCCAAAATCAAGACCCTTAAACAGATGGCTGCGATGGAGATGGAAAAAGAGTCAGATCAGGAAGAAAAAGGTGAGATGACTACCAGCCGCTAAAGCTGAAGAGAGTCAAAAATAAGAGCAGGGATTTGCAATGCAGATCCCTGCTTTTTTTATTTCAGTTACATTAAGGTATTTGACAGAAGCACACTCATCCTGAGTGGTTCATCCAAACCTGCTAAAGCCGTTATGAACAATCCCAGTTTTCAAAAAAGCATTCAGTAGACCAGTCTTGTTCTTAACGCAGCTGGTTTTTTATTCTCCCCAACTGCGACTTTTAGGATTATATTCTTTCTTAACAGAAACGGGCTGCGGAAATGAAAATACAGAAATTTTTCCTTCATGGTTCATGGATGTTCTCTCAATCGGGCAGAAAAAACTTTCATAAAGCAAAGGTGCCCGGTTGTGTCCATACCGACCTCATGCATGCAGGATTGATTCCCGATCCCTTCAGAGAGGATAACGAGCTGAGACTGGACTGGATCGAACGTACCGACTGGGAGTACCGGCTGTTTTTCCATCTCCCCCGTAACATTCTTAAACAGGATCACCTGCAGCTTGTAATGGAAGGTGTCGATACGCTAGGGTCTATTTCACTTAACGGTAATCTGGTTGGCCGAACAGAAAACATGTTCACCAGGTACTGTTTTGATATTAAGCCATTTATTACTAATGGCAAAAATGAACTGGTTGTTAATTTCCTCAATCCGATGGATTACATTGCAGAGAAACGTAAACATCACAATTTCCCCGAATGGAATGATCCTGTCGGCGGGGCGTCAAACATCCGGAAACAGCAATGTTCGTTCGGCTGGGACTGGGGACCGCGATTAGCCACCTGCGGGATCTATAAACCTGCCTACATTATGGCATGGTCTGTAAACAGAATAGAATCAGTCCAGGTCAGTCAGGTTCATGAGAATGGTAAAGTGATACTCTCTGTAAAAACCGTGCTTGCAGATTCCACTCCGGATCCAAATCTATCTTTGCGCTGCCGTCTTTCTCTGGATGGCACTGCTGTAGCCTACAGTGACAATCAGGAACTGATTGTCGACAATCCGCAACTATGGTGGCCAAATGGTCTGGGGCCAGGCCCCCTTTACGAACTTACTGTTGATCTGGTGCATAAAGGTGAAATAATCGATACAGAAACAGTTCCTGTTGGCCTCAGAACAATCGTTCTTGACCGTCATTGTGATCAGTGGGGTGAATCATTTCAGTTTGTTGTAAACGGAAAGCCGTTCTTTGCCAAAGGGGCCAACTGGATACCGGCAGACAGCTTCGTTTCACGCATTAAAGAGTCAACTTACCGGGATCTGCTGACATCCGCAGTTCAGGCCAATATGAATATGCTCCGGGTATGGGGCGGCGGAATTTACGAATCAGATCTTTTCTATGACCTTTGCGACAGGCTTGGAATACTGGTCTGGCAGGACTTCATGTTTGCATGTTCTCTTTACCCCGGCGACAACAGATTCCTCTCTTTAGTCAGAGACGAAGCATCAACGCAGATTAAAAGGCTAAGAAATCATCCCTGTCTTGCGCTCTGGTGCGGTAATAATGAAATTGAACAGATGCCGCAAGAAATAATGGCTGATCCGTTCAGAAAAAAAGCCTACGAGGATCTCTTTTACGATCTGCTTCCCTCTCAGGTTTCAAAATACAGCCCACAGATCCCCTACTGGCCCTCTTCTCCTCACAACCCCTGTGGCTTCGAGGCTGGATCAATTACAGAAAACGGTGGTGATGCGCACTTCTGGGACGTCTGGCACCAGAGAAAAAGCGTTAAAACCTATGAACAGAAGTATTTCCGGTTCTGCTCTGAATTCGGGATGCAGTCCTATTGTTCTCCTCAAACAGCCAGACAGTTTACATCTGCTAATAACATGAACGTTTTCGGCCTGCAGATGGAGAGCCATCAGAAACATCCGGCCGGTAACCTGATTATGATTGAATACATATCAAGACTATACCGGTTCCCCAAAGATTACTCTTCTCTTTCCTATCTCTCACAGCTGAATCAGGCTTATTGCATGAAAACCGCCGTAGAACACTTCAGAAGAAACATGCCGCGGGTTATGGGTGCACTTTACTGGCAGCTCAATGACTGCTGGCCGGTTGCCTCATGGTCAAGTATTGAATACGGTGGAAGATGGAAAGCACTGCATTACCATGCACGACGTTTCTTCTCTCCTGTTATAATCTGCGCCCATGTACCGGGAGATGAATACCCGGGTAAATTAAACAGAATTGTAAACACGATATCGGAGGTAAACGTATATACGGTTAATGATTCTCCGGCAGGATTCGATGGACGCCTGGGCTGGGCACTCTATAATATCGATTCAGGAATTCTTGAACAAAAAGAGTATAATGTAAAACTCAGTTTTGGAGAGTCGGTAAAACATAAAACTCTTGTTTTTTCCGAACAGATCATGAAACATGGTAGAAGTAAATTGTTCCTGAGACTTTACTTGAAAAGAGATGATGAGCTGATTTCGCAGAACACAGTTTTTTTTACAGCTCCACGGTTTATAGATCTCCCAATGAATAAGATCCAACGGGATATACAGATGACAGACGATCTAAGTTTCATACTGACCCTCAAATCTTCCCATTTTCATCATCAGGTGAATTTTGACCTCAAAGGCGTATCTTACCGTGCAGATGACAATTTTTTTGATCTCTACCCTGAAATACCTTATTCAATCAGTGTAAAACTGAACAGGAAATTAAGCAAAGATGTTATTTTGAGAAAGCTTGAGGTCAAATCTCTGGTTGACAGTTACTGAATACTTATGGATACCACCTGAATATGTTACCTGTATCCGGTATTGAGGCAGCTATAGTGTCGCTAATACTGGTAAAGCTGTCAAAAACGGCTGGATCAATCTCTCCATCCATCGCTTTAACATTTTGATGCACCTGTAGACTGTTGCGGGCACCTGCCAGAACAGTTGAGAGACCGGGTCTGCTGAGAATCCAGCGGATCGCAAGTTCGTTAAGAGGCCGGGTGGCGGATAGGGCCGCTGATTTCAATTTTTCAACGCCGTCATAAACATGGGGCCATACCTGCTCATCAAATAACACAGTGCTTTTCCTGTGATCCCCGGGAACAAACTGAAGTGTGCTGCTGAATTTACCTGTAAGAATTCCCTGAGCCAGGGAACAGTAAGCGACCACAGAAATACCATTTTCACGACAGTAAGGGATCAAATCCTTTTCTCCCCACCTCCAGAGCAGATTGTAGCACATTTGATGCGCATCGATTTTCCCGGCTTTTGAGACCCTTTTCATCTGTTCAACCGAGAAATTGCTCACACCAATGCCTTTTATAAGCCCCTTTTCACGTGCACTGACCAGCCCCTCCATCATCCCTTCCAGATCAGCATCCTTTCTGGGCCAGTGGATATAAAAGAGATCAATATATTCCGTTCCGAGCCGTTTAAGACTGGCAAGTACCGATTTTTCCACCCTTTCCTTAGGTGTGAACATCGTCTTTGAGGCGATGAAGACTTTATCTCTTACACCTCGTAAAGCACGTCCCACCAGTTCCTCAGAGTGTCCCCTGCCATAAGATTGTGCAGTATCAAAATGAGTGATTCCTGTCTCAAATGCGGCTTTGATTGCCTCAATCGATTCCATATCATTCTGTCCCCCCCAGTCCGCACCACCAAATGCCCAGCATCCCAGACCGAGCACCGATGACCTTTTGGGGACAGTTCCTATTACAGATGAGGGGATCTCAGAGTGTCTATTTTCCAAAGTGCATTTCTCCGATGTTTCTTCAGGGTAAAAAAGTATAAGAGACGCGGGTCGATTTACTGCCGGCAACCAGTTTCGGGAAAGACCAGGTCTGAATCTCTGACAGAAGCATCTTCTCAAACTGCCCGTTGTACAGCCCCCCGGATTTAAGCCCTGGCTTCACAATACTGCCATCATCTCTCACTTCAAATTCCACAGGAAAGCTATCAG
The DNA here is from genome assembly GCA_012515615.1 of Fibrobacter sp. Lineage (GTDB taxonomy): Bacteria > Fibrobacterota > Chitinivibrionia > Chitinivibrionales > Chitinispirillaceae > JAAYIG01. Next base: position 16,109 of record JAAYYB010000075.1, read on the forward strand.
CAACTACTACGTATGGTCCAAGAGACTGAAGCATTTCCTCAAAAACAGCCGGTCCATAATACTGGTCAATCCACAATTTTACCGCATCCTCCTTGAATGGAACTGGCGTGTTTCGGGAGAGAACCTTTTTCAGAGATGCTTTCAAAAAGTACTTGAGATCAGCATTCGGGGCACAGTCTTTTGGATTCAAAACCTCCACAAGGTCAATAGCTTTAGGTGGAAAAAAATCCTGAATAGCACCGTTATATGGAACATATTCCCTTCGGTTTAATATCAGGTTGTCCCCTTTCCTCTGAGCTTTCCACATTTCATCAACCTGACTCTCTCCAAAACAGGTATCTCCCTCTATAACAAATGCCTGGCGAATAATCCTGTAATTGCAGGTATATGTGCTTGAATCCTCAAAAGAAGAAAAAGGGTCAAGGTATGCATGTTTTACATGCACAAAAGAAGCAGTATCGCCAGAAGGAAATTCTACAAACCAGTCTGTAACCTGCCAGATAATTCCGTTGTCCAGCAGTTCAACCCTGTCAAGCTTTTGAAAGGGTCCCGTGCTGTCGGCTGTCTGGCAGATCCAGAAGCCTGCGGCGGCTTTTTTCAGATTCGTTTTCTGTTCATCGCTCAATTCCTTCAGGTCACGAAAGCTTTCAAATTCGCTGTTTACAATACTTGAAACATTAGAAGGAAGTCCCTTTGTAGAAAGCCTGGAGTAAAAAAGAAAGGCCACAATTAGAAGCGCCAGCAGTACTAAACCTTTAGATAAAGAACTACTTGATTTTTTTTCTCTGGAATGCATAGTTACCTCGCTCTGGTTGAATATTAACAAAAATACTCATTTTACCATCCGATTCAAAACCTGACTTAATCCCAATGAATGTAGAATAGAACGACTCGGGAGAAGATTTAGATATGCCGGGTCACTAATTTAGTTGGAAACTGCCGCTCAATGGGTTTATTTTTAACTTTAGTTCGCGAAAACAAAAAAACGGGTTTTTTTATATTGCAAAGGGCGGAAATCAGATGGAAGAATCAGTACGGAAAATTCTCAAGTCAATAGGTGAAGATCCTGACAGAGAGGGCCTTCTTGACACACCCAAAAGGGTCAAGAAATCCCTTGAGCACCTCATGCAGGGTTACAAACAGGATCCTCTTGAAATTATAAACACAGCCATATTCCACGAAGAATGCAACCATATGATTATCGTCCGCGACATTGAGGTTTACAGTATGTGCGAACATCATATGCTGCCCTTTTTCGGCAAGTGCCATATCGGATATATTGCTCAGGACCGCATATATGGAGTAAGTAAGCTAGCTCGTCTGGTTGACTGCTTCGCCCGCAGGCTCCAGGTTCAGGAGCGCCTGACACAGCAGATCGCCGCCAGTCTCATGGAACCGATCCAGGCCGAAGGGGTCGGCGTGGTGATCGAGGCACAGCACCTCTGCATGATGATGCGTGGAGTGTCTAAACAGAACTCAAAGATGATGACCTCTGCCATGCTTGGGAGCTTCCGGCGTGAGATTGCCACCAGAAGTGAGTTCTTGCGTCTTATCGGGATGGAAAGATGCTGAAAAAGAGCAGCCGCATCTTATCTGACAGCGGTTGCCATTACTTTCTGTTCCGCAACAATATTATGACATGCTGCCCAGTGGCCATCTCTGTGTTCGATAAATTCAGGATCACATGAATCACAGATTGACGAATAAACTGGACAGCGGGTCTTGAATCTGCACCCCTGCGGAAGGTCTACAGGCGAAGGGATTTCTCCCTGAAGTACATCGTACTTTTTCTTCGGATTGCCGTCCCTGGGTATTCTGGGAGCTGTCATAATCATGGCTCGCGTGTAAGGATGCAGTGGATTGGCAAAGATCTCCTCTTTGGGCCCCATCTCTACAATCCTTCCAAGATAAAGCACCGCCACGAAATCCGAAATGAATCTTACCACAGATAAATCATGCGAGATAAACAGATAAGATAATCCGAATTTTTCTCTGAGTTCAAGAAGCAGGGCAATTATCTGGGCCTGAATAGATACATCCAGTGCAGAAACCGGCTCATCACAGACAATGAATTTCGGATTGGAAATCAGTGCCCTGGCAAGACCGACCCGCTGCTGCTGGCCTCCGGAGAATTCATAAGGGAAAGAATCGATAAAATTACGGCCGATTCCCACTATATCAAGCATCTCCAGAACTTTCTTCCGCCTGTTCTCTTTATTTCCAATGTTGTGAATATGCAGAGGATCTGCTATGGCCTCCCCTATGCTCATCTGAGGGTTAAGTGATGCCAGCGGGTCCTGAAAAATTATCTGCATATCCCTGCGCATCCTCCGGAGTTCCTCCCGGTTGAGCTTCCGCAAATCAACACCGCTGAAATGTATCTCTCCGGAATCCGGCTCTATTAAACGTAAAATGCTTCTGCCAAGAGTTGATTTTCCTGAACCGCTCTCACCCACAAGGCCCAGGATCTGTCCTCTCCCCAGGGTAAAAGAAACATTATCAACGGCCTTAAGAGACTTCTTTCCGCGGGGAAAATATTTTTTCAGATTTTTTACAACCAGAAGCTCAGACACTGGTAATCTCCTGTAACATATGACATGCAACACTATGCTGATCGTCAATCTGCTTCAGCTCTGGAATCTCGTTTCTGCATTTTTCGGTACAATGCTCGCATCTGGGATGAAAAGCACATCCTGAGGGTAGATTGATAAGGCTTGGCGGATTACCCGGAATCGGCTTAAGTTTCTCCCCGTTGAGGTCTATATCGAGAGTAGATCTGAGCAGCCCTTTTGAGTAAGGGTGCTGTGGCTTAAGCACAAATGAAACTGTCGGTGCGCTCTCAACTATTCTTCCAGCGTACATTACAATAAGTTTGTCACAGAAATTAGTAGCAATTCCAAAATCATGAGTGATAATTATTACACTCATTTTGTATTCGGCTTTCATCTCCTGAAGAAGATTAAGGATTTGGGAGCGTACTGTTACATCGAGAGCTGTAGTTGGTTCGTCGGCAATTAAAAGTTTGGGATTGCACGTAAGCGCCATGGCAATCATGACTCTTTGACGCATGCCACCTGAAAACTGAAAAGGATAATCTCCGAATCGTGAAGAAGCTTCAGGTATGCCCGCCTGCTGGAGAAGCTTTACAGCTATAGAGGAGGCGCCGGTACGGTCGGCCTCTTTGTGCCATAGAAGCGGCTCAATCATTTGACGACCAATCCGGTAAGTAGGATTAAGACATGTCATCGGGTTCTGGAAAATCATGGCTATCTCCTTGCCCCTGACTTTCCTCATTTCTTCTTTACTGAGCTTGAGCAGGTCTCTGCCTTCAAGCAAAGCTTCCCCGGATTCTACCCTTGCGTTGCTGCGCAGGAGTTTAAGAAGCGACAACACAGATACCGATTTGCCCGACCCGCTCTCCCCCACTATACCCAGGGTTTCGCCATAACCGAGCGAATAACTTATCCCGTTGACTGCATTTACAATCCCGTCAGGCCGGTGAAAACTCGTGCGCAGGTTTATTACTGTAAGTAAATCGGCCATCAGCTCTCGCTCCTGGGATTGA
>JAAYYB010000418.1 GCA_012515615.1 Fibrobacter sp.
AACACCAGCAGAAAATCAAGTATCTTTGCTGGAGCTGCGCCATTGTATAGGCGTTCCAGTGGACCTGTTTGTAGTGCTTTGTGGGTTTTTGTCATGGTTTTATCTCTTTTCTGTTGATAGTTTAGGTGTCGTAGAAATCATATAAATGTTACTTCTTGACTTGTTCTATGTGACTTTTAAGTGATGTTAAAATTTTTTATGATATATAATTCATAAGACGGCTGGGCCTCCAATGGTAACTGGTCTAGAAAGAGCTATACTCCAAAAAATGCTTTTCGAACGCTTCATAGGCGCAAAACACACCTCAGCCGATAACATACCAAAAGGTTTTCCCAAACATCAACGTGGACAAGCCAAAAAAGCTCTAAAAAACCTTGTCCGACAAGGATACATCACACCTAAAGCAACCAGCTACGGTCTAGAAGTTTCACTAAACCCCCACCGCCTAACAGAAATAATGCAGCACATAAAAAACTAAACTGGCTTTTCCACGGTACCTAAGAAATCTTTAACTGCTAATTGCATATAGTTTTAGACCAATTTGAAAACTAAACTCTCAATCTGCGCGTTGCTCGCCTTCTTCATCCCCCTACTCGCTAGATGTATCCCTGAACTGTTGATGGGTCCTTACCTGGTCGGCTTCGACACTGTTGCGCATTATGTTCCCACCACTTTGAGTTGGCTGGGTGGAGACTTGACCCTGGAGCGCTTCATCGCTACAGCGCCAATGCTTTACTTGGTCACCTCTGCTTTAACAGCTGCTTCTGGTTCAGTGTTTGTGACGCTTAAACTGCTTGCGCCTGTACTGCTGGGTTGTTTGGGTTTGTCGATTTACTGGTATGCACGTGCAGGTTTAGGTTGGACGCAGCCAAAAAGCCTCATACCCGCATTAGTAGCCACGCTATATTTTGTTGGTTTGCGCATCTCTTGGGATGCGTCCCGTGAGGTTTTTGCTCTGATTTTTCTTTTTCTTTCTTTAGCTTTGATGGCTCAGCTTGAGAAGAAGTTCAGATGGTCCAGTGCCCTGCTGTTTTGTTTGGCGCTCTCAGGGGTTATATTGTCTAATCAGGTTGTGGCTGTGCTCGGCTTCGGAGTAGTATTATTCACTTTAATCTACAAGTTGGTGCGCAGCAGCAAAAATTTTGTTGCTAAACTTTTTGTTTCATGTTTACCTGCTGGTGCCCTGTTTTTGGCTACTTACTTTTTGAGTCCAGCTGTGTCTGATTACCGCTTAATCTTTGGTTTCCCGGCTGACCCAGACGGTTGGCTGAGTCTTTTTGGCTACGCTTCCTACCCAGAAATGCTGGCAAGTGAGGCAGTGTTTGTTTTGTACTGTTTCGGTTTTCTGTTGCCTTTTGCTGCTTTGGCTTTTAGGCGCATGCGTAATTTGCAACTGCGTTTGTGGGTGGTTTTGTTGTTGGCTGCAGCTTTTGTGCCTATGGTTAGCCCAAGCAGTATGCGTTTACTGATGCTTCTGGTTTATCCGTTGGCGTTTTACGCTGCTGAAGCCTTAACTGCGCTGTCTGCTGTACGTTGGATTCGCCTCCGCAGATCTCTGTATGCTGCTGGCTTGATCTGTCTTGTAGCTGCTACAGCAGTGCCCAGCTTGGGCTTTATGGCTGCACCCGCTGAGTCGCCTTTTCCCTACTTTGCAGCCGGCTTTAACACTCACATCTACCAGATTCCCTCCTCCATGCTCCAGAACACTGTAGCCCTAAGCGACTGCCCCGGAGTCCAAGATGCAGTGGACTGGCTAAAACTTAACATGGATGAGGATTCGGTTCTGCTTTCTCACCGTGCCTTCTATGGTTGGGCTCTGCCAGTTTTGGGTTCTGAACAAATCATAATGTATGAGTATGATGATCCGGTTGAAGTTGCGTTGGATGCTGCTCAAGCTGGTTATGGCGAAATCTATTTGGTTTGGTGGGTTGAGGGTGCTGGTTGGTATGGGTTGGCTTCGGTGCCTTGTGTGTTTGAAGAAGTGTATTCGGCAGGTAGAATGGCGGTTTATTGTTATACAACAAATGAGTAAAATGAAT
>JAAYYB010000076.1 GCA_012515615.1 Fibrobacter sp.
GGGATGAAAAAAGGGAATTACTATGAAAATTTCCTTTGAAAAGCAAAGTATAAGTGAATTTTATCGATCAATTGTCAAGATCTGAGTAAAATTGGTCTTTGTAGCATATTTTTAGAGGTTCCCTTATCTCATTACTAAATAAAAAAGAGCGTGACATTTGTGGTTTCAGAAAAGTTGAAGTTCAAAATAAGTCCACAAAGACTTTTTTTGAAATAACTGGAATGCCAGTTGCAGACTGGGTTGCGGCTCGAAATTTAGAAGGTGTTGACGGATTTAAATGCAAAACATGTAAGCGTACTGTTCTTTATCACACGATTGTTCGTAATCTGGTAAGAGTCATTGAAAAATCTAAAAAAATAACTGAAACCAAACACATACAAGTAGCAGGTATGGCTCCTTTTCAAGGCTTACTATGTCCTGCATTAAGATGGCATGAGATAAGGGGTAAAACGGGCACCAAAAATATAATTGCACAGCGCATTGGGGTTGTTAGCTCCGAGTATATTGATATTAAGCCAAAAGTTGCATATGTCTGATGTCTCAAATCAAAATGATTGATATAATTAAATGTAATGTAATACAATAGATAGAACTTTATATTGATAAATAATGTTAATCATCTGCAAAAAATGCGGAAGCCGTAAAGCGAAATTTCGTGAAGCGTGTAAAAATTGTGGTTACAAACCTAAATCAGATCATGAGATAGCTGAGGCGGTGCTCTTATCTGATGTCTGGTTTATCTATACTGGTTTGAGTAAAACAGATGCCAAAGGACAGGTATTACTTCTACAGGAACAGATCAGAAACAAAACATATGTGAGTAGCGATTCTGAAATTCAAAAGGCCAGGAAATATTTATCTGATCTGGCTAAAGAAGAGTGGTGGGTTCTTTTACGAGTGTTACGATTTTTAAGTCCGCTCTTTTTAATCATTTTAATAGCTGGAATAATCTTCTGTGTTCGAAACTGTACTTGATATGTCCAGATTTGTAAACAATAAGGTAGAATTAATATTACTTTTAAAAAAATTACTGAGAATGGTATGTAAAGACCGAAGGTTTTATGAACCATACTGAAGCAATGTCGATTCTAAAAAACATGAAACCTGCATCTGATGATGTCCAAGAGTCGCTGGAGCAATATACGGAATTTAACAATGCAGCTGATTATTTTATTTGTAATCCGGACATTGATGCAATAGAGCCGCTTCTGAGGGCGGCTGCAACCTTCAGGTTTATTGGTGTGGATCAGAAGGTTCTTTCTGCATTACATGCACAGAATGTTGATTGTGTCAAAGAGCTGCTTCGACGATACTTTTCATCTGAAGATGTTTACCTAAGATTTTTTGCACTACAATTTGCACGTGATTTCCCTTCGGAAAATATGGTTCCGATACTTGGACGGTTACTTAGGGAATATACAATTCAAAAGAATTACGACACTGAAGAGGAGGACGAAAGGATAACGATACTCGTCACCTTGCAACGATTAGAAGAGAAAATCCCTGGGTGCGGGGCTGATGAAGTTATTCACCATATAATTGATTTTGATAAAAAATTAAAAAAAGCATTCGAGATGACACTCAAGTCTGAAAATGCACTTCTTCAAATGAATAGAATGCAGTGTGAAAAAGAAGCTGAAGATGCTTTCATGAAAAAAGACTACTCCAGAGTGGTTGCAATTTTATCCTCGTTCGAATCATCATTGCAGCCTGTTTTGCTGAAAAAATTACAGATCGCTCGGAAATATATGAAGAAATGAGCTGATTTAATCTATTGCAATTAAAATAAGATATTCGTCAATAGTAACAATCAAAACCGAAATATTCAGTTTATACTACATTCACACCTTCAAAATCCTGAGACTCGCCTTTGATTTGCGATGTGTGTAAAAAAACAGACGGTAGATGGTTTAATTTTACAAATAAATTATTTAATGTGAAAATGTACCATAATTTGCATCTTGTTTTGTGGTGCAATATTTGACGTTTGGTGCAATTACAATGAAGGAATGAAAAGAACACCTTTTTTAACTGTGTCTTTGAAAATAAATCTGTATAGAAATGCTCCGCTCGCGATGTTTTCGAGCCTGAACACCGCTGTACCGGCAGCGTTGTCGATGATGGCGGGGTGGAGGTCGGCAATTTTGCGGCCGTTAACGGAGATGAGGGAAAGGCGGGGAGTACCCTCGAAACCGGTGGCAATCTTGAAACGGAGTGTGCGACCGGAGACGGTGCAGGTGAATGCGGGATTAGGGCGGTGGTGGTTGACGATATGCGGTTGTGCGGAGCGGGTATGATATGAAACCGGATTGGTAATTGTATGCCGCCATACTCCGAGATTGGATCCCACGAATAATTCCTCATTAGTAAATGAATAGGACAATGGATCCTCGCTGGTACTGATCCACCCAAGCTGCTGAAAGGTCTTTCCCCCGTCTGATGACAGGAACATGTCTTTGTATTGGCCCGGGGACCAGGCATAGGCAACAACATAGGGACCAACGGGTCTTAAAAGGAGCGTGGACGCTGCCGCTTTACCTATATTTTTTTTTACCCAGGAATTCTCGTTATCTGACCAGACGAACAGGTCGCCCTTAACCCCGCCCAATCCCCCCCAGGAACTGTCTGCCCGGGTCGAAGCCAGCAGGGTGTTTTGACAGCAAAGCAGACCATTGATATGCAGACTATCGGTAATCCCCTTATTTCGCGTATTCCAGGTGGCTCCGCCATCGCCTGAATAAAGAATGCCTCTGGTAGATGAATAGACAAGAGCTCCCGCGTCGCTTGCGCTGATGTTTTGAAACCGTTCCGCGGAAGAGTCTGCCTGGTAGGATGTCTTCCAGGTTGCACCGTCATCAGCGGAATGCACGATCTGGCAGGTGCTATCGTTGGTGAAGAACATGATGCTCTTGCCATGCAGGGCGCAGGAGCCTGTGACTTGCGCATTTTGATTGATCGAGGTCCAGGTCTTGCCTGCATCCCTGGTTCTGAAGAAGCCATTGGATGAGGTGATGAAGGCATCGGAACCGGAAATGAAGGCGTCAAGGAATATTCTGCCGGTATCGCTTCCAAAATCAACGACAGTCCAGCTTGAGCCTCCGTTGGAAGAAACGTAAACGGAATTTGCATTTACAGCGCAAAGTGAAGTGCCGAGCTTCGTGAAGGACCTCAGATTCCCACCCATGGTGGAGGAACTGACGATTCCCCAGCTTTTTCCGATGTCGTCCGACTTGTAAAAGCCCTTTGTTTTTGAATATGCCCATAGTGTTTGGCCGTCGAATAAAAGTCTATCTACCGAGGTAGAAAGACCCATGACTTCATTTCCAAAAAGGCCTTTCTTGCTGCTGAAGGAAGATCCGTCATAATGGAATGAGTACGCCTCATGGAGGCCGACATTTTCGGTTTCATTTAGAATATACAGGGTGGAATCACCGGCAGCAGTCAGGAATGTTTCGTTATTAAGTATGTTTGGAACGATAAGATCTGCGGGAATACCTGCTGATTCGATGGCAGTTTTGTTGAGTGTAATGGGATCCCTGGGGGCCACAAGGAGTTTTCCGAACGCGGAAAACAGCATGTCGACCCAAACACTATTCGAAAGTGGTAACAGCGTGCTATCGGCTTCTGACCAGACGCTGAGTCCCTTCATGTTTCCGGTAAAAATTCGGCCGCCTGCGGCTGCCATGGCGGTTATGTTGTCGGGCCAAATTCTTTCGGTAAGCTGTACCCAACCGGTGTCGCCCTTACGGAACCGGTGGAGATTTTCCTGGTGTTTCGTTCCGCTGGTGTCTGTCCATGATTTGTTCACCACATAGATTGACTGGTCGACGATGGCATATTTATTAATTGGGAATGGTAGTTTTGGAGAAACTGGGCTGAGGGTTGAACCGTTGATATTTGCAACAAAAAAAGTATCATTTTTCAGAATGTAGATGCTGTCGCCGGTAATGGAGAGACGCTGCAATGAGGGTATCGTGAGAAGGGGAGTCCAGGTTGTGTCTTTGCAGGTTGAGCAGAACAGACTATCTCCTTGCAGCATATATTTTTATTGCCAGCGGCGACGAATGCATCGAATAGGTATTTCTTATAATTGAAGGTGCCCCATGTTTTGCCATTGTTATCCGAATAATAGATCTCATCTGTGTTGGTTGTTGCATAAACCCTGTTTTCACACGCTTGCAGGTTCCAGATGAAGCTGATGTGCCCAAGCCCGATACTTTGGGTCCAATTGCCTGCCGAAGCATCTGTGAGAATGAATACGATTATAAATAAAAATTGCTTTAGGGACGGCATAGCATTTCCGATCACTGATAGATATTATGGATGACCGTCCTCACTTATCTGGGGCTGGTTACCCGAATAAGTTAGTTTATTGAATAAACTTTAACTTAACTGTGAAGGGGTCAATTTATGTCAGTAAAGAAAATAGTTAATGTAGGCCTTGATGTTGACAATACCGCGTTTAATGGAACGGGTCTGGTTCTTGAAACAGGAGAATGCCTCGAGATCAAATGTAAACCTGACCATGATGTTCTCCGGAAAAAGCTCAACGAGCTTTTCAAGGACCAGTATACAATCCGACTATGCTGCGAATCGTGCTACATTGGCTATTCGTTGTGCCGATTCTTGCGAAAACACGGAATACATTGTGATGTGATAGCCCCTTCATTAATACCTGTAAAAACGGGAACACGAGTAAAAACAGATCGGCTTGATGCTGCCAAACTTGCAGAATATTATGCTAAGAGTCTACTAACACCAATTTACATTCCAGACGAAACAGATGAAGAGGTACGGGATATACTACGATCCAGAAATTTTTTAGTACGGCAGCGAAAAATGCTCAAAACCCATATACTATCAGCATGTAAACGTTATGATATTAGTTTCCAAGATTGAGACGGGCCATAAGACGAATTGGTCAGACTTGCATATTTCCTGGCTCAAAGAAAGAGCGAAATCGTTGAACCGACCGGTATGCCAGATTGACATTGAAATGTCATTGGCGGCCTTCGCCGGAATGACGGAGTGTGGAATGTTACGTTATTCACGGAAGTAACCTTTTCAGCAATACCGTCACATGAATCATCAACTTGCAACTTCACTCCTCTATACCAAGGAGTCTCTTTACGGCTGCAATTATTTCCTTTACATCGCTTTTATACATCAGATCATCGGCACCTGCCCTTATTGCGATGTCGTAAAAGCGCTGAGGTTCGTGTCCGCTGACAATGAGAATTTTAAGATCCGGGTAATCTTTGCGGATAATTTTAGTGAAGTCGATCCCGCTTATGCCTGGAAGAGAGATGTCGATTAATATCAGATCCGGTTTGAGCTCCTCCAGTTTTCTTAAGGCCTCTTCTGCATCAGGGACCTGGGCCGAGAGCTCCAGAGAGTTTTCTCTGCGGAACATCACAGAATAAAGAAACTGCATCTCTTCATGATCTTCAACAATTAGTACCTTTTTTTTCATATGATCGGCTGTCCTTAAAATTAGTGATGCAACCTGGATACCATTTATGTGTGGCAGGGGTCAGGAGTGATCCTGGGAGGTGGGGTGAGTTACACCCCTGAGGTGACTTAGTAATTTTCCCCGGGTGCATTTAACGAGTTAAGTTGCTGTTTCACCCCTGAGGTGACTTAGTTACTTTCCCCGGGTGCATTTAACGAGTTAAGTTGCTGTTTCACCCCTGAGGTGACTTAGTTACTTTCCACGGGTGGCATTTAACGAGTTAAGTCACTCTTTCACCCCTGAGGTGACTTAGTTACTTTCCACGGGTGGCATTTAACGAGTTAAGTCACTCTTTCACCCCTGAGGTGACTTAGTTACTTTCCACGGGTAGTATTTAACGAGTTAAGTCACTCTTTCACCCCTGAGGTGACTTAGTTACTTTCCCCGGGTGGTATTTAACGAGTTAAGTCACTCTTTCACCCCTGAGGTGACTCCGTAACTTCCCCGTCTTCACTATATCATCTCTGATTTCAGTCCTGTTCCCCGTCACCTGGTGAACTCTGGGAAAAAACGGCCTGCTATTTGCACCACTCGTAACTTATCTCTGTAAGGAAACATCAATAAAAAGATGCCCAAATGACCCGGAAATCAGATCTGGTCCTGTCGTTGTCCTCTCTTATTCTCCTTTTTATCATAGACTCCCAGATACCATCGGGATTCTCATTCTGGATTTTTTATTTTTTCCCGGTACTCTTTTTCGCCAGCAGAAGCTCTTCTGGAGAGGCCTTTAAATTCGCTCTATTTGCAACATTTATAATGGCAGCAGGGTTTGTCTTCCCGATTGGAGTCACACACCAACTGACTACATTTCTGAGTCGAATCGCTGGAATACTCACCCTATGGATACTTGTTTTCCAGGTGATAAAGCGGGCAGAGGCCTACAAAAAGCTCTCTGAAGAGGCTGAGCTCAAAGAGGCTATTTTTCAGAACATGACAGAGGGGCTGGTGATTACTGACAGCGGGGGAAATATAGTCATCTATAACAAAGCCGCCCGGGATATCTGCCGAAATGATCTTTTCCCGACACATAAGAACAGACATCTGTGGCGCTATTGTGATCTGGATGAAAACAGAATTCCACTTCGTAAATGGCCGACCTGCAGAGTACTTCAGAGAGAACGTTTTCAGAATTTTACCTGCAAAATTGTAAACAGAAGGACCGGGGAGAGTTTCTATGTCAGTATAAGCGCTTCCCCCATTTTGGATAGAGATGACAGGCTTGTCCTTGGTGTTTTATTGATACGCGATATCTCCGGAATCGTAGAAGCAGAAAATAAGCTTAAGACGGCCCTTGAAACATCGGAAAAACGTGCTGCGGAGGTAGAATCCAGGGGAAGATATTTAAATGCGGTCATGGAGCAGATTTCAGAGGTGATTTTTATTACAGACCAGGCAAACTGTATCCTTTACGCAAGCCGCTTCAGCGAAGAGCTCCTTGGGTTGCCTTTTGAGACCGTGGTAACAACACCGGAAAAGAAGCGGGCTTCAAGCTGGAAAATCTTTCATTCCGATGGCCGCACTCCGGCAGATTACAGGGAAATGCCGCTGTACCAGGCTGTCCACCGGGGAAAAATAATCGATAAACAAGAGTGGACAATAAAGAGTGATGGTATGGTCAAAACTGTGCTGGTCAATTCCCGTCCTATTAAAGATCCCCAGGGTAGAATCCGGGGGGCGGTGAGCGGATGGCGGGATATTTCGGATTTAAAGCAGGTGCTCAATGAAAACATCAGTCAAAGAATTCTTCTGGAAACAATCCTCGATAACGCACCTGTGATAATCATACTTCTTCAGTGCCCGGAAAACCGGTTCGCTTTCGTTAACTCCTATTTCCAGAAAATCAGCGGCATTGAAACTAAAGAGATTCAGGGGAAAACGATTAAGGAGATCTGGCCTGAAATAGATGAAAAGGTATCTTCCATAATTAAAGCTTCATGTCAGAAAAATGAGCCAATTTCCGCAGAGGACATGCTTTTTGAGATTAAAACAAAAAATGGAACAAAAGAAATCTATGTAAGCTTCGATCTTGTTCCTCTGTCCGGTGATGAATCAAAAAAGAACATTCTTGCCATAGTGCGGGAGACTACAGAAAATGTAACCACCCGAAAACAACTGGAAGAAACGGCTGCCTTCGATGAAGCGATCCTGTCCAATATCAATGATGCGCTTTTTATAATTGATTCAAAAGGGAAACTCCTTAAAACCAACCCCGCGGCAATCAGAATGTATGGGCTGGAAACTATAGAACTATATCAGAAGACAGGGAAATCAGAGTCCGCATTACATGCAATGTTCAAACTTGACGGAAAAGAAATTCCGTTTGAAAGGTGGCCCGTTAATCGGTTGCCTAAAGGGGAAATAATTTCAGGAGAAGAGCTGATTCTAAAGGACCTGAAAAGGCAGTCTGAATGGGTGGGAAGTTTCAGCGGTGTACCTGTTAAAGATAAAAATGGTAATGTGGAGATGGCTATATTGATAGCCCGGGATATCAGCGAACAGGTAAAAAGCCGCAGGGAGGCGCAGATTCAGGCAGCCCGCTACGAGGCAATTGTAAATAATATGACCGATGGTCTAATCATAGCGGACAATCAGGGAAAAATTAAGTTCTTCAATCCGGCTGCATTAAGCCTTTTCGGTTTTCGCTCTATCCGGGAGGTCCCGGATGACAAGCTGGGGCTCCAGAAGCTCTTTGGAATGGAGGACCTGCATGGTAACCCCATTTCTGTACAAAACCGGCCTCTGTCACGGGCCCTGCGTGGTGAAAAATTTACCGGCGTAGAAATGTCAATTACCGACCTTCGCAATAAAAAAGCTATGATTGCAAACTTCAGTGGTACTCCTGTAATTGACAAAGAAGGGAACAGAATTCTCGTCATACTTACGGTCCGTGACGTGACTGAACTGCGTCAGAGAACCCGTGAGGCGCAAGAGAGTAAAAGAATTCTTGATGCCATGCTTGAGCATTTACCTGCAGGGGTAGAGATTGCAGACTCCAGGCTTAATATAATCATGAGTTCAAAGTACGATCGTGATACGCTTGGGGAATGCTCCGGGGAAACTCCGGAAAAGAGAGCTGATGATTGCATGATGATAAATGCGGCAACAGGGAAGGGTGCCGATAGTGACACTCATCCTCTCAACCGTGCAATCAAAGAGGGAGTAGTGACAGTTAATGAAGAGTGGCGCTTAAGAGATATTCATGGAAATGAAAAAACCGTTCTCTTTAATGCCACCCCTCTTATAGACAAAGAAAATGTCAGGGTCGGGGCGATACAGATCTGGGTGGACATATCGGAAAGAAAGCATTCAGAAGTTGCGCTTCAGAGGCTGCTTTCCCAGAACCGCAGACAGAAAACTTTCCTTGCGGCACTGCTTGAGCAGGTCCCGGCTGGAATCTTCCTTATCCGTCCCGACAAAATGCGTATTGAGATGGCTAATTCCTATTTCCGCTCTGTAATCGGCAAGGAAATTTCTGGTATTAAGGGAATTCATTTGGATGAGCTGCCTGAGCTTGTAAAATCAGGTTCTATAGAGCGTATCAAAACCGTTTACAGGGAAAAAAGGCGGGTTTCTTTACAGGAATTGCCAGTTAAAATCGGGGATAAGATAATTTACTTGAATACCGATGATATTCCGATATTTGATGAGCATGGTGAAGTCTATCAGATAATGGTGATGGTTGTCGATGTGACAAGTCTGGTTGAGAGCAGGAAAAAACAGGAATTTCTAACCGCAAGGTATCAGGCAATTGTAAATACGGTTATTGAAGGTCTGATAATTGTCGATCCTGATGGAATGATTCTGGAGATAAATCCTGCCGCATTTCAATTCTTTGAACTACCTACAGGCCTTATGCATCACTCTGAGCTGGCCGGGTATGTTGAGTTGAGCAGGCTGGATGGTACACCGGTTTTGCTGGGTGAGGATCCGATATCTCAGGTTCTGAGAAATAAACCCGTTTCACTTGAAGTATTTGCCGTTAAGATAAAAAGATCCGGCAAAATGCGCTATGCCATGATTTCCGGAACGTCATTTACATTTGATAGTGGGCAGAAATATCATGTGGTTATAAACATCGGAGATGTTTCCGAGCTTATCTTCTACCAGCAGCAGCTCAGGGATGAACGTAATTTCAATGAGGCCATTTTCCAGACCCAGGGCGCCCTTGTTGCAATACTTGACAGTAATGGAACAATTCAGAAATTCAACAAAGCTGCAGAAAGCGATACCGGCTACAGTTTATCTGAGGTTAAAGATCATTGTTTATGTGATCTGTTCCCGGTTGAAGAAAAGCAGAGATGGAGAGAGCAGGTTATAAAAGCTGCTCCGGAGAATTTCCCTGTCAGGATTGAAAATTATATATTGACAAAAGATGGAAAAAAACGGTTTATCCACTGGCGGACTTCAATTATTGCAGATGAAGAAGTCAAAAACATTATTGCTACGGGAATCGACATAACAGACCGGCTAGAGGCAGAATATAAAATCCGCCTGCTGAATTCAGAACTTCGCAGGAGAGCTTCTGAACTTGAGTATTCAAACAGGGAGCTTGAAGCATTCTCCTACTCTGTTTCCCACGATCTGCGTTCGCCTTTGGGCACAGTGGGAGGCTTTGCAAATTTACTCAGAGAGGATTATGAATCAAAACTGGACATCCAGGGAAAAGAGTACATTAAGGTAATTTTGACAGGTGTGAAAAAGATGAAGAGTATCATTGAAGATATGCTTAGGCTCTCCAGAATCTCCAAAAAGGAATTCAGCCGTTCCAGCATAAACCTTAGTGATATGGTCAGTTCGTTTCTAAATGAGCTTCATAAATTAGAGCCCGGTCGCAATGTCCGGTTTAATATCCAGGAAAATGTTATTGCTGACGCAGATCCCAGACTGGTTCATCTGGCACTGGAAAATCTTCTGAAAAATGCCTGGAAATTCACCTCAAAAAGAGATCCTGCAATCATAGAGTTCGGGGTCTTCCGTCAAGACGGAGAAACAGTTTATTTTATAAAAGATAACGGGGCCGGTTTTGATATGAGCCAAGCCGATAGGCTCTTTGTTTCTTTTCAGAGGCTGCACTCAGACAAAGAATATGGCGGAACCGGAATCGGTCTTCCTATAGTAATGAGGGTTATCCTCAGGCATGGCGGGCGGGTATGGGCCAAAGGAGAGATAGATAAGGGAGCATCGTTTTATTTTACGCTGCAATAAACATAAATTAAAAGAATCACCCCGGGGAGTAAACGATCATGTTATTCGCTAAAAAGCTTCTACTGCTTACGGTTGTGGTTGTAATGGCCGGTTCAACTCTCAATGCAGAGGAAAACCGCGCGGTTGTCAGCTTTGGAAAAGATGTAATTGTAAAGAAAGACGACCGGGTAAACGATGCTGTTTCAATAGGGGGAGATGTAATAGTTGAAGGGGAAGTGGGCAACGATGCTGTAGCGGTGGGAGGATCAGTGATACTGCACGAAGGGGCACTGGTAAATGGAAGTGCTGTGAGTGTGGGAGGAGAGATCCGGAAGGGTGAAGGCGCAGTTGTAAATGGCGACATCGTGGAGGTGGGTCTGCCCTGGAAAAGAAGTGGCAAAGAGGTATGGGGGCAGGTTTTCGGGGGGTTAAGGATACTTTCATTCCTGGGCTTTATTGCTTTATCGATACTTTTGGTCGCACTTTTTCCTAGGCAGATAGCCGCTGTTTCGGAATCAGTTTCTCTGGCTTGGGGAAAATCTCTGTTGTGGGGATTTGTCACGATTTTCGCTGTGGTGCCTGTTGCATTTGTTCTGGCGATCTCTATTGTCGGGCTGGTTCTCATTCCCTTTGAGTTTGCGGCGGTACTGCTGTTTTCTTTTGTGGGGTACACCGCGATCGCGCACAGGGTCGGGCTTCTCTTATTGAGGGCCGCAGGCAGGAAAAACGCTCTTATGATCTGGGAGACTTTACTTGGGTTGGTGCTGCTTGGAATGATCTGCTGGATACCGGTTATTGGCATGCTGATTAAGTTTGCGGCGGGGATTCTGGGGCTTGGCGCTGTAGTCGAAGCATTTTTCCGCGGCAGAGCGGGGAGTGTGAAAGTGTGATGTCGCGTAATCAATAATAGAACAGCTTGCACGGCCATTTCTTCGAAAGCAGAAATCCAGATGAGAAGGGTTCAGTGTTTTGAAACATTGCTAAGACCTTACTGAATGAAAACTTTAAGGAGAGATGCAAATCTCATAGAAACCGCTTGTTGCAATGTCCCGCCAAAAGCGTTTGAAAGGGTGATTTAAAAAATGAAACAATTCACAGGAAAATAAAGGGTCAAAATCACTAATACTGAGTTGCTGAAATCAGGGGCATCGGAGGCGCAGTTCGAAACAGGAATCAAGAGATAGGGCTGATGGGGATTTATTTAAAAGAAGATGATACCGATACCGATTCTGACCCCGAAAACACATCAGGCAAACAGCAGGCTATTTGACAAATGGACATAAATGTTACAAAGGTTGTTGTCAATCATGGGTCTACTCTCTTTTTAGAGGTTTCAACACATCTCTGCATGGCACATTCTTTGATGTCTTTAATCCCCAGCACCATTTTGTATAGGGGAAATCATGAAAACATTGACTCAGCAGGAATGTGTTGTATGTGGTAAAATCGAAGTGCGGGGGTATTGGTACCGACCCTACAAAACGCCTCCTCATGCTCCCAGCTATAAGGGAGCAATCTGTCCTGATTGTGAGAAGAAGAAGATTGCCAGAAAAGAAAATCAATGATACAGGAGTGAAAATTGGCTGAAGAATTCAAAAAACCGTCTGATGATGAGCTGCAGAAAAAATTAACACCCGATCAATTCAGGGTGACTCAGCAGTGCGGGACAGAACCACCGTTTAAAAATGAGTACTGGGATAATAAACGTGAGGGTATCTACGTTGACATAGTCAGCGGAGAGCCGCTATTCGGCTCTAAAGACAAGTTTGATTCAGGCACGGGGTGGCCAAGTTTTTCCCGGCCGCTGAAATCTCAGAATATAACCGAATCCCAGGACAGCAGTTTTGGAATGAGGCGGCTTGAGGTAAAAAGCAAACTTGCGGGTTCTCACCTGGGGCATCTGTTCAATGATGGGCCAAAGCAGCTTGGGGGAATGAGGTATTGCATCAATTCGGCATCACTGCGCTTTATACCCAAAGATGATCTGGAACAAGAGGGTTACGGGGAGTACAAAAAGTTGTTTGAGTAAATGGAGATTAACTTGCAGGGACGATTTATTAAATTCCAGATCGGTACCCAGATGCTTTCGCCCAGGCCAGGTTATTTTTCCCGGATCCCCGCACACATTAACAAAAATCCATAGATACTGTATCAGATTAACCGCAAATATTCAGACCCTATCCGGAACCCCCAATATGGATTTCTGCTTCAGAAACTTTTGATGGATGCCACAAGATTGATTATCTGTAAATGCAGCAGTGCATGCCCGACAGAAACCCCTGATTTTTCCTGATGATCTTCAATCAGCCTGATTTTTTTCTGTTTTTCCAGATTAAACCGTAGTATTATTTGTTGTTGGAGTCGACATTCAAACATAGTACCTGACTCATGCATCAGAGAAGTGATGAAGTGCAATTCGCCCTGTCCGGGTGTATATGTCAGGTAGAACAGGAAAAAATTGATTTATGCTACCGGAACAGCTTCAGAGAAAGACTGCAGAACTCCAGAAATCAGTAACCCCGGAATCTCTGGTCGATGTTCTGGGGGTAATTTATGTGCACCGGAAAACCAGTGACGGGGGAGATATTTACCTGACCAGGTATGGTCTTCCTGTTGCCGATCTTCTGTCGCTTGATAACTGGTTTGAGAAAGAGTGGTTTGAGAGTCACAGGGTAAGACTACAGGGGACAAGCTCTGTTTACCGGGTTGAAACAAAAACCGTTGACGGGAAAAGTCTTGAACTGGTTGTAAAGAACAGCAGAGTGGGTGAGGATGTGCCTCTGGAGACAAAGACTCTGCTTGAATTTATAAACGCTGAATTCAACAGCCCCTGGGAGGAGTTCGCGCTTGTTTTTGAGATGTGCCAGGGAAAGTTCGGGCCACAGGAGATCAGGATCTATACCCAGGAACCGCTTGCGATCTATGTACCGCCTGAGAAGATGCAGATCTGGCAGAGCGGCCGTTCGCAGTCTAAGATCAACAGGATAAGGGCAAGGCACCCCGGAATTGATCTCGATATACTTCGTCAATACGTGCTGGTTTACGGATGGATAAAAGGCAAAGACGTTGTAGATACGTATCAGGATATTGGTCTTGATGGCAGTGAGCTTAAGGAAACGCTTGGATCTGCAACGTCCAAAGTTATCCGGGATCTTGATAAGAAAGGCTATGCGGTAGCCGACATGAAGCCGGTGCATATAATCATTAAAGAAAATGAGATAGATAGAATCAATAGACTCCTGGCTGCTACGGAACCCGATACAAGGCGGCTTCGTTCGGACATGGTTCACGCTCTGATTGAGCAGGGGCACTATTCGATAATAGACTATGAGCTTCTTCTGAGGACAGAAACGCATGAAGAGCAGGTGAGAAGCTGGAGACGCCACACATATCTTGATGATCAGAGAGACCGTTTTATTGCCACCGAACTGCCGTCTCATCTCTCAGAGGTAGAGATCCTAGGGGTTCCCTATGTGCACGGACGTGTGGAAAGCACAGGCGGTCAGTTATGGGTAGTAGGCAGAAACGGACGTCTCTTTGACTACTTTCTTCCTGAGAGATGGCGAAAGACCGATGCATGGAAGCTGTCTTCAATAAATGATATATACTATACTGTTACAAAAGATCAGATACACATAATATGGAAAACTGCAAAAGTAGGCGAGCGGCCTGTGATAAATTCCTCAGAACCCTACTCCTCAGAGCTGGAAAAGTTCGGGTACAACAGTCCTTTTGAGGAGTTCGCGATCGCTCATCAGCTCAGCATGATGGGGATCCCGACTGTTTATATGAGGGCAATATACATGACAGGAAGCGCCAAGCTGGAGCAGTCGGTTGATATGAGCAGGTATATTTCTCACAAGTCTTTAATCGGTCCCGACGGCTACTCGGTGCTTCGTGAGGATCATAACTACATAACCATCAGAGGATACTATAATGGTCCTGATGAGTGGGTTGCCCGTCAGACCGGAATGCTTTGCCGTCCTTTGGATCTCCTTCAGGCTACAAACAATGGTGTTGTTGATTCTGTTCTGTATGAAAAATTATTCGACAAATTACAATCACAACTGAAAAATGTCGGATATGACGGACAGTCCCTCAGGAAAAACGACCTCCTGCTTGCTGTTGACATCAAGGGGGAATTTTTAAAAGACAAAGACGGGCTTCCTGAAGTAAGAATCTGCAACTGTGAATTAATCAGGAAGATCTGATAAACCAGGGTCGTTCAGGGTTCAGCGGTTCAGCAATGGCAAGAAATAAACCACTTAACCACTTAACAACTAAACCTCTGAACCTTGATCCGTTGAACCTTTAATACGGGAAAAATTCAGGAGAACGAATGGAAGCTACACTTAATTCAGTTACCCCGGAAACTCTTGTCAGTGTTCTGGGAGTAGTTTACGTGCACAAAAGAACCCGTGATGGCGGAGAAATTTATCTCACAAGGTACGGACTCTCGGTAGCCGAACAGCTGAATGTTGAGAACTGGTATGAGAAAGAATGGTTTGAGGGTCATAGAGAGAGGCTTGATGGTACGAGTTCTGTTTACAGAGTTAAAACCAGGGAAATCGATGGACAGAGTCTGGATTTAGTTGTAAAGCACAGCCGGGTTGGCGAGCACGTGCCTGTTGAGACAAAGACTCTGCTTGAATTTTTAAATGCTGAATTCAACAGCCCCTGGGAGGAGTTTGCGCTTGTCTTTGAGATGCGCGAGGGGAAGTACGGTGCGCCGGATATCAGAATCAACACACAGCAACCTCTTGCCATATATGAGCCTCCTGAGAGGATGCAGATATGGCAAAGCGGTCGCTCACAATCGAAGATCAACAGGATCAGGGCAAGGCACCCGGGGATCGACCTTGATATACTTCGTCAGTATGTGCTTATTTACGGATGGATAAACGGGAAGAATATCGTTGAAACTTTTCAGCATATAGGACTTGATGACCAGGAGCTCAAAGAATCTCTGGCCCCTGTTACAGGTAAAGCAACCCGGGATCTTGAGTTAAAGGGTTACGCCGTTGCGGACATGAAGCCGGTGCATATAATTATCAGGGATAGTGAGATAAAAAAAATCAACAATATCGTAGCTGACACAGAGCCGGACACCAGAAGGCTTCGCTCAGAAATGGTCCATGCGCTTATAGGTCAGGGATGCTATTCAATTATTGACTACGAGCTTCTTCTGCGGACCGATCCACATGAGGAGCTTGTGAGCAAGTGGAGACGTCTTTCATACCTTGATGATCAAAGAGATCGCTTTACTGAAACAGAGTTGCCTTCCCACCTCTCTGCGGTGGAGATCATGGGTGTTCCATACGTGCACGGACGGGTTGAAAGCACTAGCGGGAAACTTTGGGTTGTTGGAAGAAACGGCAGGCTTTTCGACTATTTCCTTCCTGAGAGATGGCGAAAGACTCATGCGTGGAAACTCTCAAATGAAAATGATGTATACTACACAGTTACAAAAGATAACATACATATTGTCTGGAAAACTTCAAATATTGGAGAACTGCCTGATATTGACCTCTCCGGGCCAATTGCTTCAGAACTGGAAGAGTACGGCTACAACAGTCCCTTTGAGGAGTTTGCCATCGCTCAAGAGTTGAACAGCGCCGGTATCCCCACCGTGTACATGAGAGCTATTTACATGACCGGAAGCACCAAGCTGGAGCCATCGGTTGACATGAGCAGGTATATATCGCATAAATTGACTATTGGTCCTGATGGTTATCCGGTGCTAAAGGAGAACCACAACTATATCATGCTCAGGGGCTACTTCAATGGCACAGATGAATGGGTGGCAAACCAGAGCGGTCAGCTATGCACGCCAATTGACCTCTCGCAGGCTTTAGCCAGTGGGGCCGTTGATTATGCCCTTCATAATAAACTTTACGAAAAATTGCAGTCACAATTAAAGAATGTAAATTTCGAAGGAAAATTCCTGGGGACAAATGATATCCTTCTTGGTATTGGCCCTGAAGGAGGATTCCTGAAAGACAAAGACGGGCTTCCTGAAATAAGAATCTGCAACTGTGAATTAATCAGGAAAATCTGACATGACATTCAAGGTGGCTGGAACAGGTGAGATACTCTGGGATCTGTTTCCTTCCGGGAAGCGGCTGGGAGGAGCGCCTGCAAATTTTTGCTATCATGCCAGGATGCTTGGAGCAGAGGCTTTTGTGGTATCAAGAGCAGGATTTGATGACGCGGGAGAAGAGATAATCTCTGAGCTTAATTCTCTGGGGCTCTCTTCAGATTATGTCTCTCTTGACAAAAAACATCCTACAGGATCTGTTTCTGTATCTGTCGACCAGAATGGAATTCCGGATTATAAAATAAAGGAATGTGTCGCCTGGGATCACATCGTTTTTGACAGAAAAGAGTATGATCTGGCCAAAGCAGTTGATGCGGTTTCTTTTGGAACTCTTGCTCAGAGATGCAGCACAGCCAGACTGTCAATAGTGAAGTTTCTTGAAAATTCAAGGAAAGACGCTCTCAGGATATTTGATATAAATCTCAGGATGAACTACTACAGCTCTGAGCTGATCGAACGCTCACTTCAGCTTTGTAATGTCCTTAAAATCAACGACAACGAACTCGATACTCTGGCCTCTTTCTTTTCACTTTCCGGCAGTTATGAAGAGATGCTTAGTGGTCTTGTTAAAAGATACAATCTCCGGATAGCCGCGCTGACCAGAGGCGGTAATGGAAGTATCCTTTGTACACCTGAAGAGATTTCCGTGCATCCGGGGTTTCCTGTAACTGTTTGCGACACTGTGGGTGCGGGTGATGCATTTACTGCGGCTCTGGCCATCGGTTTACTTAAAGAGGAATCCCTTTCATCTATTAATGAGTCGGCAAACCGCATTGCCTCTTATGTGTGCCGGTTCCCGGGGGCTACACCGCCCTGCGATTCTTTTTCCTGAAGATCAGCTGCGAACATCTGTCTGCTTTGTTTAACTTTTGCATGGTGTTTCACGAGAAAAAAACCCGCTGGCCGGGTGCTGCGGGAAGAAGGGTGTATATCGAAAGGCAAACTACTGTGTATGTGCGGCTCTGATCCTATTTTTTTATTCTGATTCCTACCTCAAGAAGTCTGTCTCTGCTCAGCATCCACAGTACATCGTCGAGATTGTAGTTGATAAAAAAATCACCGGTAAATTTTTTGCTGTGCAGTTCCACAGATGCTCCAAACACCTGCGACCAGTAGGTCCCCTCTTTCATTCCACCCAGAAGTGACTGCCCGTTGACCATGATTGCCATGTTCTTCCAAACGTAGGCGGTGTAATTGAAGGCAAGTGTCAGCTCGTTTGTATAGGTTATTGACTTGGCGCAAATTGAATTGTTCTTCTCAGGGTTGTTACCGACAAAATATCCCCATCGGGCCTGCCAGGAGAGCCGGTCGTTAAAGGATTGGAGATATAGATTTCCGGGGCGCTGGAAGGGCCTTTTAGATTGAATCCCTGTAAAAATCTTGTTCCAATAGGCTGGAGGTTTCTTATGGCGATCAATTTCATGATAGCAGGGGTGTTCAAGACCGGCCTGGATATCAAAATTATCAAACCTGTATTCAATCCAGGCAGTCGCGTGATAAGAGGCATCTCTGGGATCGAATATTATCACTCCATCCTGTCTTCCCATGCCGGTCAACTGATGGTATTCCCCTTTGAAGAAAAACTGATCGTTAATTGAAAAGAGTGCGAAGTCAACTCCTAAACCCAGTTCTATAAAATATCTCTCCTTAAATTCCTGGTTTTTCTGCAGCAGCAGACATTTTGTACTGGCATCGAAGTTCGTTTCCGGTAAAAAAGAGAATGCTATATTGGCAGGTTCAGAGAAGATCGGGAATCCAAGAAGAACAATTAATAAACCGGTTCCAAATAGGTATGGCAGTTTGATTTTCATCTTTATTTTCTGGATTTTGTTGCATCATGACTCCAGTGCACCTGGAATCTTTTTTTGCATTTCACCATTTCTGCGAAAGTAGAATCCATCTTTAAATTACCAAATATATCATATATGCAATTCTGTAGCCTAATTAAACCGGGCTTTTTTTCCTGCTTGCGAGTTGTGATTTTAACTGTATTGGAGGCAGAAGGCAGGATCGATGGCCGCCGACAAAAAACTCGGGCATGATGGATGTGCACTTTTAGGTATGCTGCAAATAAACGTTTTTTTTGCGATCCGTGGTGTAACTTATATATTTGGATCATATTTTGCATCTATCTTTTATAACCTGAAAACTTTTACATTTGAAAGGTCTTGAATGCTTGCCATACTTGCATTTCTGCCTATTTTGGTTATTGGCATTCTAATGCTGGGTTTTATGTGGCCTTCGGCCAGGGCTATGCCGGTGGGGTGGGGTGTGGCGGTTATAGTTGCGGCTCTGGCCTGGGAGATGCCGCTGGTGTGGATAGGGGCAGCTTTCATTTCCGGAATTATTAACGCAATCGACATCTTAATAATTGTATTCGGTGCTTTGCTGATTCTTCAGCTCATGACCCGCAGTGGGGGTATTGCCGGAATTTCAGAGTCAATGACGCATATCAGCACCGACCGTCGTATCCAGATGCTGATTATTTCCTGGTTTATGGTTTGTTTTTTTGAGGGTGCAGCCGGATTTGGAACACCTGCTGCGGTTGCGGCTCCGCTTCTGGTGGGGATGGGCTTTCCGCCGCTTATTGCCGCGGTTGTGACTCTTCTGGCGGACAGTGTTCCTGTAGTGTTCGGAGCAGTGGGAGTACCGATCTGGGGTGGATTTGAGGCGATCAGGACACTGGCTCCATGGCCCCTTACAGTCGATGGATCTGTTCTAAGCTTTGGCGATTTTATTGATAATGTAGGTGCTGTTGCCGGCATTTTCAATTTTATCGGCGGCTCCCTTGTACCGCTGTTCATAATAATGGTGATGGTCAAAATGGGCGGGGGTACTTTCAAACAGGGATTAAAGATCTGGCCGGTTGCGTTGCTGGCTGGAGTTCTTTTTACACTTCCTCAGGCACTGATTGCCTACTTTATCGGTCCGGAACTTCCAACATTGCTCGGTTCTCTTATAGGAATGGTGATTTTTATTCTTTTAGTTAAGTTTCGGCTTCTGCCTACTGCCGGTAAATGGGATTTCCCGTCTCACGATAAATGGCCCTCAGAATGGGAAGGGGTACTTAAAGCCGGAGAACACCATCTGGGGATCGAGCGGAAAATCAGTCCCGTAAAGGCCTGGACACCTTACATCGTAATCGGTCTTCTGCTTCTGGTGAGCCGTGTGGAGGTTTTCGGCCTTACCCCCATATTAAAATCCTGGTCGATAGGCTGGAGTGATATTCTGGGGACCAGTTTGAGCCGCTCTATAACTCCTCTTTACAATCCCGGTATTTTCCCTTTTATCCTGATCGCGCTGTTTATCCCCTGGCTGCATAATCTCAACTGGAAAGCAGCATCAAGGGCCTGGGTTGATGTTGCACACATGATTGTTCCTGCATCTATTGCGCTTGTCTTCGCACTGGGGCTTGTTTACATAATGATGAATACCGGCGGGCCTTCCGGACGTGACTCCATGCTGATTGTGCTGGCAAAAACCGCTGCCGCATACACTGGAAGTATATGGTACGTAGTTGCTCCTTTCGTGGGAATTCTGGGAGCATTTGTATCTGGAAGCGCCACTGTTTCAAATATCATGTTTGGACCCTTTCAGTACGGCACTGCCATCGCGGCATCTTTGCCGGTTACCCCCACTCTGGCACTTCAGGGAGTCGGCGGTGCTGTAGGAAATATGATCTGCATACATAACGTAGTCGCTGTTTTAACAACGGTTGGCCTTATTGGAAAAGAGGGGCTGGTGATAAGAAAGAATATCCCGGTATGCATTATCTATGGACTGTTGACCGGGATCTTC
The DNA here is from genome assembly GCA_012515615.1 of Fibrobacter sp. Taxonomy (GTDB): domain Bacteria; phylum Fibrobacterota; class Chitinivibrionia; order Chitinivibrionales; family Chitinispirillaceae; genus JAAYIG01. Next base: position 20,592 of record JAAYYB010000076.1, read on the forward strand.
GGGTGGATATTCACGGTTCTTTTCTTTGCCGCTGTTTATTGAGTTGGAAGTCGCAAGTCGCAAGTAGCAGGACCCAGATTTAAAGGCTACAATAAGTTTTAATCTACCACTAGTTCGCCAGTGCGGTCGAAAAGGCGTTTGAAAATGTGATAATGGTTCCTGCCTCCACAACTGGTGGACAACACGGGGTGATAGCGCAAGACTGGCGTCTTCGACAGGCTGGCGCGCAAGAGGGGACTCCCTCTTCCAGAAAATCTGTATTTTTGTTTATTACTTATATCGGGCGCGTCCCCTTTAAAAAGCTCTTTTATCTAATCTTAACCTCAATCTTTAAGTTAACTTACCTTCATTCGCTTCCAAAATTCCCTATAAATTACTATCTTTAAGACTTATGGATAAAAAACCTCGAAACTGGACCAGTCAGTACGGTGAGAACAATATTGGTAACAGGCTCTTTTTGTTTATTCTCTCTGTTTTTGGTCTGAAACCGGCCTATTTCGTACTTTTTTTTGCCGGTATTCAGTATGCTTTGCTGGATAAAAAATCAAAAAAAGCCATCAAAGAATTTAGAACCAGGCTGGGACTTAAGACTTCTTTTCTGGATTACTACCGTCACTTTTATTCATTTGGAATGTCTCTGTAGACCGCTATGCTTATCTGCTGTCTGGAAAAGACCTGTTCTCTTATACTTTCAGAAGGGAAGATATAATCTCAAGTCAACTGGCCAGAGGAAAGGGCGTGATTCTTCTGGGGGCACATATGGGAAACTGGGAAGTTGCCGGAAATCTTCTGAGGCAAAGGCTCAATGCTCCTATTAACCTGCTCATGTATGATGTTGAAAGTGAAGAGGCAAAGAGGTTGTTCAGCAAAGCAGTTAACAATCGCGATGTCAATGTGATTTTTGTCACTCCCGATTCTCCCGATTCGACTATACAGGTAATGAACGCGCTGCGCAGGGGCGAGATTATCTGTTTGCATGGGGACAGATGTCTGGAGAATCAGCGCAGTGAAGAGATCGAGTTTCTGGGAAAAAACGCCCCCTTTCCGTCCGGACCTTTTGCTGTTGCCGCAGTAACAGGCGCCGCGGTTGTCCCTTTCTTTTCAATCAAGACTGGCTGGAAACATTACACTTTCAGAGCATTTGACCCCCTTATTATCGAAAGCGCCTCAAGAGAAGAAAGACAGAACCTTATACGTGCGGCAATGAACAAATACATCGAAAATCTTTCATCAGTTGCAGAAGAATATCCTGACCAATGGTATAATTTCTTCAGTATCTGGCCACCGGATCAAAATGAGGAGCGTATAACAGAACCGGTTCTGACTCCTGAAATGTAAAGAGGAGGTTCCAGTGAAAATATACCTGTATCGATGTTTTTCCGTACTTTCAGCATTTCTTGTTTGCTTTCAGGTAGCATCAGCTCAGGATCGGGGCTATGGTGATCCCGAACCTTTATGGCCTGAGTTCCCGAACTGGCATGAAAGAGCGATCCTTGAGTTAACTAACGCCTGCAGAATGGATCCTGAAGGTTACAGGGATAAATATGTGGGTAATTATTCGATACTGCTACCTCCTTCCTACCCCGTTGCGGGCCCGGTTTACTGGCAGGTAGATCTCAACAGATCCGCAAGAGCACAAGCTGCGGATATGGCACAAAACTGCGGACTTCAGCACGAGTCGTGCAATGGAGATAAGTGGACTGTCAGGATAGCTTCATATTACAAAAAGAGCGCTCCTTCTATAGCCGAAAATATTGCCACCGTGGGAACCCAGCCGCAGGAGACCATGAGGCAGTGGCTTATGGATGGTAATCCGCCTGCCTCTGACAAAAGCGCCTGGGCCGGACACAGGACAAATATTATGAGCCTCAGTAGTCGAGAAATGGGGGCAGGTTACGCTTACGGTCCTGTGGAGCATAATCATTTCTGGGTGCAGGACTTCAGCGGTGGGAAACCGTCTGTTTGCTATCGCATACCGTCTGCATCCCATATTTTTACTTCAAAAGATTCCATCCGTTTTATGGCCAGCTACTACGATTCTCTTGACCGTGCGCCCCGTGATGCCCGGGTGACAATTGACGGGCAGAGCTTCGGCCTGACACCTCATCTGGGAACTTCCTCCAGGGGTACCTGGGCCTTTGATGCTGCATCCCGAGATTTCTGCCGCAACTATTACTTCACTTTCACCGATAGTGACGGCAGGGAGTGGAGGTACCCCGAGTACGGGGCTCTTGTAACTTATGGAGAGGGTGATTGTGAGGCATCCTATCTCTCTCCGGAGGATATGATTGTAAAGTCAGGAGGAATCCCGTACAGACTGGAAGTTCAGAAAAACGGGCCAGGTGTCAGGAAAACCGATCTGGCAGGGAGGATCATTAGATCGGGCGCCAAAAGTAATGCCGCCGCACAGGGTGTAAATATTCTGACAGTACAACAAAATCTTGAGGGCACTAAAAAGCTTGAACTCAGATGATTTGCCTCATCCAACTGCGATTTTCAGGTTTAAATTCCTGACGGGGGAATGTCTGAAGGGTAGGTCACCTCTGAGGTGAAAGAGGAACTTAACTCATTAAATGAACCCATGGAGAGTCTCTGGGTCACCTCCGGGGTGAAACATTAACTTAACTTGTTAAATGAACCCATGGAGAGTCTCTGGGTCACCTCTGGGGTGAAAGAGTGACTTAACTCGTTAAATGGACCCATGGCGAGTCTCTGGGTCACCTCTGGGGTGAAAGAGTGACTTAACTCGTTAAATGGACTCATGGAGAGTCTCTGGGTCACCTCTGGGGTGAAAGAGTGACTTAACTCGTTAAATGGACCCATGGTGAGTCTCTGGGTCACCTCTGGGGTGAATCATTAACTTAAGTCGTTAAATGAAACCATACCTCTAAATAGTGGATATTTCAGGGGGAGTGAGTTTATTTTAGTACAATATGCCATTCACTTACTATAGAGTCTGCAAATATTTCACCGCACTGTTTTCAGCGATTCTGGTTTCCTGTCAGTTTCCTTATACACCTGAACAGGAACCACCTGTCAGTACAGAAAAAACGGTATCACAGAAAATCGGTGTTTTTCCTGTTAATGGCGGCAAACAAACCTGCAATATATCGATTTCACCGGACACAACTGATTTCAGGGGCTGCATGCTCTGGCTCAATTTCAGCGGCGCTCTTGTTCAGAATGTGTCCCCGGAACTGGCTGGTTATAAAACTTTTGCACAGCAGCATGACAGACTTACTATAACAGACAGCTCCAACACTGTCCGATGGTTCATAACAAGAGACGAGATGGGGGCTCAGGGAGAAGACAACTTCCAGGACCCTGAATGGTCGACACATCCCGGGATTATTGTCTCCCTGCTGAGTTCTCAGAATCTGCAGAAGTGGAATCTTTTTGCGATTGATCTCAAATCCAAAAACAGCATAAAGCTGTGTGATGAAAAGATGGATGAGGTATCGACTCCTCATCTATGGATCCCTGAGACGAGTATTTTTTCGGGAACTGATGACATCTCTCCGGAGTATAACAGCAGCGGATTTGCAGACAAGAACAGTGTCCGGAAATTTTTCGGCACATCAGATGTAAAGGTGGTTTTTTCCCGTAAAGAGAGTGGTTTGTTGTCGCTCTACTATGTAAACTACAATGAGAGCGCTGTGCCGTCAAAGCTTCCCCGTCCTGCTGGAAAAGAAAACTGGAAACTTGAGAGCCCGCTTATCTCGCCGGATGGCAAATGGGTGGTTTACAATGCATACCAAAGCACGCGTTATTACGAAAGCTACATTCAGGAGCTGAGGCCCGGATCGGTTCCGATCCTTATTGCTGAAGGTGCTTCTGACCCCCACTGGTGGACCCATCCGGATGATAGATCTTTACAATATATAGTATACGCCAGGATTCCCGGAGATAACCTTGTTCAGGCAGATCTTGCAGAACCGAAAGTTCAGGAGACCGGGAGCGCCGGTTCCACCTGGATGCAGCAGGTAAAGCTCTTTCCCGGCCGCCCGTCAATGATGGCTGTGGTGAAAACCGGAGATCCGATATTGCTTGTAAATCTGCCGCTTAAAGGCGGAAGATCACCTGACGGTGCTTTTTTCTGCACCGGATACAGCAGCGCCTATATAGTACGTCTATATTGATATCAGGAGATTTATAGATGAAACCGGGATCACAGCGTAAAGCCGGCCTTTTGAGACTGATGCCTGCCATTATTCTTGCAGCGGCTGCATTCCTGCCGGCTATATGGTTCTGCACATGCGGGATGTTTGATCTGTTTTCCAGGGGTGCTTTCAGCAGTGAAGACGTGCGGCTCTGTGACATTCAGGTCTCTCTTCCTCACCTTACTCCATGGGCCAGTGTGGGAGGGTGCGGTGCAGGCGGGTCGGGCGGTTCATCCAACGATGGTATAAAATGGATGGGAAACGGGGTAAGCGGAGGTCTCATTGATCTTGAAATTCTCCCCAGGTACAGTTTCGGCGAGGATTACTTCTTTTTTACAGTTGCTCCCTATTTCAGCTTTAAACCCACTTACACAACCGATCTTGGCATATCGATTCCCTTTATGTCAAAAACGGCTGAAGTGCAGTACCTCAGCAATCAGGAATCCTACAACCGGACCACGGGGGGGCTGGGAGATATAGCACTGGATTTTTCTAAAAAGATTGGAATGTCAGGAGAACATTCAGTCGGTATTCAGATGACGCTCCCGACCGGTCAATACGATATAAAGAGAGGATCCGACCGGGCGCAGTATTTCCTTCCCAAAGAGCTGCAGAAAGGTTCCGGGCTTTACAATGCGGCACTGGAATGGAGCATGGAAAAAGATGTAGAAGACGGGTTATGGAAAGTTACCGCCAGATACGATTTCCCGTTTAACGCAAAGCCCTTTACCAGAGAAAATCAGATGCTCGATAAATATTTTGAGGATTACAGCGACCGGACCTCCAGCCGCCGTTTTTATTACCGTTTCAAACCCTATGGTGAAAACGATCTTGGTGCCTTTACCCCGTCCTTAATGGCTTTCTCTTTTCAGTACGGGTATCGCGGGATTGAAGGGTACACCCATTCCTGGGGTGTCAATTTTTCGGCCCCGATAGGAGTCGCATGGATCAGCTCGGAAGTTCCCGGTGTTTACGATCCCAGACCCGATCCTGAACACAAGGCATGGGGTGCCGCACTGGTATATGGTGTGGAGGTCGCAAACCCTAAATACCCTCTGTTTATAGCGATCTCTACTCCTTTAAACGACAGGACAAATAAACCAGGAGAAGATGCTTACGATCCTTCACCTTTTGCCAGATGGGACTTTCCTGACTGGAGCAGTTTTCTGCAGCAGTGGACAATTGCTATCGGTGTGAAAGCCACCATGTTTTGACAGGAAAAAATTATGAAAAGAAAAGCATTTTTAATTTCAGCAGCTCTTTTGATTGCTATGTGCGATCCCGGGCCTGATCCGGATCGCTGTGCTATTTCTGACCCTGACAAACTGATAGAGATAACATATCCAAGAGGTGGAGAATCGTTCAGACATGGACAGGATGTAAAGATTCAATGGAAAGCCGATACACTGGAACTTTCATCGATAGGTATTCAGTTTTCTCTCAATGGCGGGCCCTGGAGATTTGTTTACAACAAATCGCTCCCGATTGTTCCGGATGGCAGTGAAGCCGCATGCATGGAGTTCAAGTGGACAATCGGCGAGGAACAAGGTGAATATTCTTTGCCTGATTCTGCAAGAATCAGGATTTTCGATTATCAGGACCAGCAGGGTACTTATGACACGACCGAAACTTTCTTCATAAAAGCGAACTGATGGTCAAACGTAACATCCTTATCACCGGCGGAACCGGAGCAATGGGCTGCGAACTGGTGGCTAAACTTGCCGGGCTGGGACACAGTGTGCATGTACTTACCCTTCCAGGGGATCCGCTTGCCGCGATGCTTGACGGAACGGGTGCGGTAATTCATTACGGTGATGTCTCGAAGCCGGAAAGCTTAACTGGAATATGTAATAATATCGACCTGGTCTTTCACCTTGCAGCGGTTATTATCAGTAATGACGAAAGTGCGTTTGATAAAGTGAATGCTGCCGGGACCGCAAACATGCTCAGGGAGGCAAAAAAAGCAGATGTGAAGCATTTCGTTCATGTCTCGTCTGCATCTGTAACATACCGCAGGACTACCTCCTACTCTCTGTCAAAAAGAATTGCCGAGAGGATTGTAAGAGAATCCGGCGTTCCATGGACCATTATCCGGCCTACCCTTGTTTACGGCAGGGAGGGGGGGCTGGAGTTTGATATGTTTCTCTCATACCTGCGCTCTTTTCCGGTAATCCCTTTTATTGGAAAAGGAGATTCGCTGAAAAGGCCGGTCTTTGTTGAGGACATAATCGACGGTTTTGTAAAATTGGCCTCTGTATCTGAAGGAACTGGCAGAATTTACAATTTCAGTGGAGCCGAGGCCATATCCATGATGGATTTTGCCCGCCTCTGCCTGCTTCTTTTGAAGCGGGAGGACAAAAAGATCGTCTGTCTTCCGGTGTGGCTTTGTGTGCTTGCGGCGGGTATACTGAAGAGGGTGATGAAAAATCCCCCGCTTAAATGGAACGTGATAGCCGGTGTAGTTCAGGATGCCAATCTGGATCCATCGGGTGCCATAAAGGACCTGGATTACAGGCCGTCATCTGTTGTAAAAAGGCTCCCGGAGTGCTTTCCACGAAGGAAATGACATATTTTATACCTGACTTATGCATCCGGGAAGGGACGAAGTGCGTTTAGACCTTGTAGCAGAAAGGGTTGAACAAATCGCAGGTGCACCACACGGTTGGTACATCAAGATTTGTGAAAGCCTTTATGCACAAGCCTGATCCGGGTGCATAAGTCAGGTTATACTGAATCAGCCTTGCTGCTCTGTTTGAAGGGGGCTGAATGAGCGGATTTACACCGCTGGACAGTCATTAATACAGGGTATAAACCAGATGAAAAAAGTAAATATCTCGGCATTATTACTGTTTCTGACAGCTGCGGTTCTCCTTGCGGGGGAAAAAGATACTGTTTCTATTCCGGAAGGCGGAAGCGGGACAGACACTCTGGTAATTAATGCCCGTCTTGTTGAGATCGGGGCCATACCGTCAAATGATATATACAACTACGTTTTCATAATGAAGTACCGGGTAATTTCAGTGGTAAAGGGACAATTCGAGGGAAAAGAGATTCTTGTAGGGCATTACAATCCGCTTGTCGCCCGAAACAGAGTAAAAGGCGAGATGGATAAATTTATAAGCGGAGATGTTGAGGCGTTCAAGACCGGCACCAAACACAAACTGACCCTTGTTTCTCCGCTTGAAGTGATCTGGGATGGAGCAGTGGAGGATGAGTACATAGACGATGAGTCTCCCCGGTATTTTGCGCTTAAAGCCGATCTGATCGAGTAAACGGGGTCCTGATGGTTTTCTCATCCCACATTTTTCTCTTTTATTTCCTGCCCTTAACTCTTCTGGTTTATTATCTTCTGCCCTTTTCCTGGCGCGGACTGCATCTCCGCAACTCTTTTTTGACAATAGCCAGCTATGTGTTCTACGGATGGAATGAGCCCTGGTTTGTAGTACTGATGTTTGTCTCGACACTGCTTGATTTCGCGGCAGGTAAGATGATCTCCATGAAGGGTGCCTCGCAGAGGTTAAAGAATTCCGCTCTTCTGATGTCTTGTATCGGAAATCTTGGAATGCTTGCGTTTTTCAAGTACTACATGTTTGCAGCCGGAGGAATCAACCGGATTGCGGAAATACTGGGCGCTGGTTCCGGTTTGGTTCCTGTCCTTAGCATAACTCTTCCTGCCGGTATCTCATTTTATACATTCCAGACTCTGAGTTATACAATCGATGTGTGGCGGGGAAATGTTGAACCTGTAAAGAACATGTCATCCTTTTCCTGTTTTGTCGCCCTCTTCCCCCAGCTTATTGCCGGGCCGATTGTGCGTTATGTAGATATCGCGGCTCAGCTTGAAAAAAGAGAGCACAGGTATGAAACCTTCGTCTCCGGTGTAACGATTTTTATCCTGGGTTTTGCCAAAAAAATTCTCCTTGCAAATTCAGCAGGAAACATAGCTGATGCGGTATTTGAAGCTGCATCACCAACAATGGCGACTGCCTGGTGGGGAATAATAGCCTATCATTTTCAGATATACTTTGATTTTTGCGGATATTCCGATATGGCTGTCGGGCTGGGCAGGATGTTCGGGTTTGAATTTGTGAAAAATTTCAATTCTCCTTACCATTCAATAAATATCACTGATTTCTGGAAAAGGTGGCACATATCACTTTCCACATGGATAAGGGATTACCTTTACATACCATTGGGTGGTAATCGCAGGGGAACCTCAAGGACCTATTTAAACCTTTTTATAGCGATGTTTCTCTGCGGGGTCTGGCACGGTGCCAATCTTACGTTTATCGTCTGGGGATTATTTCAGGCGTTTTTTCTCATAGTTGAACGGATAATGGGGAAAAGGTCGCTTTACAGCAGACTTCCGGGTTTTGCCTCCGTAATAATAACAAACATAATTGTGATGTTTGGATGGGTTTTATTCAGGTCGCCTGACCTGGGCTCAGCGCTTCAGTACTGGGGAGCAATGGTTGGTTTCTCGAGCCCCGATTCTGCATCGCTTATTCTGGAAAACAGACTTTTTGATCTTAACTATATAATAGCCGTTTTTACATGTGCGGTTTTTGTCTGGCAGCCGGTGCAGGCATATTTGTGGGTAAAAGAACTTTCACCGGTAAAATATGCCCTTGCCGGAGCGGTCTTTATCATTGCAGTGGCCGCGATGTTTACACAGTCGTTTAATCCATTTCTCTATTTCCAGTTCTGAGGCGAGTGGGGATGCAATCCGGGAAAGATAAAGTGAAAAGAAAAAGTGCCGTCATCTTCACGTGGCTTTTCCTTGCAGCACTGTTTTCTGTCCCGGTTGTGCAGGCTGTTCTGGAACTGTCAAGAAAAGAAAGAATTCAGGTACTCGACATTTTTCACGATACTTTTATCGGATCGCTGGAAAACAGGAAGTCTGTTCTGCAGAATTTTGACAACCTGAAAACTAACCTGGTAAAAGGTAAAGAGAACAGGGACTCAGAACCGGAGCACGTTGAAGAAGCGCTTGCGGCAGCTGAAGAAATAAAGAGACGTATTGAAAATGTAAACCTTTATATATCTGACGATTCTGTGAGCGGTGCGGTGGAGATAAACTCCGTGATTAACAAGCTGAAGCAACTTGTTGAGGCTGATGAGGAGGAAAGAACAGAGGAAAAGCTGCAGGATGTGATCAATGAAGTTTCCGGAATGGAGAAAAATATCCGTAAACGGGATTTCTTTGCTCCAATAAGGCATTTTTTCAGTTACACAGTATTTAACAGCAGATACTTGCGTAAATATGAGAAAGAGATAGAAGAAAAGTCCTTTGCAGCCGAAATAATGCGCCCTGCGGTCAGGCATTTATGGTACAGAATTACCGGAGATGCCGGCGAAAAGGTTGTAATGGGCAGGGATGGGTGGATGTTTTACAAACAGGATGTTGATTATCTGTGCATGCCTGCAGTTACCGACAAACGGTTCAGGACCCAGGTCACTAAAGGAAAGGCTGTTCCGGATGATCCGGTGAGGGCGGTGGTGTTTTTCAGAGATCAACTTAAAGAATCAGGGATAGATCTGCTGCTTGTAATTGTCCCCGGTAAACCCAGCATCTACCCTGATATGATTCATGGAGATGCAAGACCAGGGAGCGTATCGGAAATATCTCATTCTTATAAACTGCTGAAAAGATTTCAGGAAAACGGAATCGCGACTGTTGATCTGTTCACTCCATTTATAGAGGAACGGAAGAATGATTCTCTTTACGGAGAGTATCTTTACCTTAAAAAAGATACCCACTGGAATACGCGGGCTCTGCGGACAGCCGCAAGAGAAGTGGCCGCAAGAGTCAGGGAAATGCCCTGGTACGGTGAAAACCATACAGGTATGAACTATGTTCTGGATTCACTGTATGTCATGCGCAAGGGTGATATCGGGGAGATGAGCGGGCTCAAAGTGAGCAGGAGCACAGTGTTTGAACCCGAACGCATTTTATGTTATCAGGTGTATGCTGCTAATCAAAGTAAAGATGGGTCCTCTGAAAAAAGGACACTTTACCGCGATGATTTCAGGAGATCAAGAATAATAATTCTGGGAGACAGTTTTTCGAGAATTTACCAGACAGATCAGCCCCGTGCCGCAGGATGGATAGCCCATCTGGCAAATGAACTCTCGGAGCCGCTGAGCTCAATTGTAAATGACGGCGGTGCCTCGGCGATTGTACGGCAGATCCTCTCAAAAAGGGTTTCTGTACTTGAAGGGAAAAAGCTTGTCGTGTGGCAAATCGTTGAAAGGGATTTCAGGTTCGGCGATCAGGGGTGGCCGGATGTTGTCTTAAAGCCCATAAAGGAGAGAGAAAACCCGTGATATACAAATTGCACTCTCTTTTACTCCTGGTGTCATTTGTAATAGTCAACGGTTCGGAGAAACCTTATGAAGAACTTGTTACCGGGTTCGACCGTTTACGTTCCAGTGTAATAGTACGCAAAATCGAAATGCCTGTAATGGCAAATCTGGATTTTGCAGCCTACGACAGAAATCCGATTCTGAATGATCCAGCAAAAGTCAAGCTTAAGAAAAGACCCCCTGATATGGTTTTGGACTCTATCACTTTCGGGGGTGCCCTGCAGGAATTGAAAAACAGTCTCTCTGAGCTGCCATTGAGTAAAGAAGAAAAGAACCGTCCGCTTGCATGGAAGCCGCTTCTGAAGAAACTGTGGAATGTTGTCAAGAATGACCGCCTGCAGCAGATTACCGCCGAAATCGAAAACTATAAGTGGGCCGATTCGTCAGTGTTTCAGCCCTACCAGCAGATAACGACTGCTTTTATCAGTCAGAAAGATTCTGTTCCGGAGATCTGGATAAAAATCGAATTCAGCCCCTGGGTAAAATTCCTGAAATCTGTTGATGATGAGGACAGAGATGGCATAAAAGAGGTTTATGGAAGACTTGATACCGACGATATAAATCCGGACAGCCTCAAAAAAGCTGCTTTCTGGATAAAGAATGAATACTGTTCTAAAGTACTTGATAGAAGCGAGGCTGTAGACTGGGTAACAGATCTGGCTTCATACTGGTACCCGACAAGGAATACCGATCTGCTTGAGATCTCTGCAGGCGAGTCCTGGCCGGGGAAGGACACAGGCAAAAAAGCCAAAAAAGAGATGAAGAAAATGTTTGTTACTGATCCCCTGGCAGTCATGGAAGGAAAACCCTTTTCTCCTGATAAACCTGTTTACAACGTATTTGTTGTTCAATTCCCTGAAATTGCAAAATCAGAGAGTGTTGAACCGGACTTCTCCTCTGGAACGTATGATTCATCAGTTTCTCAGAACTTTACTGCTAACAGGATAAGATTTCAAAACGAGGTAAAAGAGTCTGGTGTGTATGAAAGTCAGGAGGAAAAAAACGGGAGTTTTGCGATAGCCCTGAAGAATTGGCTCAACTCTGTACCGCCGGACCAGATGGCGTTTGAAGGCAGGGATGGGTGGCTCTTTTTCAGGAAATCTCTGGAGTCACTGCTGAGCGGAGATATAATCCTTCAGGCCGAAGATAAAAATCCGCTTCCGCACCTGAGTATGTTCCATCGATATTTAAAATCGCATGGTGTCAACATGCTGTTTGTTGTTGTGCCAAACAAGGAAGAAGTATACTTTGATAAATTTCCGGAAGGAGTTTCCGATTCTCTGTCCGGTTATGCCAATCCTTTTAATCGTAAAGTGCTTGCCGATCTTCAGGATTCCGGCGTAGAGGTCATTGACCTTCTTCCACTCTTCCTTCAAGAGAAGAAAAACGGCTCAATTTTAAAAGAGCCGCTTTTCCAGAAGCAGGATACACACTGGACAACAAGGGGATTAAAGATTGCGGCAGAAGCAATCTCAAAACGAGTAAAAACCTATGCCTGGTATGATAATCCTGATGAAAGCCGGTTTGTTAAAATCGATACGATTGTAAACCGGGTCGGTGACCTTGTTGAGAGGCTTCCAGCTGGAAGGCAGCCGCTTTACGGTCCGATGACTCTTGAGGCGGTGCAGGTAAGGAAAAATGATGGCAGCCTGTTGAAGGGAAACAGGTTTTCCCCGATTCTTCTTATAGGCGACAGCTTTACAGGTGCTTTCGAATCAATTGATTGCAAGAGTGCAGGTGTGGGATCTCATATCGCTTCGAAAACCGGATTAGAGGTGGAGGTAATTACAAGCTGGGGCGGGGGACCGCTTGTCAGGAAAAAAGCGATGAGTTCCAGGGAGAAGGATCTGGACAAAAAGAGACTGGTAGTCTATATGATGTCGGCAAGAGACCTTTTTAATTACAATCAGGGATGGGAAAAATTTCCGGAGTAAATCAAATGACAGAGAAAGCCCTGTCATTTCTGCAAAGCAGGTTTACACTTATATTTCTGATAATTATTCCTGCAGCTCTTTTTGTATTCTACCCCCTCACAGATCCCGATATTTTCTGGCATCTCCAGGCCGGTAAAGAGATTCTCTCCAGGAAGGCATTTCTTTTCACCGATCCCTTTTCCTTTACAAATCCCGGATCAACCTGGATAGATCTACACTGGCTGTTTCAGTGCATTGTTTACATTATGCACAGTCTGGGAGGTAATGCCGGACTTCTGATATTCAAATCTCTTCTTTTCGGGTCCTCCGCCGCACTCCTTTTTTTCTCTGTAAAAACCAGAGGGAACCAACTATTGGTTCTGCCTCTGCTTCTGATTGCCGTTTTTGAATATCGTTACCTGGTTACGATGCGCCCGGTTCTCTTTACGCTCTTTTTTCTGGCGCTCTTTTTTTGTTCCCTTGAGAGATACACTTCTACCGGAAAACTCCGATTCATTATTACTCTTCCGGTTATACAGGTACTCTGGGTCAACAGTCAGGGACTGTTTGCTCTGGGGGTTATTGTGAGCTTGTGCTATGCTGCCGGAGAGCTTTTATCGATCCTGATAAACGCAAAATTTCCCGGAACATTTTCAGGTAAATCCTCTCTTAATACAAAGGGACTGATGATTCTGGCTGCGCTGCCGCTGTTACTTATTCTTGTATCGATCATTAATCCATACGGAATTAAAGGGCTTATTTTTTCACTAGAACTGTTCCGGCGGATTGATCCATCGATCAGTAATATCTATTCGCAGAATATTGTCGAAAACACGCCTCTTCTTTTGATGCCGGGCACCGAATATGCTCACTATGTTTATTTCTTTCTGTTTATTTCAGCTATCGCGGTTTTTTCGCTGATAGCCTCTTCAAGGCATATCCGCTTTGCTCATCTCTTTACAGCCGTCGCATTTCTGGTTCCGGCATACATGGCACAGAGAAATATCATACTCTATGTGTTTGCTTTAATACCGCTGCTCAAATGGAATTTCGGCCACTGGAACCCCGGAAAAAAGGGAATGGGCCTGGCGGCGGCTTTCGGTCTCTTTATGGCTGTGTGGGTAGTTTTCTCCGGAGCGGGTCATCTCAGGATGCTTCTTAGTTGTCAGGAACTGATTGCGCCTTTTTCAAACCCGCAGGGAAGTGTTGAATACCTTAACAGGGTAAGGCCTGATGGAAACCTGTTTAATGCAGACCGCTACGGTGGATATGTAATCTGGAAAACGGAACCCTGCAAACAGGTGTTTATAGACACCCGGTTGACGATCCGAAACAGGGAGTTTTTTGCCGGGTATCTGGAAATGCTTAACAGTCCCGAGTTATTTTATAAAACTGCCGCAGAGTATGATATCAGGCAGGTTATGATCCCTGCAGGGAACAATACCAGATATCACAATCTGGCTCGTCAATTGTACAGGGATTCACTCTGGAACCTCCTTTACACTGATGGTTCGGAAGCTCTTTTTATTCACGCGTCTCAGTCAGGCTCTGAGCTTGATCTTGGTTCTGTGGCTGTTGTGGACTCCCTTAAACAGGCACTGTCAGACAGGTACAGAACCAATGATCTCAGACAGGAAGCTCTTTTTTATCTGGGAGGCTTTCTGGCGGCTCTTGGAAAGTACGAATCTGCAGAAAATGTTCTGAAAGGTTCAGAAAAACCGGAAAACCTGATTCTGGAGGCAAAAGTAAAGATGCTCGGGGGAAAGATACCCGAAGCGGTGATTTCACTTGAGAAACTGGTTAATAAAAAGCCGCACAAGGCGGCACTTCTGCTTCTTGCGTCAATCTATAAACAGCAGGGCAACGATGCGAAGGCGGGCAGATATCTAAAGAGGGTTCTGGTACGGGATCCGTTTAACAAAGATGCAAAAAAGTTACTAAACGTTAAGAGGAATCAGGATGCTTATTAAAATCGCGTTTTGCTTTATAACCGCAGTGGTCTTTACTCTGGCTCAGGAAGCGCCTGTGGGTTCAGATGTAAAACCGAAAGCACCGGAGAAGAAAGCCCTTGAGCAGCTTAAAGGTACAATTAAGGGAAAAGTTGTCTGGTCGTCCTCAAGATCCTCGGGCAGACATGACCTGTGGATCATGAATGCTGATGGTACAGAGCAGAAACAGCTTACAAAAAGCGACAACGTTGACTGGTACCCCAGGTTCTCTCCGGACGGCAAAACGGTGCTTTTTACAAGAAGCAAATCCGGGTGGCTTCGGGAGGCGGATGCGGATATCTTTGATAGATGGGATACCTGGACAATAGACATTGAAAGCGGTGAGGAAAAAAAAGTGGCTCAGGATGCCACCTGGGCTACGTGGCGTCCTGACGGCAGTTCCATCGTTTTTGCGCGGGGCTCCAAAGTGTTTGTAAAGAATCTCGAAAATGAAGAAGAAGAGCTTGCTTTTGATGCCGAAGAGCAGATTAAGAAAGGCACAGTTTCTCAGCAGCCGGTGCTTTCATCAGATGGAAAGCTTTTAGCTGTCACTCTGCGTGGAACAAAAAGGGAAACCGGTATCTGGAACCTGAATAAAAAAACCTGGTACAGTACAGGTGAAGGCTGTCAGATGGAATGGTTCCCCGATGGCAAAAAGATTCTTAGAATGAATGAGGGTCAGGGTAACGGAGGAACCGAGGTGCTTGCCCTGTCAATTGACAGTGTGGGAAAACCTCTTGAAAGAATTTCCGGACTTTCGATACCCAAAAACATCAGATTCATGGATCTGCCCGGGAGACGGTCGCATGAATATTTTCCCAAGCTTGATAAAAGCGGGAAATGGATGGTCTGGTGTGCGACACAATATGGACATGATCATGATATTTACGATTATGAAGTGTATCTGTGGAATACATCAGGAAATAAAAAGAAAGGGATCACCAGACTTACTTTCCATTCAGGGAATGACAGGTGGCCCGATATTTTCGTTGAATAACGGCACTTTTTTCGATGTGTATTGCCGGGGGCTGTGGACATCAGAATCGAGATTCTCAATTACTGTGATTTTCGATTCCGATACCTGATACCGATTCCGACCCCGATTCGGAAATGAATATTGAATAACTGTAGCTTGCTCTGATGTATATGCATCAGAGCAGTTTTTCTAAAACACGCATTGTTAAGGATAAGTATGGGAGAGTTTCTAAAGGCGGTTATTTTAGGTATAGTGGAAGGGATCACCGAATTTCTTCCAATCAGCAGTACCGGACATCTGATACTTATGAATCAGTTTATTGATTTTACCGGTGATTTTGCCAATCTTTTCAATATTGTAATTCAACTGGGGGCTATTTTATCAGTTGTCGTCTATTTCTGGGACAGACTGTACCCTTTCAGCCGCAACAAAACCGACCAGCAGCGCAAAGACATCTGGCAAACATGGATAAAAACCATTGTCGGGGTATCTCCTGCGGTAGTGATCGGTGTTTTATTTGCAGATAAGATCGAGGAGAAACTGTTCAATTCTTATGTGGTGGCAACTGCACTTGTAATTGGAGGAATAATTCTGATAATTCTTGAAAGAAGGAACAAGGATGCCAGGTTTGACTCAGTAGCTTCTCTTACATTCATGACAGTTATAGGAATTGGTTTCTTTCAGACTTTGGCCATGATACCCGGTACATCGCGTTCTGCGGCAACGATCATGGGAGCCATGGCTCTTGGCGCTTCAAGAGCTGCTGCTGCTGAGTTTTCATTTTTTCTTGCTATACCCACTATGATTGGAGCATCGACACTGTCGCTTTTCAAGTCAGGTTTTAATCTTACGACACTGCAGTGGCAGGTGCTGGGGGTTGGCTTTTTTGTATCGTTTGTCGTTGCCTGGGCGGTGATCGCATTGTTTATGAACTATATACGGAAGAATAATTTCAAGCCTTTTGCCTATTACCGGATAGTTCTTGGGACCGTTGTCCTGCTCTATTTTACAATGGTGGTACGGTGAACAAAGGGCAATACTGCTCACGCAGAGCCGCAGATAGGAATAGGAGAATTCACCACAGAGGCACAGAGAAAAAAATAGTCACCACAGAGACACAGAGAAAAAAATAGGGTTCGGAAAAGGCCTCTTATTCTTACTTACAAACAGCACAACCGCTCACACTGAGTATCGAATCGAAGTGTGAGGTTTGTGGTATCCTGAGCAGCCTGAATGGCTGAATTAGCCCAGCGAAGGGCAACGCCCTGGTAAATCAATCCAAAGCGCGTAAATTCATAAAGCACTGAAAGTGCGCACTAACAGATTTGTTTAATCTAATCGAAGTGTGAAATTTAAAGTATTCATCCTTCAAAATGTGTGATTTTCAAAAAACGGGCTGATGCAGATATGGCTGGTTTTCTTCAACTAAGCATCTTATTTTTAAAGAAATTTCTGAATACATCACAGGGAATAATTTTTGATAATCAAATCTTAGTTGACCGCTGTATTCAGGAGTTGTGAAGTTCCAGAGTAATAATCACCTAATCCTCATTGCGGAGCAGAGATTATGGCCACAATAGACATTAACCGCGGGACCAGGCAGTTGACCGTTGAAGATGATCAGAAGCTCATTGACGTGCTGAAATCGCAGGGGATTCATCTCCCTTCTGCTTGTGGAAACAAGGGGACATGCGGTTTGTGCAAGGTTAAGATGCTGAGTGATTGCGGGCCGTATACTCAGGCTGAGCTGAACAGGTTGACTGAATCTGAACGCGCCGGAGGTATTCGTCTAAGCTGTCAGATAACCACCCGTGAAACGATGAAAGTTCAACTTCCTCCGGAGTTCCTTACATCACAGGATTTTATCTCCAGAGTTGCAGGTAAAAATCTCCTGACAAAAGATATCGTCGAGCTGCGACTTGAGCTTGTATCACCTGATAACATCTCATTTCTTCCGGGCCAGTACATTCTGCTGAAAGTTCCGTCCTATGGGGGCAATAAACCGGTGATGCGTCCGTTTTCTATTGCATCTTCAAATAGAGAAAAAACCTATATAGAACTGAATATACGACTTAATCCGGATGGTATCTGTACCCCATGGATATTCAATATCCTGGAAGAGGGACAGGAGGTCAGGTTCAGTGGGCCAAGGGGGAATTTTTACATTCAAAACAGCGAAAACCCGATGCTCTTTATTGCCGGGGGCAGCGGGATGGCGCCTGTAAGGTCAATATTAAAGACTATGGCCGATAATGGAATCTCAAGGAAGGCAGTTTTCTATTTTGGCGCCACTACTCATAGGGATCTGTTTTATTCTGATGAAATGAGAAATCTTGAGAGCCGGATACCTGAATTCAGGTTTGTTCCAACCTTATCGCGTGAACCGCAGGATAGTGAATGGCAGGGAGCGCGGGGGCTTGTTACAGAGCTTGTAGACAGAGATATGACAGGTGATCTGAGCCGGTATGAGGCTTATCTTTGTGGCAGACCGGCGATGATAGAGGGATGTATTAATATCCTTGAGAAAAAAGGAATTCCACGTGAAAAGATGTTTTTTGACCTTTTCAACGTAGCACGATCACTTAAGTAATTATTTAGAAAAGAAAAAGTGCTGCCGGGAAGCTTACAGAGGCAAGTGACAGAAACCTGTTGTGGTCTGCCGACTATATCTCGAGTATGCTTCCTGAAGAAGAGTTCTCATCATAGAAATCTTCTTTGAAGTAATGGAATCCCTGCTCATCATTAGAGTAGAACTCGCTTGCTTCATCATTAAAGAATGAACGAAGTACGACATCCTTGCTTTCGCCTTCCAGAATTTTGTGGCGCAATTGTGCTGTTTGGGCCGGAGCAATAAAAGCGATTGCGTACCTTGGCATAGAGTTCTCCTCAAAATGTTTAGAAAAAACTGGATTTATTCCTGTTCAAATGATTTCTTTAAAATAGGTTTTTGAAAACAGATATGAAAACAAAAAATAAAGTAAAAAGGTCAGGAGGTTCCCGATGTACAGGTTTGCTGCGTTTATAATATCCTGCGTTTTGATCAGTGAGGCCGCAGCTATTTCCAGTGATTCTGTGCAGAAGGGTGTTGAGAATTACCTGCAATCCAGAAAATATACCGGCAAAGGAATCGGAGTCGTAATAAAGGACCTCGACAGAGATTCCGTTGTTGTTTCCATAAACGGCGATGAGATGCTCAATCCTGCATCGGTTTCAAAACTTGTTACTGGTGCCGCTGCACTTGAAATACTGGGAAATGACTTCTGTTTTAAAACCAGAGTTTTTATCGATGGAACCTTTAACCCCGACAGCGGGATAGTAAATGGAAATCTCTATATCCAGGGCGGGGGGGACCCGGGTTTCTCTGCCGAGCGGCTATGGCTCTTTGTTCAGCACCTGTATCATCTTGGCTTGCGGACAGTTACCGGAAATCTGGTTCTGGATGATAACTTCTTTGACTCTGTTACTGTGGGGCCCGGGTTCGATGAGGACAGCTCAAGCAGGGCCTACCAGCCGCTTATAAGCGCACTGAGCGCCAGTTTCAGCTCTCTTGCGATTCACCATAGGTCAGGCAGTATTGCCGGATCTCCGGTGCATGTTGATGTTTTTCCAAGAATTCAGGGTATTAAGGTGGTCTCATCAGCAAAGACCGCCATCGGTAAAAGCTCCTCTATTGATATCAGGACGGTCCCTACTACAGAAGGGACCAATATTATTGTAAACGGAAGCATGTCTCTTGAAGAAAGCCCAAAATACACTTACCGGAAAGTCTGGCAGACCTGGCAGGCCTTTGGCGGAGCTCTTATGAGCCTTTTCAGTGAGTACGGCATCTCAATTAACGGGAAAATGCTCCACGGGACAGTCCCTGGAAATCTTGCCGCGGCGAAGCCCTTCTACGAGTTTACATCTGAACCTCTGCCCACTTTTATAGATCATATGTTTAAGTACTCCAGTAATTTCGCTGCAGAGATGGTGCTTAAGACTCTGGCTGCTTCAGGCAGCGGTCCGGGTTCCTGGGAAAAGGGGACCGCCGGGGTGCTCTCATGGTGGGATAAGTGCAAACTGCCAGGAAAACCGGTTATTCACAATGGCTCAGGGATGGGAAATCTCAACCGGATCAGCGCAATGCAGATTGCGGAACTGCTTTCTCATGTAAATAAACAGAAATCTTACTCTCCCGAGTATATAAGAGCGCTGTCGGTTGCAGGAGTCGACGGAACACTCAAGAGCAGATTCAAAAATTCTAAGCTTAAAGGGATTGTAAGAGCTAAAACCGGTACGCTTAACTCTCTATCGGTGCACACTCTTGCCGGATATATTCTTCTGCCGGAAAAGACCTATTCTTTTGCAATCCTTTGCAACAAAGTTGGCTCAGGGCAATATGATAACTGGATCGTTCAGGAAGGTATTCTGGAGAGGTTCAAATCGGTGATTGATAAAGAATTGTGGACAGAATAGAATAACATAAAATAAATAAGTAATATGCCTGGAAATTGACTCCCCCAATTTAGGTAATAAACAGGAATATGGAGTTTTTGGAAGAGGGTGCCCCCTCTTTCGCTCCAGCCTGTTTGAAGACTCCAGTCTTACCTGCCTCGCCGAAGCCGATTCTTTAAGATTCCAATTTGGAAGCTTAAACCTAAAAATCGCAGTTGGATGAGGCAAAAAACCGTAACCTGTTGAGCGCTAAGGCTTTCAGGCGTCTTGATCTTATCACCTTGTCGATAAGACCTGCGCCGCCTTCAAGCCTTATCATCCCA